>CAZPJM010000014.1:0-35337 GCA_964586865.1 uncultured Enterobacteriaceae bacterium
GGGGCGGGCCCCCACCGGGACGGGGCGGGCCCCCACCGGGACGGGGCGGGCCCCCGCCAGGGGGACCGGGAGGACCGGGAGGACCGGGAGGACCGGCGCCCCGCGCGGGACCGCGAGGGGGAGCCCCGGGGCGGGGCGGGCCGCTACCCGGTCGGGGCGGACCGCCGCCGGGCCGAGGGGGACCACCGGGGCGAGGGGGCTTGTTGTTTCCCATGGGTTCCGTCCGACTGTCGGGGGCGTGGCGACCGCGGGCACGGGGGCCCGTGGGGGCGGCGGGGGCCGGCTCCGGCGAGAGCGGCCGCACCTCGGAGAAGAAAGTCTGGCAGAAAAGTTCGAGCGAGACACCCCGGGCCCGTCGTTGCAGGCGCTGTAGCTCCACCATGACCGCGTGGCCGTCGGGCGGGCGGTCCCTGGGATCGGCGGCGAGGCATGCCCCGACGATCGGGCCCACGTCGGGCCACAGGGCCTCCATCTCGGCCACCTCCTCGCCCAGCTCCCCCTCCTCGATCCGCTCCATGACCTCCTCCTCGGCATCCTCCCGGGACTCGTCCACGTCGTAGGCGGAGCGCCCCATGAGGGCCTCGAACAGGATGAGGCCCAGGGCGAAGAGGTCGGTGCGGTGGTCCACGTGCTGGCCGCGGGCTTGCTCGGGGGCCATGTACAGCGGCGTGCCCAGGATCCCCCGGTCCCGGCCCTGGCCGCGTCGTCGGGCCCGGGCGAGGCCGAAGTCCAGCAGCTTCACCTCGCCGCTCGGGGTGAGCATCACGTTCTCGGGCTTCAGATCGCGGTGGACCAGCTTGAGGGGGCTGCCGTCGGGCCCGGGGGTGCTGTAGGCCTGGTAGAGGCAGTCGGCGAGCTCCATGCCCATGTCGAGCACCGCCCCGAAGGGCATGCCCTCGTCGGCGTCGAGCAGGTCGAGGAGGACATCGTCGAGGGTGGCGCCTCGGACCACCTCCATGACCACCGCGTCCTCGTCGGCCAGGAACTCGAAGACCCGCACCAGGCTGTGGTGGCGGACCCGATCCATGAGCTCGAACTCACGCTGGAGGGCGGCGCGGGCCTTGTGGTCGGCCGGGTCGATGAGCTGCTTGATCGCCACACGACGGTGCTCGGTGCGGCCACCGCCGAGGGGCACCTCCCCCTCGGCCAGGTACACGGTCCCGAACGCCCCGGCCCCGAGCTCGGAGATGATCGCGTACTGGCCGAGGTGTCGGGGCACCTCCCCTCCCGGTCGACGGGGGCTCAGCCCTTCTTCTTCCGGGAGGACCGCCGCGCCCGTCGGAACAGGGCGCGGCGCCCGTTGAACAGGGCCGGCCCGAGGAAGGTGAGCAGGACGAAGCCGCCGAGGAGGGGCACCGTCAGGACGGTGGCCCGTCGGATGTCACCCGGCTCCACCCAGCGCTCCTCGCCTTCGGGGAGGGTACCCGTGGGCGCATCGAGCCAGGCGCTCGGGTGGAAGTCCACCGAGGCCCGGGCCGACGCGAACTGGGTGATGACGATGCTCGAGTTGAACTTGCTGCGATGGTAGAAGGGGTCGACCCGATACTTGACGCGGTACCAGGTGTAGCGTTCCGGCGCGGTCTCGCTGAAGACCTTCTCGAGCTCGCGGTGGTCCGACTTGATGAAGCCGAGGCCGCCGCCGACCTTGGCGAGCCACTTGAGGCTCACATTGTCGATCCGAGCCTTGTCCAGCCCGCCGTCGATGCGGTCATCGGCGAACTGCCCGCAGAGCTTGCTCGGGGTCACGGCGATGTCGTCCTCCTTGGGCGCCCATCCGGGCCGGAAGCCGATGCCGAAGCCGACGGTGTAGACGGTGGGTCGCTTGCTCGGCTCCTTCCGGCGGGCCGTCTTGATGACCTGGAGCGTGTCGGCGAGGCGAGAGGCGTTGGTGCCGCAGCGATCGGCGGGCTTCTCGTTGTTGAAGCCGTCGGTCAGCAGCACGACCGTGGGCTGCATGTCCTGGAGCTTGAGGAACTGGGTGACGGCCGTGTCCCGGTCGATGATGGGCCCCACCGCCTTGGCGACGGCATCGTAGAGGTGGGTCCAGCCGGTGGTCCGCCCGAGCCCCGAGAGCTGGCTCTGGAAGGCGGCATGGTCGGTGGTGGGGGTGACCTCGCTGAAGTGCTCGCCGCTGATCCCCTCGACCTTGTGGGTGAACCGATACAGGGCCACCGCCGCGTCGTCGTTGATGAAGGTCGAGCGGTTGGCCCACAGGGCGTTCTGCACCCGCTGCATGCGGCTCACGCCCTCGTCGTCCTCGATGCGCATGGAGGCCGAGTGGTCGACCAGGACCAGGAAGAGCTGACCGGCCCGCGTGGGGTCGTAGGGCTGGAACTCGAAGCTCGGCACGTCCCGCCCCTGGTGCCGGACCCGGATGTGGTCCTTCTCGAGGGGCAGCATGAGCTGTCGGTTGCGGTTGTCGGGCGCGGCGAGGCGGAAGGAGAGCTGGACCTGACCGCTCGCGCGGTCCACCGTGGGGACGCAGCCTTCGATCCGCTCGTCGTGGTTGTCGAAGAAGCGCTCGTCGAACTTGTCGGGGTTGGTGAAGACCTGCTTGCACCGACGACGGTCGTGCATGATGTCGATGGTCAGGTCGCTGCCGTCCACGACGGTCGGCGGGCTCACACGGTAGGTGCTGCCCTCGACCGGGACCGGGGTGGTGCGCTCGCTGCTGTCGGCGCAGCCGGCGAGGGCCAGGACCGCGACGGCCAGGCCACGGAACAGGACGCTCACCGCTCCTCCTTCGGCAGCATGATGAACTCCACGATGGTCTGTTGCCCCTTGGGGCCTACCAGGATGCGGTCCTCCATGCGGAGGTCGGTCTCGAGGGGGACGGGCGAGCTGGGCTCGTAGGCCAGGTCGATGGACTCAAGAGCCCGCTTGAGGGCCACGGGCTGCTGGGAGAGGCCCCGGACGAAGTAGCCGCCCTGGCCATCGGCGACGAAGGAGGTGTGCAGCTCGGCCACGCCGTGCTCCGCGCCCACCCACAGGTCCAGGCCCCGGGGGTAGTGCCCCATCACCCGCTCGACCGTGCCGCCCTCGGGGGCGTCGATGGGGATGCGGTGCCCGAAGCGGTGGGACGAGAGGACCCGGATCCAGCCGGCATAGAGGTCCGAGGGGACGCCCCAGGCGAGGAGGCCGAACAGGAAGCCCCAGGTGGTGAAGCCCAGGGCGGAGGCCAGATAGAGGTCGCCGATGATGACGTGGCCCAGGAGCTGCCACACCGCCGCGCCCACCATGGCGCTGCCGGTCCCGGCCAGCAGGTGGTCGAAGACCGAGGCCAGCCCGACCTTGGGGGGATCGGCCGGCAGCTCCACGAAGGCGGAGATGCTGTCGGGGATGTAGGGAGCGGCGAAGCCGACGTAGCCCCAGGCCGTCCGGATGAGGAGCGTCACCACCCCGACGACGGTGCCGGCCAGGATCCACTCGGCCAGGCGGAAGCGCAGGGTGACGGTGGAGGGATCGGCGACCACCTCGCCGAGGGGCGCGCTGAAGACCCCGACGAGCAGCGGGGTGACGAGCTCGGTGGCGAAGACCAGGATGGCCGTGAACAGGGCCGTGAGCAGGAAGGCCAGGAGAGGCAGGAGGATCTTCCAGGCGATGGCCCGCCGGCGCAGCCCGCCCTCGGCCGAGATGTGGACGGCCGCGATGCCGCCCGCCATCAGCGTGAACAGGATGACCCCCTCGATCTGGGGGATGTAGAGGAGCCCGGCCTCGAACAGGGTGGGCCCGAGGGCCACCCGCCAGGTGAGCACGAACCACCAGATGAGCAGCGGCACGGCGCCCGTGTAGAAGGCGACGGCCACGTGCCGGGTGAAGTTGTGCGGGATGAGGATGATGTTCATCGCCGGGCCCCGTCCGAGGTGAGGGCGGCACTCTACCTTGAGGGTCAGGACGGGAGGGGACGGCCTCGCGCCCGCCCGCGCGAGGAGGCCCCGATGCCCCCGAGCGGGCGGGGACCACGCGGTGCGGATCGGCGCGCGGCCCCTGCCGGAGGCGGGGCTCGCGTGCTAGCGTCGCCCCCTTCCGGAGAGACACCATGGCGCTCACCGAGACCTTCCTCGAACTGGCCCCCGAGTTCGGCGGCACCCGCTTCGGCCCCTTCCCGGGCATGGAGATCCGCCTCGGCTCGAACCCGGACACGAACGACATCGTGCTGCCGGAGAACCTCGGCGTCCTGCCCGACCACGTCAAGCTCATCAGCCAGGGCGACGGCAGCTTCATCGTCGCGCCCGTCGAGCGGACGGCCGGCGTCTTCGTCTACCGCCAGGGCGGCAGCGCGAAGCAGGTCAACAGCCCCATCGCCATCCAGGGCGCCAGCGACCCCTACAGCGCCGACGCCTTCTCGCTGGTGAGCCCCGAGGGACCCAGGTTCTACGTCCTCCAGGTCATGCAGCAGCAGGAGGCGAAGACCAAGGAGAGCCAGTTCGACCAGGCCAAGAAGCGCCTGTCGGGCGGCAGCCTGCTGGCCGAGATCAAGCGGCAGGGCATCGCCACCTTCGTCACCACCTATGCCGGGCGCGAGATCCAGCGCTGGGGCACCTTCGTCAAGACCGGCGCCATCTTCCGGCCCCGGTACATCATCAGCGGGGCGGCCATGCTGGTGGGCTGGGCCTTCGCCGGCGGGGTGGGCATCCTGGCCTGCAGCGCCGCCAACCAGGCCGCCACGAGCCAGAAGAAGCTCGACACCTGCAATGACCAGCTCGCCGCCTCGGGCATGGGCGAGGGCGACGACTCGCCGCAGCTCGACATCTACATCGCCCGGGTCCTCGGCGAGGGCGGCGCCCGCGACGAGGAGTGGGTCCGCTCCCTCGCCACCGACCAGGACTTCCTCGTGGCGGTGCGAGACGAGCTCTCCAACCTGTACAAGAACGAGAAGCGGATGGAGGCCCTGCGCTGGGTCTACAGCAGCACGAACAGCGACTTCGTGCGCGTGAAGAAGGCCATGGAGGCGGCGGGCTGGCCCCCGGCCCTCGTCCGGGTCATGGCCTACACCGCCGCCATCGAGAGCCCCCTCACCCGCGGCAAGGAGTGGACCTTCATCGAGTCCGACTCCATCGGCGAGGAGGCCTGCGGGCGCGGGCCCATGGCCATGACCTGGCGCCAGGCCACCAACCTGGACGTGCCCAACGTGAGCATCGACGCCGCCATGACCTTCCCCACCTACGGCGCCGCCAGCGACGAGGAGAAGGCCAAGGCCCTCAGCAACACCGCCGGCACCCTGCGGACCTTCGACCCGCCCGAGGACTGGGGGCGGATCCACGGGCGGCAGACCGACAACACGCAGGACATCGTCTGTCTCTACAACGGCGAGGAGCGCGAGTCGGTGGACCCCCGCTCCTCGGACAATGTGGAGGAGCTGATCAAGGCGCTGGGCAAGACCGTGGGCCCGGGCGCCCGGGGCCTCCCGGATGCCGAGACCGGGGCGTTCTGGGTCCAGGCCCGGCTCATCCGCTTCTTCGCCGCCGACTACAAGGGCGAGTTCAACAAGCTCGACCTGTCCGGCGGCATCCCCTCGGCCATGCTCAACGACACGAAGCCGGTCAAGCAGTACGCCATGCGGAAGGCCGCCGAGACGGTCGCCAAGGCGGTGGCCATCCCCTGCATGGCCCGGACGGACCCCAACCTGAAGAACCTGGACACGGACAAGACGGTGGGTCCGCTGCCCAAGCCCCTCGACTGCATCATCGTTGACGGCATCATCAACTACAACGTGCAGTAGGCGGCCGGCGGTCGACCACCCGGGCGGTGGGCGCGGGGAGATCCCCCGGTCAGGCCCGACGTCGCCGCGCGGCCACGGCCAGCACGGACAGCAGGGCCAGGCCGGTGGGGCCCGCCGACAGGGTGGCGCAGTCGGTGCCGCCCTCCTCGTCGGCCAGATCCGCGGCGGTGCGCTCCCCGGTGGTGTCCGGCGGGGGGCCCGTATCCCCCGGGTCGCCCGTGTCGACGGGGATGTCGGTGTCCGTGTCCGTGTCGTCGGCGTGGGCCGACGCCGCCAGGAGCAGGACCCCCGCGAGGGCCAGGATTCGCGGGCTCATGGGGACCTCCGTGCGCCGGGCCCCTACCGTCCGGCGTGGTGTTGATGCAACCGCGGGGAGGCATTACGACCCCGGGCCGTCAGCGGGCGGACCGGGCGGATCGCCGCCACGCGCGCCCTCCGGACGCGCTCCCACCACGCGCCGCCCCGGGGCCCCCCTCCACCCAGGAGCCTCCATGTCCAAGGTCGCGACCATCGCGAGCCTCGTCCGTGCCTCGGCCCGCTCCGAGGACGAGTTCGGCAGCACCGTCCAGTCGGTCATCGACGACGCCGACCACGCTCGGACCGCCGAGTTCTTCGACAAGCTGAACATCCCTCGTTCGGTGCCCAGCGACAAGACCACCGAGCCCATCCCCGACCTCACCCTCAAGCCCGATCAGATCGGCACCTACGAGGAGGAGCGGGCCATCTCGGACGGCATCCAGAAGTACATGGACCGCCACGAGCGGAAGATCAAGTGGCACGCCGGCCACGCCTCGATGGAGGGCACGGACAACGTGGTGCTGGTCTTCCGGACCGGCGCCGCGGTCACCGACCATCGCCTCGACCGCCTCCAGGCGCTCCTCCGCGCCAAGGACGAGGTCACGGCCGAGGAGTGGGCCATCGCGCGCGAGATGATGAACCGCTCCTACCTCTCGTTCCGGAACTACCTGAACCTGATGGCGGGTGACTGGGTCGACGCCATGGTGAACCTGGTGGGCCGGCAGGAGCTCTCGGACCGTCTCGACACCTTCTACGAGATCGTGGATGGCGCGGTGCGCACCCTCGAGGACCACCGCAAGCGGGTCGAGGAGCGCCGCATCGAGCTCACCGTCCTCCCCCTCTCGGACCAGTACCCTCCCGTCAAGCCGCCCAACTACTTCGGCGGGGACCTGATGGGCGTGGGGCCCTGGTCCCAGTTCTGGTCCAACATCACGGCCCGGGCCCACCAGTTCCGCGAGACCGTGGGCTGATCGGCGGGGGTCGCGCCCACCCCGGAGCCGCGGTGGTCGCCCCCTTCCTGCGTGCTACGCCTCCGTCCCGCGGGCCGGCCCGGTGCCGGCCCTCCCTGAACGGAGGTCCCCATGAGCACCCGCATCGAGCGTGACTCCCTCGGCGAGATGGAGGTCCCGGCCGACGCCCTGTACGGCGCCCAGACCCAGCGCGCGGTCGAGAACTTCCCCATCAGCGGCCAGCGCTTCCCCCGTCGCTTCATCCGGGCGCTGGGCCTCGTGAAGCTGGCCTGCGCCACCGCCAACCACGACCTGGGGCGCCTCGACGATCGCCTCTTCGGGGCCATCCGGGACGCGGCCACCGAGGTCATGGAGGGATCTCACGACGCGCAGTTCGTGGTGGACATCTACCAGACCGGCTCCGGGACCTCGTCGAACATGAACACCAACGAGGTGGTGGCGAACCGGGCCATCCAGATCCTCGGCGGGGCGGTGGGCAGCAAGGAGGTCCACCCCAACGACCACGTCAACATGGGCCAGTCCAGCAACGACGTCATCCCCACCGCCTTCCACATCGCCTGCGCCACGGCGCTCCACGAGGATCTGCTGCCGGCCCTGCGCACCCTGGCCGCCTCGCTCGAGGCCCGGGCCGAGGCCTTCGCCCGGATCATCAAGTCGGGCCGCACCCACCTGATGGACGCCACCCCCGTCACCCTGGGGCAGGAGTTCGGTGGCTACGCCACCCAGGTCCGCAAGGGGATCCAGCGGGTCGAGGCCGCCCGGGACGCCCTCCTGGAGCTGGCCCTGGGCGGGACGGCGGTGGGCACCGGCCTCAACCGGCCCCAGGCCATGCCCGGGCGGGCCATCGCGGTCATCGTCCACCACACCGGCCTGCCCTTCGTCGAGGCGCCCGACCACTTCGAGGCCCAGGCCGCCCGGGACGGCGTGGTCGAGGCCCACGGCCAGCTCAACACCCTCGCCGCCAGCCTCACCAAGGTGGCCAATGACATCCGGTGGCTGGGCAGCGGTCCCCGCACCGGCCTGTACGAGATCGCCCTCCCGGCCACCCAGCCGGGGAGCTCCATCATGCCCGGCAAGGTCAACCCGGTCATGTCCGAGATGCTCACCCAGGTCTGCGCCCGGGTGATGGGCAACCACCAGGCCATCACCATCGGGGGGATGAACGGCGCCTTCGAGCTGAACGTCTACATGCCCATGATGGCGTACAGCTTCCTCGAGTCGGTCCGCCTGCTGGCCAACGGCTGCGCCACCTTCGCCACGCGCTGCGTGGACGGCATCGTGGCCAACGAGGAGATCGCCGAGGCCAGCGTCGAGCGGAACCTGTCGATCTGCACCTCCCTCGCGCCGGCCATCGGCTACGACGAGGCGGCCCGCCTGGCCAAGCTGGCCTTCAAGACCGGGCGCAACGTCCGCGAGGTGGCCAAGGCCGAAGGGGTGCTGCCCGACGACGAGATCGACCGCCTCCTGGATCCGTGGACCATGGTGGGGCCCGACGACGCCTGAGCCCGCCCCGGGACGGCGCGGGGCGGGGCTGCTACCCTGCGGGTCGCCCGGAGGACCCATGCGCTTCGCCCCCGCCGCCCTGCTCGCCATCCTGGCCCTCGGCGCCTGCGACCCCTTCCCGCAGGTCCGCAAGGAAGACACCATCGAGGCCTACGAGGCCTACCTGGCCGAGCATCCGGACTCGAACTACGCCATCGAGGCCCGGGGCCGCCTCGAGACCCTGATGTTCGAGAAGGCGCAGAAGGAGCAGTCCCTCGCCGCCTACGACGCCTACCTGGAGCGGTTCCCCAAGGGGATCTACCGGGAGAAGGCCTATGAACAGCGGGAGCAGTACCTGTGGGCGTGGGCCGAGGAGACCCACACCCCCGAGGGCTGGGACCGCTACCTCGAGGAATACTCCCAGTTCGACGCCAAGAAGGTCCGCAAGGCCCGCAAGCGGCGGGAGGCCGCCGCCCACAAGGACCAGATCGGTCTCGGCGAGCCGAAGGCGGAGCGGGTCAACCTGGCCGAGGACCCCGAGGGCCCCAAGAACGGCTGGCTCTTCACCGCCGACATCACCAACAACACGGATCGGACCCTCACCTACCTCCAGATCACCGCGCGCTACCGCGACGCCGAGGGCAAGGTGGTGGGGGAGGGCAAGTGGCCCGTGGTGTCCAGCCGCTTCGCCGTCCCGGTGGAGCCCGAGAAGACCGAGCCCATGAAGCCGGGCGAGACCCGGACCTGGGAGCTCATGACCGGCGACGTGCCCGAGAGCTTCGCCGAGACGGTCACCCTGGTGCCCACCTCGCTCAAGTTCGAGGAGCTGGCCCCCTGAGGACGCGCCGGGCGCCCCTTCCGCTCGTGGTGGCCCTGGTCCTGGCGGGCTGTCAGCCAGGGCCCACCTGGGGACCGGACGGCGCATCGGCCTGCGGGCTCCGCCCCGAGGGCCCGACCGCGCGGCCCATCCGCTGCCCGGAAGACGTGCCGGGGCAGGGCGAGGGCCAGCGCGGCGATGCCTGGCTCGCGAGCCCGTGGCTGCGCGCGGTGGTGCGCCACCCCCAGGGCGCCCTGTCGGTGGCCGGGGCGTCCGGCGGGACGGTGGTGGACGTGTCGCCGTGGGGGTTCCGGGATCGCTTCCACGAGATCGTGCCCCTGGTGGACGGCGGCTGGCTCGATGTGACCGACTGGCATCTCGATGCCGACGGGGTGGTCCTCACAGGCACGGTGGCCGGTCTCCCCGGCCTGCCCCCCGTCGACGAGGGGGCCCCGGCCGAGATCCGCTGGTCCCTCGCCCCCGACGGCCCCTGGCTCCTGGCCGAGGGGGCCACCGGCTTCCTGGTGCACCCCCGGGGCCGCCGACGCCTGGAGGACGGGCGGCTCGTGGTGGACGGGGTGACCATCGCCGCCGAGGGGAGCTTCGTGGACCTGGGGGGCGCCGTGCGCATCGACGGGGCCGACCGGCTGCTCGTGGCGGCCTCCGACGAGGCCCTGGCCCGCACCCACCCCGGGGGTCGGCGGGTGAGGCTGGAGGATCTGGACGCGGATGCGCTCCGGCTGTGGGGCGCGGAGGGCGCGGTGGTGGCCGAGGTGCGGGTGCTGGACGGGGCCGTGGATCTCCGCCTGCCCCCCGGGGTGGACCGGCTCCAGGCCGTGCGGGAGGGCCACGCGCTGCGACCGCCGGTGCCGGTGGATCGGGCCGCCGAGCTCGGCGTGGGGCCCGAGGGCGGGATCCTGGTGGTGCCCGCCTGGACCGGACGTGGCCACCCCCTCGCGGTGCGATGGACCGGCAGCGCGGGCGCGGGCACCCTCCTCCTCCCGGCGGGCGGGGGCACCGTGCCCACGGGCCCGGGCCCCGCCGTCCTCGAGGTCGAGGAGGCTGGGGGGCCGGTGGCGGTCGAGGCCCCCGCCGGCGACGTGGCGGATCTCTTCCTCGACGTCGTGGGGGACCCCTCCCCACGGCTGCCCATCGCCTGGCAGGGCCCGGCCGATCGCTCCTGGGACTTCGGCGGCACCGATGCAGACGCCGTCCTGCAGGCGGGCGCCCGGGGCCTCGGGTTCGTGGTGCTCGCCCCCGCGCTCGACGTGGCCGGTGCGCCAGACCGCCTGCCCGAGGGGACACCGGCCTGGCGTCGCGGCACCCGGGTGGTCGCTGCCGACGGGACGCCGCTGGTGGTGTGGCCGCTGGGCGCCCCCCCCTCCCGCACCGGTCACGGCGCGCCCATCGTCGATGCACTCCCGCTCGGGGACGCCCTCGCCGCCGCGGGCGCCGACCGGCGCACGGTGGTGGTCCCGGTGGAGGGCCTGGACGGCCTCGGTCCTCCGCGGAGCGTGCTCCCACCCCCGACCCTGGTGGCCCTCTCGGACCCAGGGCCCGAGGGCCCGGGGAGCGGGGCCTGGGGGGCGTGGTTCGACTGGCTCGACGCGGGGCGGGTGCTCCCGCCGGTGGGGCCGGTGACCCGGGTGGCGGTGCCGGACCTGGCACTGCCCGCAGCGGTGGACGTGGACGCGGCCCTCCAGCGTGGTCGCACCAGCGCCGGCAGCGGGCCCGATCTATGGCTCGAGGTGGGCGGGGCCATCCCCGGGGACGTGGCCCCGCGCCGTCGGAACGGCCTGGCCCTGTCGGCCCACACGGTCCGACCGTCGGTGGCCGATCCCGGCGACGCCGACCGGGTCGGGGTGGTGGTGGACGGGGTGGTGGTCCACGCCTGGCCGCCCGACGCGGTCCCCGCCGCCGTGACCGTCCCGCTCCACGCCACCTGGGTGGCCCTGGCGGCCTGGTCCACCGACCCGTCCCTCGAGGCGTGGGCCATCACCGGGCCGGTGTGGCTGGATGCGCCGCGGGTGGGCCCCACCCCACCCGAGTAGGCCCCAGCCGGGCGATCAGATGTCGTACCGGACCTGGTGGACCTCGTCGATCATGGCCTCGACACCCTCGATGGGGGTGGTGGGCAGCACCCCGTGACCCAGGTTGAAGATGTGGTTGCGCGGCCCGGCGGCGGCGCAGATCCGGCGCACCCGACGGCGGATCTCGTCGGGGGGCGCGTAGAGGGCCACCGGATCCAGGTTGCCCTGGAGGGGCACATCGCCCAGGACCTGCCGGGCCCGGGCCAGATCCACCCGCCAGTCGATGCCGAAGGCGTCGGCGCCGGTCTCGTGCAGACGGTCCAGGAAGGGGGCGTTGTCCTTGGTGTAGTGGATGCGAGGGGCCCCCGAGACCCGGCCCAGGGCCCGCTGCACCGCCGGCAGGGCCCACCGACCCCAGTCCTCGGGCGAGAGGATCCCGGCCCAGGTGTCGAAGATCTGGACCGCCGCCGCGCCGGCGTCGACCTGGGACTGGAGGTAGTCGCCCACCACATCGGCCAGCAGGTCCAGGATGCGGCGGGCGGTGTCCGGATCGGACCACAGCAGCGCCTTGACGTGCTCCCAGTTCCGGCTCCCGCCGCCCTGGACCAGGTAGCAGAGCAGGGTGAAGGGGGCGCCCGCGAAGCCCAGGATGGGCAGGTCGGGGCGCAGGCGCCGGAATCGACGGAGGGTCTCGGGGACGACGGGCAGCGCGTCGGCCACATCGGGCCGCCGGAGGGTCCGGGCGTCGGCGGCGGAGCGCACCGGCTCGGGCACCCGGGGGCCCTTCCCCTTCTCGAAGACGATCTCACGCCCGATGGCCTCGAGGACCGGGAGGATGTCGCTGAACACGATGGCGGCATCGAGCCGGAAGGCCTTTACGGGCTGCAGGGTCACTTGGCAGGCCAGGTCGGGATCGCCGCACAGCTCCAGGAAGCTCACCCGTGACCGGAGCTCCCGGTACTCGGCCATGTAGCGCCCAGCCTGGCGCATGAACCAGACCGGCGGCCGCTCCACGGGCTCCCCGCGCAGGGCGCGGACGATGAGCGGATCGGACGACATGGGACCTCCGGGTCGGCCGGTCCCCTACCCTGCGTCCCCGGCGTCGGCTCGCCCGGGGCGCCTGCAGGGACTACCCTCCGCCCATGCGCATCCTCGCCCTCCTCCTGCTCACCCTGATCCCCGGGGTGGCGTGGGCCCAGACCACCGACCAGCGAGGCCTGTGGTTCGACGTCCACCCCGGCCTCGGGCTCGGCGGCCACCCCTTCGAGCCCAGCCTGGGGGTCCGGACCTCGGCCGGGTGGTGGTGGGGGAACTACGATCGCGGCTTCATCCTGGGCCGCAGCGTGGGGATCGGGGTCGCCTTCCGGGCCGACGTCCTGGGCGACGTCCCCCGGCTGGCCCCCTCCCTCGAGATCCGGCGCACCGTGGATCTGCTGGTGGTGGGCTACCGCTGGCGGGTCCTGGCGGGACCCGAGTGGGCGGCGGGCGAGCTGGGCGTGGGGGCGCGCCTGGGCGGCACCCTCAAGTACCGCCCCAGTCGCTGGGTCGGGCCCACCCTGGACCTGGAGGCCGGCGCGGCGTGGGTGGCGGGCCGGGTGTCCCCCCGCTTCGGCGTCGCCATCGGCGTCGAGATCACCGGACCGGTGAGCCGCCGGAAGCGGGAGGTCCCCGCCGATCCGGCCGAGCGCTGACGGGCCGCGCCGCGCGCGGTGGCAGGGCGGTGCCATCGGGCGCCCGAGGCCTTACGCCCCGTGACCGGAGGTGCGCGTGCGCTTCAGCCCGGGGTGGATTCCCACGGCGTTCATGATCTTCGGGGTGGGCCTGACCGGCGCCCTCGGGGCCTGGCAGCTCGGCCGCTACCAGGAGAAGGAGGCCTTCCGTCAGGAGATCCTGGACGGCCTCGATGCACCGGTGGTGGTGGGCCGGGACCTGGGGGGCGCCCTCGACCCGCTCCTGTACCGCAAGGTCGCCCTCGAGGGCCGCTTCGTGGCGCCCCCGGTCCTCATGGCGGGACGCCAGGAGTTCCAGACCGTCGGATACGGCGTCGTCCAGCCCTTCCAGGTCGAGGGCGGCCCGCAGGTGCTGGTGGACCGGGGCTGGGTGCCCCGAGACGGCCTCCAACGGGCCCTGGACGAGATCGACACGGGCGGTGAGCGGCTGGTGCTCGAGGGCCAGCTCCGGCCCCTGGGTCAGCCCCTCACCCTGGGCTGTCAGGGCAGCGCGGCCCCCACCGAGCCCCTGCCCCCGGTCGAGGGGCGGCCCGAGACCTGGCCGCCGGGGTCGTGGCCGACCCTGTCCCGACGCCTGCCCGAGCCCCGCCTCGACGCCATCATCCTGGCGGGCGACCCCATCCTGGCCGGGGAGGGCAAGAACCCCGACCGCCTGCCCGTCGACGGCTACCACCCGCTGCCCCGCATGCGGGACAGCCTCTCCTACGCGGGCTTCTGGTGGATCGCCGGCATCATGCTGATCATCGTGTGGGTGGGGCTGGGCGTGTCCCGGGCCCGGGATCCGAAGGCGGCGGGCTCGTGAGGGAGGCCGGCAGCGGCGGCCCCGAGAGGGACGTCAGGAAGGCCACCAGGGCATCCTTCTCGACCGCGGTCAGGTCGAGGGGCCGAAGGGTGAGCTCCCGGTGGTTGGTCCCCGGGTCCCCCGGCAGCTCGCTGTAGAAGTCGACGACCGCCCTCAGATCGGGGAAGTGCCCCCGGTGCATGTAGGGGGCGGTGGCCGCCACGTTGCGCAGGGTGGGCGTCTTGAAGGCCTGCTGGAAGTCGGGGAAGGACGGATCCAGGTGGTCCAGCTCGGGGCAGGTCTCGGCGTCGGACCAGCGGCTGCGGCAGTTGAGCTCGTGCTCCAGGACCTTCCGGGCCCCCACCGACCGCCCCCCGTCGAACGGGCCCTGGGGGGGCAGCCCCAGGTTGTGGAAGGCCCGATCGGTGAAGAGGGGCCCGTTGTGGCAGGCGACGCAGTTGGCGTCCCGCACGAAGAGGGAGAGGCCCTCGACGGCAGGCGGAGCCAGGTGGCCACCCCCGTCGGGATCACCGGCGAGCACCGCGTCGACGTAGCGGTCGAAGGGGGCCTCGGTGGGGACCAGCTTGCGCTCGTAGGCGGCGATGGCCTTGAGGCCACGGGTGTAGACCTGCATGACGGCCTCCCGCTCCGAGGGGGACAGCCCCTCCCAGGCCCGCGCCTGGGGGTGGTCGCGCTCCCCGGGCACCGGTCGCGCCCGCCGGACGGCTGGCAGCTCGGGGGGCGCCCCGAAGGCCGCCTCGTAGGCCTCGCGGTGGGCCTCCACGATGCGGTGGGCCATGAAGGTGCGGTCGCTGCCCATCTCGGCCTCGGCCTCCACCGGCCCGGCGGCCTGGGACCAGAGGCTGTCGGCGTGGCCGTCCCAGAAGAACCAGGCCCCCCACTGGCTGCCGGGGATGGGCGGCGCGCCGCGCTCGGTGGTGCCCACCCCCTCGGAGCGGGCCTTGCCATCGGTGAAGTGGCGGGCCGGGTCGTGGCAGGTGGCGCAGGAGACCCGCCCCGAGGGCGAGAGGCCGGCGTCGAAGAAGAGGGCCTGCCCCAGGGCGGCCGCGTCGGGATCGTCGGCCCACCGGTTGGACGGGCTCGGGCGCAGGGTGGTGTCCAGGCGGAGCTGGGCGAGGGTGCGGCGCTCGGCCTCGGTCCACACGCCCGGGGGCGGGGCCGGCGCCTCGGGGGCGGCACCCTGGCAGCCCATCAGCAGGAATGCGAGGAGGACCCTTCGCATCAGGGCATCTCGTAGACGAAGCTCGTGGAGTCCGGACCCTTGGGCCCGTCGACGGTCACCAGGACCGTCCAGGCGCCTCCCATGTGGAACTTGAAGCCATCCGCCCGGTAGATCCCCCCGGGGTGGAGGCAGGGCGCGGCCTCGGCGGCATCCGTGTCGTCGTCGCCCGCCGCCGACGCCCCAGCGGCGGGCGCGTCCGTGTCCCCGCAGACCCCGGGCCGCACCCGCGGCCGGGTCTCCATGCCGTGGTCGTGCTGAGGCATGCGCGCATCGAGCGTGACCACCGCGTTCTGCAGGGGGGTGCCGTCCGGCAGGGTGATGGTGGCCCGCACCGAGAACAGCTCACCCAACGGGGGCGGGTCCGGCTCGAGGGCCAGCCCGACCCGGTAGCGCCCCGACTGGGTCGGCTTCACCTGGCCGAAGTCGGCGTTGGCGACGACCGGGTCCGGCCGCGTGGGCGCCGAGCCCGTGCAAGCAGCCATCGGCAGCGCGACGAGGGCCAGCATCGCCGGGAGGGCCCGGATCACGCACCCTCCAGGGCAGCCCCCTCGGTGGCGCCGATGGGGGTGGGCTCGGGCTCGGGCTCGGTGCGGGCGGCCGAGGCGGCCCCGCGGCGCTCCTTCACGATGTCGGCGTAGAAGCTCGTGAAGAAGACGACGCCCATGGCGAACCAGATGGCCAGGCCGCCGGGCATCCACATGATGACGCCGCCGAGCCGCTGGTCGGAGAGGGGGTCGAGCCCCCACACCCGCGGCTGGGTCGCGTAGCCCCGGTACAGCAGGTAGTCGGAGACGGTGATGATGGCGCCCAGGCCCTTCATGGGGATGGTCAGCAGGAAGAGGTAGACCATCCGCTTGCCGGGGGTCAGGGGCGGGATCTCGGGGATGCGGCTGGCCACCGGCCACCACATGATCACGGCGGTGGACATGAACATGAGGTGCTCGACGATGTGGACGTTGTGGTCCTCGAGCGCCCAGTCGTACATGCGCGGGACGTGCCACAGGTAGAGCGCCCCGGTGCTGACGGCGAAGGCCACCACCGGGTGGGTGAGGGCCCGGCCGACGGCCGCCACCCACCCGAAGCGGACCAGCGGCTTCCACATCCACGCCGGGATGCCCAGGATGAGCAGCGGCGGGAAGACCAGCGTGATGAGCAGGTGCTGCACCATGTGGCCCGAGAAGAGGTAGTAGTCGGACAGCTCGTGCAGAGGCCCCTGGAGCGAGAAGAACATCACGGCCATGCCGCCCAGGAAGCTCGCCCACTCCCAGCGCGACGGCCCCTCGGGGGCCAGGTCGTAGCGGCGGCGGAGCGGCCCGGCGAGCAGGACGTAGAGCAGCACGAGGGCGGCCGAGCCACCCACGATGGACGGGAAGAACTCCCACACGATCCAGGCATCGGGCGGATCGAGGGGAGGGAGGTGGCTCCAGGTCTCGACGCCCCGGGTGGGCGCGGCGCCGGTGTGGGCGCGGGCCAGGGACGGGAGCAGCGGTAGCAGGCTCGACATGGGCGAGGACTCCGCTTCGGGTCAGCCCCTGACCTAACCGCCAGAGCACCGCCGGGATCCCCTCGGCAACGGTGCGCTGCGGTCGACGCCACCGCCCGCAGCGAGGGCCGCCGACGCGCGGGTCTCGCGACGATCCAGCCGACCCGTCGGCTCTCGGCGCACCCCTCCAGACAGGAACGCCCGCCGGGCGGAGAGCCGGGCGGGCGTCGAGGCGCGGTGGGCAGGACTACCGGAGCGAGGCCACGTCGCCCGGCTTCACCCAGCCATCGTCGTTGCCCCAGGCGTTGCGCTCGTAGGTCACGACCGCGGCGATCTCGGCGTCGGAGAGCAGACCGCTGAAGGCCTGCATGGCGCCGTTGTACTCCACATCGTTCACGACGATCCTGCCCTGCAGACCGTTGAGGACGATCTTGATGTGGCCCTCGGGGTCCTGGTAGTCGGGGTAGTCCGAGTTGGCGAGGGGGGGGAAGGCGCCGGGCACACCCTTGCCATCGGCCTGGTGGCAGGACTGGCAGTTGTTCTCGTAGACGGTCTTGCCCTCCTCGACGAGGAAGTCGATCCGCTCCTGGTCGGTGCCCAGCGCGGCGTAGGCATCGGCGAGGCCGCCGTCGTCCTTCTCCTCGATGATGGGCATCTCGATGGGGTCGAGCTGGCCGTCGCCGTCGGCGTCGATGGTCTGCACGCCCAGGTAGGCCACCCGATCCTTGTCGAGGGGGATGTGGACCCGCTTCTTCACGGTCTTCACCGAGCCGTCCGCCTGCTCGACCTGGACCTCCTCGACCTTGTAGGCCGAGGCGCAGTACAGACGCCCGGTCTTGTGGCTGCGGAGCCACGAGGCGCACTGGCCGTTGAAAGCGTCGCCGTAGCGCTCCTGGATGGCCAGGCTGTCCACGTAGGCGGCGGGGCGGAAGGTGTGGAAGAGGACCATCAGGACGGTCACCATGAGGGTGCCGCCGATGAGGGGGGCCACGAACATCTGGGTGTAGACCGGCGGGTCGTCCCAGAGGTGCATGAAGAAGGCCACCACCAGGAAGAACTTGGCGATGGACAGGGCGATGAGGGCCGCCGCGTTCAGCTCGAACCAGCCGAACAGGGGGCCGACCTCGATGGCGGTGAGGATGGCGAGCACCACGGCGATGACGGTGTAGAACACCCAGCTGTGGTGCTTGTGCTCCTCGTGCCCATCCGCGCCGTGGGCGTCGGCGGTGCTGGTGGCCATCAGGTGTACTCCAGCAGGTAGATGATGGTGAAGATGACGATCCACACGACGTCGACGAAGTGCCAGTACAGCCCCGCCACCTCGACGGCCAGGCCCTCGTCGCCGCGGATCCAGCCCAGCCCATACCAGACCGTTTGGATCAGCAGCCAGAGGACGCCGATGGCCACGTGGGTGCCGTGGAAGCCGGTCAGCGTGTAGAAGGTGGAGCCGAACAGGTTGCCCTGCAGGGTCAGCCCCTCGTGGAGGAAGTGGCTGAACTCGTAGATCTGGAAGCCGACGAAGGAGGCGCCGAAGGCCGCGGTGACCAGCAGGAAGACGATGGTCATCAGGCGGCGGTTCGTCTTGGCGCCCAACACGGCCAGCACCATCGTGAACGAGCTCATCAGGAGGATGAAGGTCGAGATGGTGGTGATGTTCACGTCGAAGACGTCGAGGGGGTACGGGCCGACCAGGCTCTTGCCCCGGTAGGACATGTACGTCCCGATGAGGGAGCCGAAGAAGAAGCAGTCGGACCCCAGGAAGATCCAGAACGCCAGCTTCAGGTGCTCCACGCCGAGGGCGGCGTAGTGGTGGCTCTCGGCATCGGTGGTCGTGATGCCGTGGTGGTGCTCGGCAGTCGCGGACATGAGGGTCACTCCGAAGGCGGGGGGCCCGCCGGCGTCGGGAAACCAGACCGGCCCCACCCTGGCCCCACGGGGGCATCGGGCGGAGCCGGCGTCAGGTTAGCGCGGGGTGGCGTCTTCCTTGGCCCACAGCAGGATGGAGACGAGGAACAGGACCACGAAGGGGATCTGGACGGCCATCTGCCAGCCGAAGGCGGTGGCGTCGAAGGCCCCGCCGCCCGAGCCGAGCATGAAGCTCACGAAGATGCCACCCATGAGGCAGGCCGAGACGATGGGCCAGAACGAGGGCGGCGGCATCTCGACGTGCTTGTGCGGGTCCTCGTTGATGACCGCCTGGCTGACCGGCGGGCCACCCTCGTGCTTCTCGTCCCAGTAGGGACGGTCGCTGTGCACGGTGGGGACGGTCTGGAAGTTGAAGTGGGGCACCGGCGTGGGCAGCGACCACTCGAGGGTGGCGCCATCCCAGGCATCGCCGGGGGCCTTCTGGCCCTTCTTGAGCAGCCCCATCGCCATGTTGACGGCGGTGATGCCGACACCGATCGCCAGGACGAAGGCGCCGATGGTGGCGACCATGTTCCAGATCTCCCAGTTCATGCCCGGGTCGTAGGTGTAGTAGCGGCGGGGCATGCCCTGGGCGCCCAGGAAGTGCATCGGGAAGAAGGTGGCGTTCATGCCGATGAACATGAGGAGCCAGCTGAGCTTGCCGAGGGTCTCGTTGAGGTAGACCCCGTACATCTTCGGCCAGTAGAAGTAGAAGCCGCTGAAGAGGCCGAAGATGGCGCCGCCGAAGAGCACGTAGTGGAAGTGCGCCACGACGAAGTAGCTGTCCTGGTGCTGCAGGTCGACGGGCGGGCTGGCGTGCAGGACGCCGGAGAGGCCGCCGATGGTGAACAGGCCGACGAAGCTGATGGCGAACAGGGCCGGCGTGTTGAACTGCACCCGGCCGCCCCACAGGGTGGCCAGCCAGTTGAAGATCTTCACCGCGGTGGGCACGGCGATGATCATGGTGGTGATGGAGAAGGCGGCGTCGGCCACCGGACCAAGCCCCACGGTGAACATGTGGTGGGACCACACGCCGAAGCCGATGAAGCCGATGAGGATGCCCGAGAAGATGACGAAGGGTGCGCCGAACAGCGGCTTCTTCGCGATGGTGGGCAGGACCTCACTCACGATGCCCATGGCGGGCAGGATGAGGATGTAGACCTCGGGGTGGCCGAAGAGCCAGAAGAGGTGCTGCCAGAGCAGCGGGTCGCCCCCGTTGGCCGGCGTGTAGAAGTTGGTGCCGTAGTTCCGGTCGAACATGAGCAGGATGAGGCCGACGGTGATCATCGGCAGGCTCATGGCGAGCAGGAAGTTCACGACCATCGCCATCCAGGTGAACACCGGCACCCGGAAGAGCGTCATGCCCGGCGCGCGCAGGTTGAGGATGGTGGTGATGAAGTTGAAGCTCGCGGCGAGCGAGGCCACACCCAGGATCTGCAGGCCCAGCATCCAGAAGTCGATGGACAGGCCCGGGCTGTACTTGGCCGAGGTCTGGTTCGAGTAGCCGAACCAGCCGCCGTCGGGCACGACCGGGCCGTCGAACAGGCCGGGCATCAGGTTCAGCACGAAGGGGAGCTGGATGAAGAGCGCGCCGAAGAGGAAGACCCAGAAGCTGAAGGCGTTCAGCCGCGGGAAGACCACGTCACGGGCGCCGATCTGCAGCGGGATGAGGTAGTTGAAGAAGGCTGCCGACAACGGCATGATCGCCAGGAACACCATCGTCGTGGCGTGCATGGTGAACAGCTCATTGTAGGTCTGCGCCGAGAGGAAGCCGGCGTTGGGGACCGCGAGCTGCACCCGGACCAGCAGCGCTTCGATGCCGCCGAACAGGAAGAAGAGGAACGCCGACACCAGGTACATCTTGCCGATGCGCTTGTGGTCGACGGTGGTGATCCACGACCAGAGGGAGTTGTCTTCCTCGTGGTGGACCGCGACGTCGGTCTGCGGGGCAACGGTGGCCATGTCGTACTCCGACCGCGATTACTGGTTCTTGGCGTGATGCTCGGGGACCGGAACGTCGATCCCGTCGATCTGCAGGGCGTTGAGGTAGGCGACGAGCTGGTCGAGCTGCTCGTCGGTGAAGTTGGGGTAGCCGTCGTTGTCCGTGTCGAGGGACGGCATCATGGCCACCACGTTCATGCCGTCGTTGGCCCCCTTGGGGCCGCGGCTGATGTTGCTGTTCATGGTGACGCCGGGCTTGAGCTCGTCCGGGTTGACGATCCACTGGGCCAGCTTCTCGTCGTTCTTCATGTGGCCCGATGCGCCGAGGCGGATGCGCTCGCCGTAGTTGGTGAGGTTGGGGCCGATGATGCCATTGGCCCGGTCGTGGCCGGTGATGGCGTGGCAGCCGCCGCAGCCCAGCTCCCCGAAGGCCTCCTTGCCGGCCTTGGCGAGGGCGTCCTCGGGCTCGGCGGGCTCGATCATGCCCTGGGCCCAGGTGCGGAAGTCGTCCTCGGTGTGGAGCACCACGTCGAACTTCATCTGGGCGTGGGACTCCCCGCAGAACTCGGCGCACTCACCATCGTAGACGAGGGGCTTGCCGTCGGCCGGCTGCTCGGGGGAGCAGGGCTGGGCGCCCGAGTCACAGGGGGGGAGGAGGGTGAACCACATGCGGTTGGTGCGGCCCGGGACGGCGTCGCGCTTGCCCCCGAGACGGGGCGCCCAGAAGGAGTGGATGACCGACTCGGAGGTGATGAGCAGCGAGGCGGTCTTGTTGGCCGGCAGGTGGAGCTGGTTGGCGGTGACGATGGGCTTCTTGATGAGGTCGCCGTCCGGGATGTAGCGGAACTCCCACCACCAGCGCTTGCCCACGACCTCGACCTCGACCTTGTCGGCGGGGGCCGCATCGCCGAGCTCGAAGATGGTGCGCACCGTCGGCACCAGGATGAGGATGACGATGACCACCGGCAGCAGGGTCCAGCCGATCTCGAGGGCGGGGTTGCCGTGGATCTGCTTCGGGTTCTCGGTCTGGCCCCGGTCGCGGAAGACCACCAGGATGTAGGCCATGAGGGCGCCCACCAGCACCGCGATGCCCAGGATCCACCAGGTGATCTGCCCGTAGACGCCCTGGATGGCCACACCCATGTCGGTGATGGGGTCCACCGTGGTCACCGGGTTGGTCGCCGCCGGGTACAGGTCGCTGCCGCAGCCGGCGAGCAGGGCGGCCGACGCGATGGCGAGCAGCGGGAGGGTTCGGTTCCAGTTCACGTCGTTCTCCGAGCCGGGCCCCGAGGTGGGGCCGTGGGGGCGGACGGGTTCGAGCGGGAGGGCGGGAAGATGCCGAGGGCGTGAGCGCCGAGGTGCACACGCTGCGAGACTGCAGCGTGTACCCGCACAGGCACCCCTTGCAAGGCGACGGGACCGTCCCCATCCGCGAAGATCATCGATCTGCCGGCCTCGTTCCTGATTCCGCCTCGCTGCCACTTGTGGTTGCACAGCCCGATCCCGGCGTCCATGCCCGGGACTCGGCCACGGCCGGTCGGCGCGTTCTGCTGTGCGATCCGCCACATCACGGCATCACCAGGGGAGGAGGAGGTCGACCATCATGAAGAGGTAGAGCAGGAAGAGGTACGCGATGGACACCGCGAAGACGCGGCGATCCGCCGAGGGGTGCTGGACACGCATCGACTGGATGACCGCCAGGAGGAACCAGGCCCCCAGGCCCACCGCGCTGGCCAGGTAGACGATGCCCAGGTCACCGAGGGCCACCGGCACCAGGGAGACGGCCAGGGTGAGCACCGTGTAGACCACGGAGCGCCACCGGGTGGGCTGGTCCCCCACCACGAGGGGCATCATGGGGAAGCCGGCCTCGGCGTACTCGGACTTGCGATACAGGGCGACGGCCCAGAAGTGCGGCGGCGTCCACAGGAAGACGATGGCGAAGAGCACCCAGGCGGGCACCGTCAGGGCCCCGTCGAGGGCGGCCGAGGCGATGAGGGGGGCGGTCGCGCCGGCGGCGCCGCCGATGACGATGTTCTGGGGCGTCCGCGGCTTGAGCCACATGGTGTAGACGCCCACGTAGAAGACGATGGTTGCCAGGCCCACCGCCGCGGCGAGCCAGCCGCCGATCCAGGCCAGGATCGCGGTGCTCACCACCGTGAGCGCGATGCCATAGGCCAGCACCGTCCCCGGCACGAGGGAGGCGGCCGGCAGCGGTCGGCGCCGGGTCCGGGCCATCCGCGCGTCGGACTCGCGCTCCACCCAGGCGTTGAGGGCCGAGGAGGCGCCCCCGGCCAGCGCGGTGCCCGCCAGGATCCAGAAGGCGGTCCAGGGGTCGGGCCACACGGCGCGCCCCAGGAAGAGCACGGGCAGACCGGTGAACAGGACCAGGGCGATGACCCGGGGCCGGGTCACGTCGAGGTAGAGGCGAAGCCGGTCGGCCCACGGGCGGGGGGCCGAGACGGTGAGGCTGTCCTGGACGGGGCTCACGCCACCTCCGCGGTCGGGACATCGGTGGGCACGTCAGGCCGACTCGCCACGGAGCGACGTGCCACGGGGGCCCGCCATACCTCGTGGACGAGCCAGGTGGTGGTCAGGACCGTCAGGGCGGCGCCGGCCGAGTGGAGGGCGGTGACGAGGGCCGGCATGAGCAGCCACACGTTGAGCACGCCCAAGGTGGCCTGGGCGAGCACGAGGCCGAGCAGGACCAGGGCGGCCTTGCCGGGCCGCCCCCGCAGCCGGGTCAGGCCCACCATGCCCACCGCCAACCCCAGTACGGTGTAGGCGCCGATGCGGTGGATGACCTGCAGGCCGGTGATCCCCCGGAAGGTGGGGAACCACGAGGGGCCGATGCAGTTGGGCCACTCGGGGCCGCAAGCCAGCCCGGCGTGGCTGGCCGCCACCAGGCCGCCGATGCCGAGCTGGGCCAGTACGGACACGGCCAGGAGCCCCACGCCGATCCGCGACGCCCAGCCGGTGGCGGGCCGCCGGACCGGATGGGCCATCTCCCACAGGGACAGGGAGAGGACGAGCAGCAGGAGGCAGAAGGTGTTGCCCGCCAGCAGGTGGCTGGTCACCGTCCACTCGGCGAGGAGCTCCAGGACGGTGAGCCCGCCCAGGACGATCTGAACCGCGAGCACCACCGCCGCGACCCCCCAGAGGGCACCCAGGCGGCGGCGGAGGTCCCGGGCGGTGAGGATCAGCCCCCCGAGCCCCACGAAGGCGAGGGAGACCAGCCCGGCCAACGCCCGGTGGCCCCACTCGAGGAAGATCTCGAAGTCCATGGCCGCGGGCACCACCTGCCCGTAGCACATGGGCCAGTCGGGACAGGCCAGGCCGGCGTCGTGGATGCGCACGGTGGATCCGAAGACGAGCAGGCCGTAGGTCACCGCCACCAGTCCGGTGGCCGTCCAGCGCGCCATCGCCTGTCGCTCGATGCCCGGCACGGATGCTCCTCGTTCGTGAGCCTGCGCTCTATGCCACGCCATCGGGCGCTTCAATGGGCGCTGAGGCACAACCCGGGGGCGTGGTCCACGGGATCGTCGGTGGTGACGCCACTCTGCCGCCATTCGCAACACACCGTTGCGCTGGCGGGCCGCCGACTTTCCGTACGATCCCCCCTGCAACCGGTTGCACCGGCGCCGGGCCGGGGTCAGCCGGCGTCGGACTCGGGCGCGCGCTCGGTGGTGAAGGCGGCCGGGGAAGGACTCGGGCGGCTGCAGATGAAGTGGGCCTGCCGGTCCGTGTACAGCAGCGTGCCCTCGGGCCAGACGGGCTGGCCGTCGACCTCGCCGGTGGGCGGGGGGTTGGCGTCGGTGGGGAAGCCCAGGCACCAGTCGACCTCGCCCGCGGGCTTGACGAGGGCCATGCGCAGGCTCGGGTCGTCGCTCGTCGCCGGGTCGGGGCGACGCCCGCCCTCCTCGGACTCGGGCTGGCAGTAGCCGATGAGCTCCGGGCTGAGGCCGTCGCCCTCCACGCCGTCCCACTCACCCGCGGTGGCGGTGGTGGGGACGAAGCCGATCCATGCGGCGTACCAGTCGTCGCGCACGTCGACCATCTGGTCCTCGACGAGCTGGGTCACGTCGGTCAGGTCGTTCAGGTTGGAGAAGGAGACGAGCTGCCCCCCCCACCCCGTGTCCCCGCAGGCCGAGCCGGCCGCATCCGACCAGACCATCGGGGTCCGGGCCACGGAGGTGTCCTCCACGTGACTGAAGTCGTCGGTGGGCAGCACCGCCACCACCTCGCCGCCCACGGCCTGGGCGGCGGCGAAGTCGGATCCACCGACCACCAGCTCCCCGGGGCAGAGCGAGCGGGTGCGCCCGGTGATGACATCGTCGTTGTCGTCACAGTCCAGGTTGTTGCGGGCGGTGAGGTCCAGGGCCGGATCCGCCTCGCAGCGCAGCTCGAAGGCCCCGTTGGGATCGCCCCAGTTGTCGCCGTCCGCATCCTCGAAGAAGAGCTGCCGATCGCAGTCGTCGGGCACCACGAGGCGGGTCCGGTAGTCCGAGGCGCAGGCCGTGGCGCCGAGGGCGAGCAGGACGATGGAGACGGGGAGCCGCACGGAGACCTCCTGGCCGGGTGGGCCCGGCGGGGGGGAGCATACGCGATCCAGTGCCGGACACAACCCCTACGCGGGTCGGCGGCCGTTGTGGACGCTTCGCGATCGTCCGTGACCGCCTCGCCTGCTACGGTGCGCGGCCGAGCATGGAGGTGCCCATGATCCCCTGGCTGCTCGCGACATGCCTGGCCCAGGCGGGGCCGGCCGAGCCCGACATCCCCCACACCACCTACGAGCTCGACAACGGGCTGGACGTGATCCTCATCCCCGACGACTCGACCCCGATCGTCTACACAAGCGTCTGGTACCACGTGGGCAGCAAGGATGAGGAGCCGGGGCTCACGGGCTTCGCACACCTGTTCGAGCACCTGATGTTCCAGGGCTCCCTCTCCGTCGACGGCGAGTACTTCGGCCCGCTCCAGGAGGTCGGCGCCTCCATCAACGGCACCACCTCCTTCGACCGCACCAACTACTTCGAGCTGCTCCCGGCCAGGTACCTGCCACTGGCCCTGTTCATGGAGAGCGACCGCATGGGCAGCCTGCTGCCGGTCCTCGACCAGTCCAAGCTCGACAACCAGCGCGAGGTGGTCCGGAACGAGCGCCGCCAGCGCTACGAGAACCCGCCCTACGGCGAGGCCTACAAGGACCTCTTCGCCGCCCTCTACCCCGAGGGCCACCCCTACCACCACATGCCCATCGGCTCCCACGAGGACCTCGAGGCCGCCTCTCTCGACGACGTGAAGGCCTTCTTCCGGAGCTGGTACCCCCCCGACAACGCGAGCCTGGTGGTGGCGGGCGACTTCGACGAGGAGACGGCCCGCCGGCTCGTCCTGGAGAACTTCGGGGGCATCCCCGCCGGTGAGGTGCCTGACCGCGCCGAGGTGGCGCCGGTCCGCCTCGACGAGGTGACCGTCCTCCGCCAGGAGGACGACGTGCCCGAGCCCCGGGTGTGGATGGCATGGCACAGCCCGCCCTTCTTCGCCGAAGGCGACGCCGACATGGACCTCCTCTCGACCCTGCTGGGCGACGGCAAGGAGTCCCGCCTGTACAAGCGGCTGGTGAAGGAGACCGGCGTCGCGCGCAGCATCTCGGCCAGCCAGTCCAGCGGCATGCACGGCTCGCGGTTCATCATCAGCGGGGTGGCGGCCCCCGGCCACACCACCGACGAGGTGGTGACCGAAGTGAAGGCGGTCCTCACCGAGCTGCGCGAGGGCTCCCCGCCCACCGCCGAGGAGATCGAGGCCGGCCGGGCCAACTTCCGGCGCTACTTCTTCGACACCATCGCCACCATCACCGGCAAGGGCGAGCTGCTCCAGCGCTACAACATGTACCTGGGCCGCACCGACTACCTCCCCGATGACCTGGCCCGGTACGCCGCCGTGACGCCCCAGACGGCCGCCGGCTGGGCCGACCGGGTCCTCGCCGAGCCCCACGTGGAGCTCCACATCGTCCCGACCCCCGAGGAGGCCGAGTGATGCGCGCCCTCACCCCCATCCTGCTGGCAGCGGTGGCCTGCGGCCCCAAGGACGCCGCCCCCGAGGCGCCCACCGAGGCGGCGGTGACCCTCCACGACCCCTCCCAGCCGCGCTCCTTCCCCGACCCTCTCGAGCCCACGCCCTTCGAGATCCCCACCCCCGAGCGCCGCACCCTCACGAACGGCCTCGAGGTCGTGGTGGTGACCAACGACGAGGTCCCCCTCGTGGACGTGACGGTGGCCTTCAAGGTCGGGGGCTTCCTGGACGAGATCCCCGACCAGGCCCAGGTCACCTTCGACATGCTCAACGAGGGCGCTGCGGACCGGTCCGCCGAGGACATCAGCCGCAGCCTCAAGCGGATGGCCTCGGACCTGTCCACCGGCGCCAACAGCGACGGCGCCGCCATCCGGGTGAAGTCCCTGCGCGAGAACCTGGCCCCCACCCTCGCCATCATGCGGGACGTGCTGGTCGAGCCCACCTTCCCCGAGGACGAGTGGGCCATCGTCAAGAAGCGCTACGTGGCGGGCGTGGAGCAGGCCCGCAAGGATCCCTCCGCCATCGCCAGCCGCGTGGACGACCGCATCTTCTACGGCGACGCCTACCGGGGCCGGATCCCGATGGTCGAGGACTACGACCGCCTCGATCCCGACGCCATGCGCGCCTTCCACCAGCGCTACGTGGGCCCCGAGAACGCCATCGTGCTCGTCGGGGGCGCCATTACGGCCGACGAGGTGGTGCCCCTGCTTGAGGAGTCCCTCGGCGCGTGGAAGCCCGAAGGGGTCGAGGCGGTCGCCCGCCCGGAGATCGTCCCCGAGCTGCCCGACGAGAGCACCCTGTTCTTCGTGGACAAGCCCGACGCTGCCCAGTCCGTGGTCCGGGCCTACACCCGCGTGGGCACCCCCACGGACGAGGACTGGTTTCCCTGGACCATGGGCGTGGACGTGCTCGGCGGCACCTTCATGAGCCGGCTCAACCTCAACCTGCGCGAGGACAAGGGCTACACCTACGGCGCGCGCTGCTACACCAGCACCCGGTACGGCGACCGGCTCGCTCTGTGCGCGGCCAACGTCCAGACCGAGGTGACCGGCCCCAGCCTCGACGAGATGCGTCGGGAGCTCTCCGAGGTCCAGCAGGACGACGCCCGGCCCATCACCGCCGACGAGCTCGACTACCTGCGGAGCACCCGGGTCAACGGCTACCCCCGGCGCTTCGAGACCCCGGGGGCCCTCCTCTCGGAGCAGGAGTCGATCTGGCGGTATGGGTTGCCGGAGGACTGGCCCGAGCGCTACCTGCCGGCCATCCAGGCGGTCTCGGTCGACGAGGCACAGCGGGCGCTCACCGCGCGCTGGGACCTGGACCGCACCGTCTGGCTGGTGGTCGGCGACAAGGCCGTCATCGGGGAGAGCCTGGAGTCCTTCGGGCTGCCCATCGTCGAGCTGGACGTCGACGGCAACCGCATCGGGGGTTGAAGTGAGCATCGAGGCCGACTTCATCTGGTTCGACGGAGAGCTGATCCCCTTCGCCGAGGCGAAGGTCCACGTCCTCTCCCACACGCTGCACTACGGACTCGGCGCCTTCGAGGGCATCCGCGCCTACGAGCAGCCCGACGGCAAGGCCGGCATCTGGCACCTGGACCTCCACCTGCGCCGCTTCGTGGACTCCATGAAGATGATGCGGACCGAGCTGCCGTACGATCTCGACACCCTCCGCGCGGCCTGCCTGGAGACGCTGAAGGCCAACGGCCACACCGAGGCCTACCTGCGGCCGCTGGCCTTCCTGGGCGCGGGGGCCATGGGCCTCGGGGCCCGCACCAACCCGGTCCACGTCACCGTCGCCACCTGGCCCTGGGGGGCCTACCTGGGCGAGGAGGGCCTGAAGCACGGGGTCTCGCTGCAGACCTCCACCTTCACCCGGCACCACCCCAACGCGGCGCTCCAGCGGGCCAAGATCGTGGGCCACTACGTCAACAGCATCCTCGCCCGGTACGAGGCCAACGAGAACGGCTTCGACGAGGCCCTGATGCTGGACCAGAGCGGCTACGTCGCCGAGGGGACCGGCGAGAACGTCTTCATCGTGCGGGATGGCGTCGTCTGGACCCCTCCCCTCGCCAACATCCTGCCCGGGATCACCCGCGGCTCGGTCATGGAGATCCTGGAGCACGAGGGGATCCCCTGCCGGGAGTCCTTCTTCGCCCGCGACGCCCTCTACAGCGCCGACGAGGCCTTCATGTGCGGCTCGGCGGCCGAGGTCACCCCCATCCGCATGCTGGACCGGCGCGCCATCGGCACCGAGACCCCGGGTCCGGTGACCGCCCGCGTGCAGCGCATCTACCTCGACGGGGTGCGGGGCAAGGTGGACTGGCTGCGGCAGCACATCACCGTCGTCGACTGACGGGCCCCGCCCCGACGTCTCCTGGGCCCGGGTGACGGGCCGTGACCCTCCTCGACTTCACGACGTGGCGTGCGGTGCTTCAGCTTGGGGCAGCATCCGGTACGGATGTGAACCCCTGCCGAGTGGAGCGCCCATGCGCAGCACCCGCCTCGCCGGCGCCGCCGCCATCGCCCTGGTGGCCGCCGCCCCGGCCCTGATCCTCACCGCCCCGGCCCTGGTCGCCGGCGCCGCCGATGCCGACGAGACCGCCCAGCCAGGCCCGGGCCGCGTCCAGGCCCCCACCCCCACCCACACCCCCTCCTACGACCCGTCCCGGTCCCTCGCGCCCCTGGTGAAGGCGGTGGAGCCGGCGGTGGCCGCCATCGAGGTGGAGGGGACGGTCCGCGCCGGGCCCGCCATCCCGCCCCAGCTCCGCGAGTTCTTCGGGCCCATGATGCCCGACACGCCACCCCGACGGATGAAGGGCGAGGGCAGCGGCTTCGTCATCTCGGCCGACGGGCTGCTGCTCACGAACCACCACGTGGTGGACGGCGCCGAGACCATCCGCGCCCGCTTCACCGACGGGACGGTCGTCGAGGCCGAGCTCATCGGCAGCGACGCCAGCACCGACGTGGCCCTGCTCCAGCTCCCCGACGATCGCACCTGGACCCACGTGTCCCTCGGCGACTCGGACGCGGTCGAGGTGGGCGACTGGGTCGTGGCCGTGGGCAACCCCCTCGGTCTGGGCTCGACGGTCACTGCCGGCATCGTGAGCGGCAAGGGCCGGAACCTGGGCGACAACCCCTACGACGAGTTCCTGCAGACCGACGCGGCCATCAACCGGGGCAACTCGGGCGGCCCGCTCTTCTCCCTGGACGGCGCGGTGGTCGGGATGAACACGGCGATCATCCAGTACGCCAACACGGTCGGATTCAGCGTGCCGGCCAACGTCATCCAGCGGGTCATCGACGACCTCCGCGACGATGGACGGGTGAGCCGCGGCTACATCGGCGTGGCCCTCCAGCCCATGGATCGCGGCCTGGCGACTGCCATGGGGCTCGACGAGCCCCGGGGCGCCCTGGTCACCGACGTGCAGCCGGGCCTGCCCGGCGCCGAGGCCGGCCTGCGCAGCGGCGACGTGGTGCTCGAGGTCGAGGGCGAGACCATCGACGACACGGCGGATCTCATCCGCACCATCGGGCGCTACCAGGCCGGCGAGAAGGTGCGCCTGACCTTGTGGCGCGACGGCCGCGAGAAGCGCGTCGGTCTCACCCTGGCCGAGCGGCCGGGTCGGAAGGTGGCCCGGGCCGCGCCCGCCGAGGAGGACGCCGCGCCCCAGGCCACGCCGGTGCAGTCCCTGGGCCTGCGGGTAGCGCCCCTGACCGCCGCGGACGCCGATCTCCCGCAGGGGGTCCGGATCACCGCCGTCGACCCCGCGGGGCCGGCCGGCGACCGCCTCGCGGCGGGCGACGTGATCGTGAAGGTCAACCGGGTGCCCATCACGGACGTGGCCGAGCTGGAGCAGGTGCTGGGCGCCGCGAGCGGCACCGCCCTGTTCGAGATTCGCCGCGGCGAGGCCCGCCGCTTCGTGGCCGTCGACGTGCCGGGGTGAATCCGGGCCCCGCTGGACGCGCCCGCCGACGGGGAGCATGACGGGTCCAGGAGGGCCCATGCACGCCGTCATCCGCTGGGGCCGCTCGGCCTACGAGTCCGCCGAGGACATGGCCCGGGAGGAGGAGCTGGCCCGGGACCTGGGGCTGTCGTGGGCGCTGCGCCCCGACCCGCGCGCCCCGCCCACCAGCCGGGCCGACGTACTCGTGGTGACCAGCAAGGTCCAGGTCGACGGGCCGGTGCTGGACGTGGTGCGACCGCGCCTGGTCCTCACCACCACCTCGGGCTTCGAGCACCTGGATCGACGGGCGTGCCGCGCCCGGGGCGTCACCGCCGCCCGGTGTCCCCTGGCGCGGCGGGACGCGGTGGTGGAGCACACCCTCTCGGCGCTCATCCGCCTGCTGCGTCGGCTCCCCGACCAGGAGGCCCCCGCCCACGAGGGGCGCTGGGCGCGCGGGGACCTGCCGGCCCTGGCCCCCGTGGGCCTGGAGGGCACACCCATCGCGGTGGTCGGTCTGGGTGTCATCGGCAGCCGGGTGGCCCAGGTCCTCTCCGGGCTGGGGGCGCGCGTGCTGGGGGTCGATCCCGAGCCGCCCCCCGGCGCCCCGGAGACGATGCCCCTGGACGAGGCGCTGGAGACGTGCGCCGCGGTGACCCTGCACGCCTCGTCCACGCCCTCCAGCCGCGGCCTGCTCGATGCGGATCGGCTGGCGGCCCTCCCCCGGGGGTGCCTGGTGGTGAACACCGCCCGCGGCGACCTCATGGACCCGCTGGCCGCCGCCAGGGCCGTGGCCCGAGGCCACCTGGGGGGCCTGGCGTGCGACGTCTTCCCCGAGGAGCCCTGGCCGCACCTGGCCCAGCACGCGGGCCCGCGCATCCTCCTCACCCCCCACGCCGCCGGCTACACCCGCGATCTGGGCCGACGGGTGGCCGTCGAGATCCGCTCGGCCCTGCGGGCCTTCGTCGCGGGAGAGCCGGTGCCCCACACCCTCCCGGCCCTCCCTTCGGGCCCACGAGCCCAGGTCTAGAACGACGCGTTCGGCTGCTCCAGGAAGGCCGCCTCCTCGGGGGTGGTCTCCCGGCCCAGGACCTCGTTGCGGTGCGGGTAGCGCCCGAAGCGGTGGATGATCTCGGCGTGCCGCACCACGTGGGTGAGGAAGCCCTGGGTCAGGCCCGCCCAGCGGGTGGGCCGCGCCAGGACCTCGAGGTTCTCGAAGGCCGCCAGGGCCCGGGCCTGGTGCGCATCGTGCTCCGAGTGGACCCAGGGCATGTACAGGAAGGCGCGCTGGGGGATGGGCAGGCGGCGGTCCAGCCCCCGGGCCGAGGCCCGAGCCACCACCTCGCGGGCCGCCGGGTCCTGGGCGAAGCTCGCTGGCCGGCCGCGGTGGATGTTCCGGGAGAACTGGTCGAGCAGCACCACCAGCGCCAGGGCCCCCTCGGGTGTGCGCTCCCAGTCCGCGTAGCGACCGGCCGCCGCCGGAATCAGGTGCTCCCCGAAGCGGCGGGCCAGCTCGGCGTCCAGCTCCTCGTCCTTGGACCACCACATGGACTGGCGGGTGTCGATGCCCTCCTCGTCGGTGCCGAACCAGACATCCAGAATCGCGTCCGCGAGGGATCCGCCGCTCATGTCCGCACCTGGGGCTCGGGGGTCTCGTCGAGCCGGGCCTGGAGCGCCTCGCACAGGCGGCTCAGGGCGGTCAGGCTGCGGGCATGCCGGGTCAACGGGTGCTCCAGCGGAAAGCGAGCCAGGACGGAGACGAAGGCGTAGAGGATCACATCGTAGGAGCTGGGCTCGGCCCCGAACAGGAAGGGCCCCTGGCCCACCAGCGTCTCGAGGGCGTCCAGATCGGCGATGGCCCGGCGGACGATCTCGGCCTCGTCGTGCCGGCCGAGGCCCTGGGCGGCGAGCTGACGCCTCGGGGTGCGGCGTACCACCGCCATCAGCAGCGGCGCGAGCGGGGCGGGGAAGAGGTCGCGGAAGGCCTCCTTCACCAGGGCCCAGCCCGGCGGGTGGACCCATCGGAGCCACACGGCGGCCCAGTACAGGTGCTCCTCGCAGGTCCGCTGCACCGCGTGGCCCAGGGCCCGCTGGTCGGGGGTGAGCGCCGCATCGAGCGGATCGCCGCGCTCCCGGACCAGGAGCCGCTGGATGGTGGTCGAGTCGGAGACCAGCTTGCCCCCCACCCGGAGCACCGGGAGCTTGCCCGAGGGGCTCTTGCGGACATCGCCGGGCTTGACGGTGTGCTCGATGCCGGCGAGCCGCATCCAGACCATGGTCTTGACGCAGAACGGCGACAGGGACGGCTGGCCGAGTCCGGGCGGGAAGACGAAGAGTTCCATGGGACCTCCCCCGCCGTCCTACCCCGGGCGGTCCGAGCGGGCGCGCCGGGTCCCGGGCCGGCACCCGCCTCCTGACCCCTGGCTGACGCGACCTGCGTTAGTCTCGGGCCCTTGCGCCGGAGGCCGCGCTCCATGTCCGATACCCATCTCATCCTCGGTGGCGCCGGCCTCGTCGGCCTCCAGGTGTGCCGCCAGATCGCCCAGGTCCTCCGCCCCGAGCGGGTGGTGGTGGCCAGCCTCCACGCCGACGAGGCCCGCCAGGCCTGCGACGCCCTGGCCCATGAGTTCCCCGAGGGCCCGGCCTTCCTGCCGGCCTGGGGCAACCTCTTCGTGCCCTCGGATCTGGCCGAGCTGGGCCGGGCGGACATCCTGCGGGACCCCGAGCGCCGCCGCCGGCTCATCGAGGTCCTCTACGGCGACTTCGACGCCGCCTACGCTAGCAACCACCTGGTCCGGACCATCCTGGAGCACCGGCCGTCCGTCATCGTGGACTGCGTCAACACCGCCACCGGCCTCTCCTACCAGAACGTCTTCGACGGGGCGGCCCGGGTGCGGACCTGGCTCGAAGCGGGTCGCTTCGACGAGCGCGGGGTCCCCGACCTCGAGGCCTTCCTCCTCTCCCAGTCGGTCCCCCAGCTCATCCAGCACATCCGGCTGCTGCACCGCGCCACGGTCGAGGCGGGCACCCGCACCTACATCAAGGTGGGCACCACCGGCACCGGCGGCATGGGCATGAACATCCCCTACACCCACTCCGAGGACAAGCCCTCGAAGGTGCTGCTGGCCAAGACCGAGGCCGGCTTCGGCCACACGGGCCTCATGTTCCTCATGGCGCGGACCCCGGGCGGGCCGGTCGTCAAGGAGATCAAGCCCGCCGCCATGATCGGCTACCGGGCCGTCCGCACCGTCCCGGTCCGGGATCGGCACGGCAGCGATCGTCTCTTCGAGCCCGCCACCGCGCGGGCCACCGGCGCGGTGGACCTGCGCCAGACCGAGGACGACTTCACCCCCGCGGGCACCCACGAGGTGGCCGTGGTGGACACGGGCGAGAACGGCGTCTTCACCCGGGGCGAGTTCGCCGCCATCACCGCCCTCGGGCAGATGGAGTACATCACCCCCGAGGAGATCGCGCGGGTCATCGTGCTGGAGCTGCGCAACTCCAACACCGGCCAGGACGTGATCAGCGCCATCGACAGCTCGGTCCTCAACCCGAGCTACAAGGCCGGCCTGCTGCGCAGCGTCGCCCTCAAGGACCTGAAGGATGCCGACGAGCAGAGCCCGCTGCCCAGCGTGGCCCTCGGGCGTCTCGGCCCGCCCGAGCTGTCCAAGCTGCTCTTCGAGGCCCACCTGCTCAAGGAAGTCTACGGCTCGCTGACCGGCGTGCTGGCCAGCGGCGACCTGCCCCGCAGCCCCGACGCCCTCTCCCAGGCCCTGGCCGCTCACCTCGAGACCTCGGCGGTGCGCACCATCGCGCCCTCCATCGGCATCCCGATCCTCATGCCCGACGGCGAGACCTTCCTGCGCGGGCCTCGGATCAACGTGCCCGAGGTGACCGGCTTCCGGACCACCGTCTCGCTGGACGCCGCGGGCGTGGATCGGTGGGCGCGCAAGGGCTGGGTCGACCTGCGCCCCGCCAACCTGGCCGTGTGGCGCGACCGCATCGAGCGGATGGTCGCCGCCCGTCGCCACCTGCGGGACGCCGGCTCGGCCGCCGCGAGCCTCGACGCCTACCTGCCCACCGAGCTGGAGATCGGCGAGGTCGTCGCCTGGATCTTCAACAATGAGATGGGCGGCTTCCGCATCAAGTAGGAGGCGCCGGTGCACCCCGCCCGCTCCCGTCCAGACGAGCCCGGCGACGCCGACGGGACGCGCCCGCGGCCGACGGATACATCGATCGCTTCCCCCGCCGATGCGGCCCCGCCCCCGGCGGCCCCCGGCCTGTCCCCGACCCGGCCCCCGGATGCCCGGAGCGCCACCGCGCCCGCATCGGCGGCCCCCCAGGAGTCCCCATGAAGCTCACCGGCCGCGTCCTGCACCTCGTCGACGACCCCACCGCCCTGCGGGCCCAGACCGCCGGCCTCGACCCGGCCTTGGACGGTCTCGACTACGTCTATGGGGTCAACACCGACGCCATGATCAGCGGAAAGGCCTGCACCCTCGGCTACACCGGCGAGATCCTGGGCCCCTGGTTCCTCGAGGACTTCCGCGACGCCATCGCCCGCGACGACGTCCGCCAGGGCGGCTTCCAGGTGGTCGTGGGCGGCCACGCCTACGGCTCGGGCTCCAGCCGCGAGGTGGCGGTGGTGGCCCACCAGGGGGCCGGCATCGAGCTGGTCATCGCCGACAGCTTCCAGCGGATCTTCCAGGAGAACATGGTCTACAGCGGCATGCCCTTCACCACCGATCGCGGGGTGCTGGAGCGGCTCGAGGCGGGCGCGGACGTGGATCTGGACGCCCTCGCCGACGCGCTTCCCCCCTTCTTCCGCGATGTGGCCCGCGAGGGGGGGCTGCTGCCCTACGGCCGCCGCCTCCTGCAGGGCGAGGTGGTGCCTCCCTACGAGACCACCCGGCCCGCCCGCCCCAT
>CAZPJM010000015.1:0-35082 GCA_964586865.1 uncultured Enterobacteriaceae bacterium
CCCACCAGCCCCCGGCCGCCCCCCACCCCCCCCCCCCCGCCCGCCCCCGCCACCCCCCCCCCCCACGGCGAGCGCCGCCCGCCGGCGTGTACCGCGGTCTCGGCCTCGTGCAGGTCCCCATCCACAGGCTCCCCGGAGGCCGGGAGCGCCGCGTCGGGGGGCGGGAGGGAGCGGGCCACCACCACCGCCTCGGCCTCGTCGGTGCGGGGGCGGGTGGGCACCCGGACCGGCGGCGGTTCCGAGGCGTCCTCGTCCAGCGGCGCCGCGCGGAGCCCGGTGGGGTCGGTGCCCCCCTGCCCCAGGAGGGTCTGGCGCCAGGTCCGCAGGGGGGGCCCGCGCCGGGCCGGGTCCGGTTCGGTGGCCCCACGGACCAGGGCCCGCACGGGCTCGGGGTGCTCCGGCCCCGGGTCCAGGGGCTGCATGCGGATCTTGCGCCGCAGGATCCGCAAGGAGCGCTCGTGGTCGTCGGCGTCGCGGTCCCGGGGGAAGGTGAAGGCGCCGGTGAGGCACTCGCAGAAGACCTGCCCCAGCGCGTAGAGGTCGGCCTGGGCGGGATCGCCGGACCGCCCCGCCACCACCGTCTCGGGAGCCGCATAGGCCACCGTCCCGGGGACCAGGCCCTCCTGGGTGAGCCGCTCCTGGCCCTCCTGCACGGCGATGCCGAAGTCCAGCAGGACCGGCGTGCCGTCGGCCTGCAGCATCAGGTTCGCGGGCTTGAGGTCCCGGTGGACGATGCCGCGGGCGTGCGCGTAGGACAGGCCCTCGGCCAGGGTGGCGAAGATGGCCGGGGCCCGCTCGCGGGGGAAGGCGCCCCGCTGGAGGAGCCGCTCGAAGTCCTCGCCCTCGACCAGCTCCATGGCCAACCAGAGCAGCTCGGTGCGGGCGTCCTGCCCGAAGCCGGTGATGCGCACGACCGCTGGGTGACGCAGCGCATGCAGGGCCTCGGCCTCGCGGATGAAGCGCTCCCGCGCCCCCGGCACGTCGGTGGGATGCAGGATCTTGACCGCCGCCTCGATGCGCTCGGACAGGGCGTGTCGACACCGGAAGACGGAGCCCATCCCGCCCTGGCCGAGGGGCAGGACGATCTCCCAGTCGCCGATCCGATCGCCGGGATGGAGGTCGTGCAGCACGGCGTCAGCGTACACCGAGGGGGTCAGCGGCCCCGCTGCTTGCGGCGGAGGCGGCGGGCGGCCCGCTCCAGACCCCGCACGGCCTGGATCATGGGGTCGGCCAGGTCATCGAGGGCCTCCTCGTCGTCCAGGTGCGGTGCCAGGAGGGCCAGGGCGGTGCGGGCGAAGCGCTCCCGAGCCGCTGCGCGGGCGTCGCGGACCTCGGCGAACTGGACCCCCTCGCTCGTGTCCATCATGGCGGCGAAGCGCTGCTGGAGGGGCCGCAGGGCCTCGGCGTGCGCGCCCAGGTCGTGGGCCGAGACCACGTCCTGGTAGACGTCCTGGGAGAGGGTGTCCAGCACCCGCTGGTTGGCGCCGAGCTGCTCCTGGAAGGGCAGGTTCGTGTGGTGCTCGACGCCCTGGGGGAACAGGGCGGTCCGAAGGGCCGAGGCCGGCTCGCCGGCGTCCTCGAGGGCCGTGTCCAGCGCCTCGAGGGCCGCGTCGATGGCGTCGTCCAGCTCCTTGGCCTCGCCGCGCTCCTGGGAGGCGTCCCAGCGAGCCTCGAGGGCCTGGAGCGCCTCGTCGCCGGCGATGGCCTCGTCCACCCGGGCCGTGTCCAGACCCCGGGCCTCGGCGCGGGCACGGAGGGTGCGGAGCAGGTCGAGCCGGGCGGCGGTGGGGAGCCGACCCAGGGTGAGGAGGACGTCGAGCTTGGCCATGGAACCTCCGGGGTCGGGGAGGGTCACACGGAGGACGAGGGGCGGCAACGCCAGCCGTCTCCCCGGTGAGCGTCTCCCTCGGGAGACGCCCGGCGACCGCCAGGACGGCCCCGCCGCACCGAGCCCGGACCGTCACCTGGCTCCCCAGGTTGTCCACAGGCCTGTGGGAAGGTGTGGGAAACCCTCCCGAGACTGCCAGATCCCCCTCCAGCCCCCGCATCGCGCTGTGGAAAGTCCGGATCGGTCCCCGAAGCCGCCAGCTTCTCCACAGATGCTCCCCCAAGCGGGTGATCAGGACCGGACCCTTCTTGTCACCGTCTCCCGTCAGAGACGGGGGCCGGTCCTCGCGCCGACCCCGGGTCGGACGGAGAGGGGTGGCGACGACCCGGACACGGGCTCCCGTACCGGCTAGCCCCCCCCCCATGAGTCGTCTCCTCCTCGCCGCCGCGCTCGTCCTGTCCGCCTGCACCGGGACCCCGGCGCCCGCTCCCGAACCGGACGCGTCCCCGCCCCGGGACGCGGCGCCGGCGGAGCGCCAGGATCCCCGGCGCGGCGACGCCGACTACTGGGTCCCCCGCACCGACGCCGAGCTGGACGCGGCCTTCGAGGCGACCTGCCGCGCCGCCGAGGCCTCGAACCGGCCGGTCCTCCTCCAGTTCTCGGCGCCGTGGTGCATCGACTGCCGGCGGGTGAAGGCCCTCTCGGCCGAGCCGGTGCTGGCCGAAGAGCTCCAGCGCTGGGAGACCCTGGTGGTGGATCCGGGGCGCATGGACCGGCACGTCCCCCTGCTCCAGGCCTTCGAGGTGTCGGCCATCGCCACCTGGGTCGCCGTCCGCCCCCAGGACTGCCGGCTGCCGGCGCCCTCGTGGACCCGGCTGCGCCAGGAGACCTTCGAGCCCGCGACCGGGACCCCCCGCACGGCCGAGGATCTGGCCCGCTGGCTGGCGGCCGCCCGCGCGGGGTGAGCCGGCTCAGTCGCGCCGGGCGCCGGCGAGGTGCTGGGCGAGCAGCCTCCGCAGCATGGCCTCCCAGCCTTCGACGGGCCCGTAGGCCCCGGTGAGCCCCCCGAGCAGCACCGCCAGGTAGAGCGAGAGGTAGCCGGCCACCGCCAGGGGGATGTCGAGCCCGGTGGACAGCTCGCCGCGGTCCACCCCGGCCTTCAGGACCCGCCCGGCGAGGGCCGCCACATCCTGGTTGAGGGCGGACCAGCGGGCCTGCCAGGCCGGACCCGCCAGGATGGAGGCGGTGAGCAGGGCCAGGGAGCGCTCCGGGTGCGCCGCATGGAAGCGCAGCGCCGGCGAGGAGATGGCCATCAGGTTGTCGAGCACCGGGGCATCGGGGATGGCCGCGGTCGGCGCACTCCAGGAGGTCAGCCCTCCCTGTGACCCAGCCTCCGGCTACAGATCGAGGTACTGGGTGCAGTCCTGCACGTCGTCCAGATCGCAGACCGCCTCGACCGGGACGCCGTCCACCCGGTCGCGGATCCAGTCGAGCTGCACCGGCAGGCTCTGGCCCACCCCATCGACGTGCCTGGCCCCGGCGCACTCCAGGTAGTCCAGGCGGTAGCCGGCCTCGCACAGCCGGCCCGCGTCCTGGCGGATCACGTCTGCCACCACCAGCTCGTCCTCGCCATTGACCTGGAAGAAGACCGGTGCGTCGTGCTCGCGGGGCACCGGGCTTCGGTGCAGGGTCGCCTCGGTGAGGGAGCAGTCGAAGGGCGCCGGCCAGATCCCCTGGCGCGCATCGGCCAGGATGTCGGGCTGGAAGAGCTCCTCGACCGTCTGGACGCCGTCGGTGACCGCCGAGAGGTCGCAGGTGGTGGTGGCGGTGTCGATGACCTGCTGATCCCAGGGGGACTGGAGGACCTGCGAGACCAGGCCCAGGTCCTCGAGCCAGACGGCGTGGCCGAACAGGCCCCCGACCGCCCCGAAGGTGGCGTCGGAGAAGGTGGTGCTGGCGGCGCGGGCGATGCCGAGCAGGTCGGAGGGGGGCACCAGGGCCACGGTGCCCAGGAGCTCGGCCTCGGGCAGGTAGTGGGTGAGGTAGCGATCGGCCTGGAGGACCACGAAGCCGCCCTCGGAGGCGCCCCACAGCACGACCTGGCGGGTGGGGGTGACGCCGACCGAGCCGTCGAGGAAGTCATCGAGGGCCCAGGCGGCGCGGACACCATCGAGGGTGGCGGTGGCGGCGGGCTCGGGGACGAGGAAGGCGTGGGGCTCCTCGGCGGGCTCGCCGAAGCCGTTCATCCCCAGGTAGTCGGGGGCCACGCCCACGTAGCCCTGGGACGCCAGGATCATGACGAAGGCATTGTCCATGACGCCGCCGGCCGAGGGGGCGCAGGCGTCGACGAAGCCCGTGGTGCCGTGGGCCCACACCACCACCGGGGCCTCGACGGGCTCGTCCACGTCGGGGACCGAGATGACGCCGGTGGTCTCGACGATCCGGCCCTTGTCCTGGGTCAGGTAGCGGACCCGCCACGAGCGGACCCCGTGGGGAACGGGGGTGAAGGCCTCGAGGCCGTTCTGGCGGAGGGCGATGTCGATGGCCACGCCGGGCAGGGTCAGGTCGGGCGCCGGCTCGGCCGAGACGATGTGGCCCACCTCGGCGAAGGGGCGCCAGGCATGGGGGGTCTCGGTACAGGCCGAGACCGGCGCGGTGGGGGCGGTGGGCAGCCCCGGATCGGTGTCGGCGAGGTCGTCGGGCGTACAGGCGAGCAGCCCGAGGAGAGGGAGCACGCGGATCATGGGGCCTCCAGGGTCGGCGGCGGGTAACACGTCCCGACCCCGGCGTGGATGGGCGGCTCAGCCCGGCTCCCATCCCTCCAGGTCGCCCGGCCCGACCCACACCGGCACGTCGCCCCACGGGCCCGACACCTCCAGGCGGTGCCAGCCGTCGAGCCAGGTGGCGCCCACGCGGTGGAGGGCGATGGGGTGGTCGTCCAGGGCCTCGCCGATGGGCTCGCCCTCCAGGTCGTCGTACAGGAGGGCCCCCGCCAGGATGGTGGCCCGGGGGCCCGACCCGCCGCACACCGCCCGGCCCCAGCCCGACGCGCCCAGCGCGCTGAAGTGCCGGGGCATGGGGACCAGGCGCCCCTCCGCCACCCAGGCCTGCCAGCGGAGACCGCGGGCGCTGCCGGCCACCGGCACGAAGCCGTCCACCGGCGGGCCGAGGGTCACCACCCGGACCGGATCCGCGTCCCGCACCGTGGGGGAGGCCTCGATGGCCTCCACCCGGCCGAGTCGCGCCCCGTCGGGCCCGTCCCGGAGCACCGAGGGGACCGCCAGCCACGCCGAGGCGCCGTCGGGGAGGGCCGGGCTCGCATCGGCCGGCGGATCGCGCCGCACCTGGTCCACTGCGGTCCGAGGCACCCAGGCCCGCAGCGAGAGGCCCGGCACCGTGACCCGGGCCCGGACCTCCTCCCCGCTCCGATCCACCACCTCGACCGGCACCCCGGGGGCGATCCACACCCCCGCGGGGCCCTGCCGCCGGGCGCCCCCCTCGGTCGGGGCGACCACCCAGGTCCAGGCATCCCCGCGCTCCACCCACAGGGTCAGCTCCAGGTGCCCGGTCCGGTGCAGGACGGCGACCCGATCGGGCCGGGTGTCCACCACCTCGAGGGACAGCGCCCGGCCCAGGGTGCGGAGGCGCTGGAAGGGGCGCGCGCCCTCCCCATCGGCGACCGGATCGCCGTCGGGGTGGAGGCGGACGGGACCCAGGCGCGCCAGGTCAACGATGCCGAGGGCCTCGGCGGTGCCCTGCCAGCCATCCCCGTCGGGCGGGGCGCAGGCGCCGAGCAGGGGTGCCACGAGGAAGGGGATGGTCGCCACGCGCATGGGGCCTCCGGGATCCGGTGGGACCCCGGGCCACCCAGGTGGTTCGTCAAGGACCTGTCGGCCCGCTCACCCCTCGTCGGGCTCGTCGGCGCGGCACGAGAAGACCAGGGCCCCATCGCCGCCCAGGAGCGAGACCGAGGCGAAGGTGGAGGGGTCGCCGCTCCAGGAGAGACCAGGGGCCGAGCCCAGGCAGTCGAACAGCCCCAGGCCCCCACCGCGGAAGGTCGTGCCGTCGGGGCAGCTCAGGACCACGTCGTTGCCGTCGAGGGTGTAGCGGGTCTCCTCGCCGTTCGCGGTGATCCGGATGTCGTCCTCGGCGATGGCCACGGTGGCGCAGTCGGCGCCACCGGTGTCCCGGAGGGTCCCCGCGGCGGTGGGGGTCGCGTCCCCCTGGAAGCCGGCCGGGTCGAGGGGCGGGTCGAAGACGATGGACTCGCCGCCGTCGTAGGTGCACGAGGCCAGGTCGGAGGCGAAGACGCCGCCCTGCACGTCGGCGGTGCAGGCATCCACCGCCGCCACCGCCCGCGCCCAGCAGTTGTCCCCCTCGAGGACATCGCAGGTGAGCGCCTCGGCATCGTCCGGATCATCCCCGTCCCCGTTCCCGTCGCCGTCCGCACAGGCGACGAGGGACAGGAGAGGAGCGAGCAGCAGCAGCACAGGGCGGGTCATGGCGCCTCCAGGCCGCCACCATAGCCGGCCCCCTCGGGCTCGGGGCGCGAAAAGGGGGTGCCTCAGGCCTGGTCGATGCCGGCGATGGGCAGGGGCCGGACCTCGCCGGTCTCCCGGTGGACGGCCACCAGGCGATGGGCCCCCGTGTCGGCCACGACGAGCCACGGGCCGGCCACATCGAGACCCCCGGGCTCGGTGAGGCCCCCGGCCACCGTCCGGGTGACCCCGCCCGGCAGCTCGATGCGCTTGACCTTGCCATTGTAGGTGTCGGCCACGAAGACGTGGTTGGCCGCCACCGCCAGCCCCAGGGGGTGCTGCAGGCGCACGGCGCGGGGGTCGCTGCCGTCCACGTCGCCGAAGTCGAAGAGCCCCTCGCCCACCAGGGTGCCCACCCGCTTCGCCTCGAAGTCGTAGGCCCGCACGCTGCTGGTCTCGCTGTCGACGAAGAACAGCAGGTGCCCCCACAGGCGCAGCGCGCTGGGCTGGGCCAGGGCCGCCTCCTGGGGGTCGCCGTCCACGTGGGCCTCGCGGCCCGAGCCCAGGAGGGGCCCGGTGCGGCCGTCCTCCATCAGGTGGATCCAGATCTGGTGGGTGCCGGCCATGGCCATCAGCACCACGCCCTCGGCCAGCTCCACGTCCCAGGGGCTGCGCAGGGCCATGCCGGTGGGATCCTCGGGCAGGACCGTGCCGTCCCCCAGGGAGCCGGTGCCGGCGGCCGTGGTGACCCGGCCGGTCTCGAGGTCGATGCGGCGCAGGGCGTGATGCCCGGTGTCGGCCACCCACAGCGCCCCGTCGTGGGGGGCCAGGCCCTGGGGATCGCGGAAGGTGGCCTCATCGGGGTGGCCGTCCCGCAGCGCCTCGCCCGGGCCGCCGAAGGTGCGCAGCACCGTGGCGGTGGGGGCGCCCTCGGGGTCGGCCTGGAGGCGGCACTCGAGGATGCGGTGGTTCCCGGTGTCCGCCACGAAGAGGCGGCCGTCGTCGAGCGGATCGGCGCCCTCGTGCTGGGCGCGGGGACCGGGCGCCACCCGCACCTTGCCCGGGAAGCGGAGCCCGGTGGGCCGCGTCGCCTCGACGGGCCGTGGCCGCCACACGGGCTGCTCGGCCAGGACCCCCTGCCCCCGACCCTCGGCCAGCAGGGTCGCGATCTCGTGGCCCAGGGTCCCGCGGTCGATCTCGCCGCCGCGCTGCAGTGCGATGCGGCCGTGGGGGTCGAGGACCACCACCGTGGGCCAGGAGCGGACCGCGTACTGCTGCCAGAGGGCGTGGTCGGGGTCGAGGATCACCGGGTGGCGGATGCCGTGGCGCGCGACGGCCCGGGCCACCTCGCCCTTGATCTTCTCGTGGTCGAACTTGGCGGCGTGCACCCCCAGCACCACCACCGGCTCGTCCTCGAAGCGGCGCTCGACGGCCTCGAGCTCGGGCAGGACGTGCAGGCAGTTGATGCAGCAGAAGGTCCAGAAGTCGAGGACCACCACGTGCCCGCGGAGATCCTCGAGGGAGAGGGGGCGGTCGGTGTTGAGCCACGCGTCCGGGTCGGTGGACCAGGCGGGGGCCCGCACCAGGTGCCGGGAGCGGGGGGCCGGGCCGGCGCTCCCGGCGGCGTCCTCGGGCGACCCCTCGGTGCGAGAATCGCCCAGGACCAGCTCGAGCTGCTCGACGAGGCCCTCGGGGTCGGCCACCGGGAGCCGACAGGAGAAGCCCTCGCAGACGTAGGCGGTGGCCTCGGCGCCGGGCAGGCGGCCCCGCTCGTGCATCCAGGGGACGGGCGGCGTCTGGCCCGGGGCCACCCGGGCGGTGGCGGCGAAGGGCAGCACCCGGCGGGCCAGGGTGGCCTCGAGGGCCGTGAGGGCGTCGGTGCCAGGCTCCCCCACGAGCCCCACCTCGATGCCGCCCCGGGACCGCCAGTGGCCCGCCAGGGCCTCCTCGCCCAGGGCCATGGGCGCGCGGGCCAGGTAGCCAGCGTAGGCCTCGAGGATGCGATCGGCGGCCTCGCCCAGGTCGCGACGACCGGTGAGGGCCGCCAGGTGGGCCAGGTGGAGGGCGGCCGCCCCGTTCCCGGAGGGCTCGGCGCCGGCCACCAGCTTGTGGGAGCGGGCCAGCAGCCGCTCCGCGTCGTCCCCCGTGTAGAACAGGGCCCCGCCGTCCGGATCGGCGAAGCGGGCCAGCATGTCGTCGGCCAGCTCGGTGGCGGCCTCGAGCCAGCGGGGCGCCCAGGTGGCCTCCCACAGGGCCAGCAGGCCGCCGATCAGGTTGGCGTAGTCGTCGAGGAAGCCCGGGATCCGCGGCCCCTCGGGGGTGAGGATGCGGTGGAGCCGCCCGCCGGGCCGGGCCCGCTCCAGGAGGCCCGAGGCGGCGGTGGCGGCGGCCTCGACCAGATCTCCGCCCAGGGTGCGCCCGGCCCGGGCCAGGCCCCGGATGGCCAGGCCATTCCACGAGGTGATCACCTTGTCGTCGCGGTGGGGGCGGGTTCGCCGCGCCCGGACCGCCCGGAGCGCCGGGAAGGCCACCTCGCGCAGGAAGGCCGCGTCGTCGGCGTCCATCCGCTCCAGCGGCTCGGCGAGACGGAGCACGCTGGTGCCGTGCTCGAAGGTCCCGTCCGAGGTCACCTCGAGGAGGCGCGCCGCCCGAGCCCCGTCCTCGGCGCCGAGGGCCTCGCCGAGCTGGGCCGGGGTCCACACCGCATGCCGACCCTCCTCGCCCTCGGCGTCGGCGTCCTCGGCGGCTTGGAACAGCCCCTCGGGGCTGCGCAGGAAGCCCAGCAGGTAGTCGGCCGTCTCGCGGGCGATCCTCTCGTAGGCAGCATCGCCGGTGAGCACCGCCGCGTCTGCGTACAGCGGCAGGAGCTGGGCATTGTCGTAGAGCATCTTCTCGAAGTGGGGGATCCGCCAGTCGCCGTCGACGCTGTACCGGGCGAAGCCGCCCTCCAGGTGGTCGTACATCCCCCCCCGCATCATGGCGTCGAGGAGGGTGGTGGCCATGCGGCGGCTCCGGGCCCGGCCGGTCAGCGCCGCATCGGCCAGCAAGACCGCCAGGGTGCCGTGGGGCGGGAACCTGGGCGCCCCGCCGAAGCCGCCCTGGCGGGCATCGAAGCTCCGCTCGGCCGCCTGGACCACCGCCTCGAGCCAGTCGTCGCGCCCCGTCTCGCCCTCGGGGGTGGAGGCGTCGCGCAGGACCGCGGCCGCCCGCTCGTGGACATCCTCCTCGCCGGCCTCGATGGCGGCGAAGGTCCGCGAGGCATGGGCGAGGACCTGCCGGAAGGAGGGCATGCCGTGCCGCGATTCCGGCGGGAAGTAGGTGCCGGCGAAGAAGGGCTCGCCCTCGGGGGTGAGGAAGACGGTCATGGGCCAGCCCCCGTGGCCGCCGGTGAAGGCCTGCACGGCCCGCATGTAGAGCTCGTCCAGGTCGGGGCGCTCCTCACGGTCCACCTTCACATTGACGAAGGATGCGTTCATGAGGTCGGCCGTCTCGGCGTCGGAGAAGGACTCGTGCTCCATGACGTGGCACCAGTGACAGGCCGAGTACCCGACCGAGAGCAGGATGGGCCGCCGCTCCGCGCGGGCGCGCTCGAGGGCCTCGGGCCCCCAGGGGTACCAGTCGACCGGGTTGTCGGCGTGCTGCTGGAGGTAGGGGCTCGACGCATGGGCGAGGCGATTGGGCACGTGTGCTCCGGGCAGATCAGGGCGTAACGCCCCACGACCTGCCCGAGGCGACGGGCTCTCGCGCTAGCATGGGGCCATGTCCCGTCCGGTCCGCATCGCCATCGCCGCCGTTCTCGGCCTGCTCTTCCTGGTGGGGGGCTACCTCGCACGCTGGCCGGTGCCCGTGGATCCCATCGCCTGGGAGGCCCCGCCCGCACCGCCGGCCGAGGGCGACTGGGCCCCCAACGAGGCCCTCGCGCAGGTGACGCGCCTGCCGGTCCCGGCTGGAGATCACGGGCCCGAGGATCTGCACGCCTGGGGGGGCGGTGTGGTGGGCGGGACCCACGGGGGGCGGATCGTGCGGTGGCCCTCCGAGGGCGGCGCCCCCACCATGCTGGCCGAGACCGGCGGGCGACCCCTGGGGCTCCACCCCCTCCCCGATGGGCGCCTCGCCATCGCCGACGCCACCCGGGGGCTGCTGGCCCTCTCCCCCGACGGAGCCCTGGAGACGCTGTGCGCCACCGACGCCGAGGGCCGGCCGCTGGCCACCGACGGCAGCCGCATCGTCTTCACCGATGACGTGGACGTGGCGCCCGACGGCACCGCCTGGTTCTCCGACGCCAGCGCCGTCCATCCCCAGCCCGTCTGGAAGCGGGACATCCTCGAGTCGCGCCCCCACGGGCGCCTGCTCCGGTGGCGGCCCGGCGAGGGCTGCGCCGTCGTCCTGGACGGGCTCTTCTTCGCCAACGGCGTGGCCGTCTCCCTGGACGGCACCTTCCTCCTGCTCAACGAGACCAGCCGCTATCGCGTCCGCCGGATCGATCTCTCGGGCCCCACCCTGGACCGGGGCACCGTGCTGGTGGACAACCTCCCCGGCTTCCCCGACGGCATCGCCGCCGCTGGCGACGGCACCTTCTGGATCGCCCTCGCCTCGCCCCGCAACGCCGTGGTCGACACGCTGGCCCCCTACCCGGGGTGGCGGAAGGTCCTCCTGCGCCTGCCCGACGCCCTCCAGCCCGCCCCCGAGCGGCACCCCCACGTGGTGCAGATCGACGCCGACGGGCGGGTGCTCCGGACCCTCCAGGACCCCTCCGGCCGGTCCTACGGCATGGTCACCAGCGTCCAGCCCGACGGGGACCGCCTCTTGCTGGGCAGCCTGGCCGAGCCGGCGGGGGCCCTGGTGGCGCTCGCAGACGCACGCTGACGCGACGACGCCGGAAAGCGGGCTAGGTGGGGCCCTCACTGGAGGTCCCGTGCGCCGCCTGGTCCTGTCCGCCGTCCTCATCGCCGCCTGCAGCAAGGCCCCGCCGGCCCCGGCCACCGCCGAGGGGGCCACCCTCCCCGGGCCCGACGCCCCGCTGCCCTTCGACCCGGACGTCCGCCGCGGGAGCCTGGACAACGGCCTGGACTGGTACATCGAGACCAACGGCGTCCCGAATGACCGGGTCGTCCTCCGGCTCTTCCTGGACGCGGGCTCGGTGCTCGAGGACGAGGATCAGCGCGGGCTCGCCCACGTGGTCGAGCACATGGCCTTCAACGGCACCGAGCACTTCCCGGGCAACAGCCTGATCACCACCCTGGAAGGCTGGGGCACCCGCTTCGGCCCGCACATCAACGCCCACACCGGCTTCGACGAGACCGTCTACAAGCTCCAGGTCCCCAGCGACGACCCGGAGGTGGTGAACACGGCTTTCCGGGTGATGGCGGACTGGGCCGGCGGCATCACCTTCGACCCCGAGGAGGTGGAGAAGGAGCGGGGGGTCGTGCTCGAGGAGTGGCGAGCGCGGCTCGGCGCCGGCCAGCGGGTGGGCGAGGAGCTCCTGCCCCTCACCTTCCACGGCACGCCCTACCCGGATCGCCTGCCCATCGGCACCAAGGAGTCCCTCGAGACGTTCGACCGCGAGGCCCTCGTCCGCTTCTACGAGGACTGGTACCGGCCGGAGCTCATGAGCCTGGTCGTGGTGGGCGACGTGGATCCCGACCAGATGCAGGCCCTCATCGAGACCCACTTCGCCGGGCTCGAGAACCCGAAGAAGGCCCGCGAGCGGGTGCGGCACGACATCCCCGAGCACGGCCAGACCTTCGTGAAGGTGATGACCGACCCCGAGTTCCGGGCCGCCGCGGTGAACCTGGTCATGCCCCATGACGACCCGGACATCCCCACCCACGGCGCCTACCGGGACTCGCTGGTCGAATCGCTGGCCAGCGTGGCCATGAACGTGCGCCTGGGCGAGGTCGCCCAGCAGGCCGGCACCCCCTACCTCCAGGCGGGGGTGGGCCGGCAGCGCCTCACCCCGGTGGAGAGCGCGGTGAACGTGGTCGTCGCGGCTCCCGAGGACAAGGCCATCCCGGCCCTGGCGGCGGCGTGGACCGAGATCGAGCGGGCCCGGCGCCACGGCTTCACCGAGGCCGAGGTCGAGCGCGCCCGGAAGATGGTGCTCCGGAACTTCGACACCTACCTGGCCGAGGCCGAGACCACCGAGAGCGTGACCCACGCCGAGGAGCTCGTGCGCCACGTGCGGACCAACGAGCCGGTCCCGGGCATCGAGTACGAGGTGGAGCTGGCCCGGGCCTGGGTCCCCGAGATCACCGCCGAGGAGGTCTCGGCCTGGTTCGCCGACTTCATGGACCAGGAGGAGCGCGTCCTGTCCGCCATGATCCCGGAGAAGGAGGGGCTCGAGCCGCCGAGCGAGCAGGCGCTGCTCCAGACCCTGGCTGCGGTGGAGGCCAGCGAGATCGCGCCGCCCGCCGCCGAGGAGGCCGTGCCCGACCCGGTGACCCGGCGCCCCGAGGCCGGCACCATCACCGCCACCGACGATCGCTGGTCCGAGAGCTTGGGCTTCACGGGCTGGACCCTGTCGAACGGGGTGCAGGTGTGGTTCAAGCGCACCGACTTCAAGGAGGAGCAGGTGGTGTTCGAGGCCTTCGCGCCGGGCGGCCACCAAGCCTACACCGGCGACGACTACATCGCGCTCAGGCTGGCCGACGACGTCCAGGGGGCGTCGGGCGCGGGGGATCTCTCGGCGGTACAGCTCGCCCGGTGGAGCGCCGGCCGGTCGATGGGGGTGAGCCCGTGGATCGGCCTGGAGCACCACGGCTTCCGGGGCTCGGCCGCGCCGAAGGACCTGGGGGACGCCCTCTCGCTCTTGTGGCGGCGGGTGGTGGACCCCCGCTTCACCCAGGAGGGCCTGGACGAGGTGAAGGAGTCGTGGGCGGTGCGCCTCGCCAACCGGAAGACCCAGCCCCAGTTCCGCTTCTCCCGCAAGGTGGCCGAGGAGGTCTGGGAGGACAGCCCGCGCAAGCACCCCTGGACCGATGAGCAGGTCGAGACCGCCCTGTCGGACCTGGACCGGCTGGAGCGCCTGTTCGAACAGCGCTTCGGAGACGGCAGCGCCTACACCTTCGTCTTCGTGGGCAACCTGCCCGAGGACTTCGAGCAGAGCGTGACCACCTGGCTCGGGGGCCTGCCCGCCGCCGAGACCGCCCCCCCCACCGGCTCCGACACCCTCTCCCGCAAGCCCGGGCCCTGGGAGATCGCCCTGGAGGCGGCCACCGTGCCCCGCGCCCAGGTGACCCTGACCTGGCTCTCCCCCTTCGAGGACGACAACCACGTGACCCGCAACCGCCTCTCGGCGGTGGACAGCATCCTGGGGACCCGGCTCCGGGAGGAGATCCGCGAGGAGCGGGGCGGCACCTATGGCGTGTCGGTGAGCCACTCGGAGCGGGAGTGGCCGGAGCGCGAGGCCACCATCACGGTGCGCTTCCAGTGCGACCCGGAGCGGGTCGACGAGCTGGTGACGGCCGTCGAGGCGGTGGTGGAGGAGCTCCGGGAGGGCGAGGTGGAGCAGCGCTACCTGGACGAGCTCTACGCCAAGCGCACCCGGGCCCGCGAGGAGCGGCTGCGGTCCAACACCTTCTGGCGGGGGGTCCTGGCCGGGGCCCTGCGCGACGACGAGGATCCGGAGGAGGTCCTGGACTACGACGCGCGCAACCGGAGCCTGGACGCCGACGCCTTCCAGGAGGCGGTGAGGCGCCACCTGCCCCAGCCCACGCCGCCCTTCAAGGCGGTGCTCCTGCCGGCCGAGGGGGTGACCGCCGACGGCGCCCCGCCCGAGGACGAGGCCCCGGAGCCCGACCTCGAGGACGACGCGGGCTGATCCCGCCCCATCCCGGGCGCCGCCCCGCGGCGGGACGGCCCGGTCAGGCCCGCCGGCGGCGGAAGCCCAGGAGGGCCAGCAGGGGCCAGGCCAGCCAGGTCCCGCCCAGGGGGCCCGTGGTGCACGCCCCGCTCTGGTAGCCCTCGACCTCGTCGTCGGCGGCCACGAGCGGGTCCAGCGTCAGCTCCACCTCGGCGCCGTCCGGCACACCGCCCCGGTCCGTGTCGGGCTCGCGCGGGTCGGTGCCGTGCTCCTGCACCTCGGCCCCGTCGGACAGGCCATCCCCGTCCGTGTCGGCCTGCAGCGGGTCCGTGTTCCGGTCCACCTCGTCCCCGTCCAGCAGGCCATCCTCGTCCGTGTCGGCCACCAGCGGGTCGGTCCCGCCGCCCACCTCGATGTCGTCCGCCAGGCCATCCTCGTCGCTGTCCATCGACAGCGGATCCGTCCCCAGCTCGTCCACCTCGCGACCATCCCGGAGGCTGTCGCCGTCCGTGTCCGCATCCAGCGGATCGGTCTGCAGCCCCACCTCGCGGCCGTCGGTCAGCCCGTCGCGGTCCGTGTCCGGGTCGTCCGGGTCCGTGAGCGTCTCGTTCAGCTCCACCCAATCCGAGAGCCCATCCCCGTCCCGGTCCGAGCGGTCGTCCGAGATGTCCAGCGGGTCGGTGCCGTCCCCGTCCACCTCGGCCCCGTCCAGGATCCCGCCGTCGTCCGTGTCCGGGTCCAGCGGGTCGGTGCCCGTCTCGTCCACCTCGCGCCCATCCGTCAGGCCATCGTCGTCGGTGTCGGCGTCGAGGGGGTCGGTGTCCGTGTCCTCCACCTCCTCGAAGTCGGTCAGCCCGTCCTCGTCCGTGTCCGCCAGGGTCGGGTCCGTCCCCGTCTCCCTGACCTCCTCGAGGTCGGTCAGCCCGTCCTCGTCCGTGTCCGCCAGGGTCGGGTCGGAGCCGGTCTCCAGGACCTCCTCGCCATCGGTGAGCCCATCCCCGTCCGTGTCGGCCAGGGTCGGGTCCGTGCCGTGCACCAGGGCCTCGTCGGCGTCGGAGAGCCCGTCCCCGTCCGCGTCGTCCACCGCCCCGGTCGGGTCCGTGCCCAGCTCCCGCTCGAGACCGTCGTCCAGCCCGTCACCGTCCGTGTCCCGCACCCGGGGGTCGGTCCGATCCCGGACCTCGTCCGCGTCCGAGACCCCGTCGTTGTCGCTGTCCGGGTCCCGGTAGTCCGGCAGGCCATCCGCGTCCGTGTCGTCGTCGCGCGGATCGCCGTCCCGGTCCCAGTCCTCGGTGGGCGTGTCCAGGCCGTCGTCGTCATCGTCGAACTCGCGATAGTCCCCGATGCCATCCCCGTCGGCATCGTCATTGCGCGGATCCCCGTCGCCGTCGATGTCCTCCAGGATGGAGGCCAGCCCGTCGCCGTCGTCGTCCTGGTCGCGGTAGTCGGGCAGGCCGTCGCCGTCCGTGTCCTGCAGGGCCGGGTCGAAGCGGCCGCCGTAGACCTCCTCGGCGGTGGGCACCCCGTCGCCGTCATCGTCGGACTCCACGAAGTCCGGCACCCCATCGCCGTCCGTGTCCTGGTCCAGCGGGTCGGTCACCGTCCCGTAGACCTCCTCGATGGTGTCGAAGCCGTCGCCGTCGTCATCCGTGTCCAGGTAGTCGGGCACCTCGTCGTCGTCGGTGTCCGTGGCCTCCGGGCCCTCGGCGCCGCCCCACACCTCGTCCTTCGTGTCCACCGTGTCGCCGTCGTCGTCCACGTCCAGGTAGTCCGGCACATCGTCGTCGTCCGTGTCCCGGTCCCGCGGATCGCCGCCGTAGCCCTCGGTGCGGGTCAGGACCCCGTCCCCGTCGTCATCCTCGTCGATGGCATCCAGGACCCCGTCGCCATCGCTGTCGATGCCCCCACCCGTCGGGCTGCCGTACTCGAAGAGGTCGTCCAGGCCGTCGCCGTCCGAGTCCTTCGAGGTCTCGTCCAGGCCGGCCGCGATCTCGATGGGATCGGTGAGGCCGTCGCCGTCCGTGTCCAGGGCGGCGCACACCGACAGGCCCCGGCTCGGATCCACCAGGGTGAAGGTGTTGTCCTCCTGGGAGTGGGTGTAGAAGCCGAAGCGACCGCGGGGGAAGGCGGTGATCCCGGCGTCCGAGGGCGTGACGTCGATGTCGAGGGTGCCGTCCACCCACACCCGGATCCGACTCGTCGAGTAGCTGACGTCGATGGTGTGGGTGGTGAAGGCGGACCACCCGCGACGGCCGTAGGTGCTGCCGCGATCGATCTCGTTGACGTTGTTGTCGTGGCACCACATGTCGCGGGCGCTGGTCACCGGCCCGTCGACGTAGGAGATGGCGGTGCCGCGCAGGCCGGTGCAGCTGAACCAGGCCTGGTCCCCCTTCTTCCAGTCGAACAGGATCCACTCGGCGCCCGAGTCGGACTGCTCGCCGCGCTCGTAGCCCACCACGAAGCCGATGAAGTCGTCGTCGCCCCGGTCTTCGACGCGGATGGTCATCGAGATGTCGACGCCGTTGGCCGGCAGGGTCGAGACGTAGATTCCGGGCGCGCTATTGGTCGACTGGCTGACGGTGCGTCGATCGCTGGAGAGCGTCCAGGTGGGGCCGGCCCCGCCATCGGTGGCGATGGTCTCGGCGAAGTCCAGCTCGAAGGTGGCGTCGACGCACTCCCAGCCCGCCTCGACGGCGCAGGTGGTGCTGCAGCCGTCGCCCGCCACGGCGTTGCCGTCGTCACAGGCCTCGCCGGACTCGAGATTGCCATTGCCGCAGGTGGCCCACGCCGAGGTGGGCACGAGGGCCAGACCGACCACGCCGAGGAGCAGGGTGCCGCGCATGTCGCCTCCGTGCGATGCGCGCGCAGGATACTCGGGGAAATCCCCAGGCGAAAGGGCACCCGCTCACCCCGCCGACGTCTCCGCCAGCAAGCCTGCTACCGGCGGACCCGAGCCCTCGCGCCCCTCGGGGAGGACGACGCGGGCCGGGCGCGTGCCTCAGGCGGCCGCGGCGCCCCCACCCAGGTCGGGCTCGCCATCATCGCCCCGCACCACGGTCACCGGACCCACGGGCTCGGTGATGCGGCGGGCCCGGCCGTCGATCTCGACCACGACCCCGGGGTGGAGCGCCTTTCGGACCTGGATGACGGCGGTGCCGCGCTCCGCCTCGAGCCCTGCCAACAAGGCCTCCTGCTCGCGCAGCTCGTTGTCCAGGCCCTGGATGCGCACCTGCAGGCCCTCGCGCCCGCTCCCCTCCCCCGCGAGCCGTCGCAGGCGGGCCAGGCCGTCCCGGAGCTCCTCGGCCCGCCCGCGCGCCGCCTCCAGCGCCTCCACATCTCGCCCCACGGCGAGCCGGGTGGCGGTGTGGCCCGCCCCCCCGAGTACGCCCACCTCGGCGCCCCCCGCCGCGAGGGCCTCGCCCCCCACCAGACGCCCGGGCACCCGCAGGACCCCCCCGCACCGGATGCGGGCCTCGTAGGCCTCGGCGCGCACCTCCACATCGCCGCCCGCCCGCAGCGTGGCCCCGGTGGTCCGGGAGACCTGCACGCTCCCGCCGGCCTGGAGGGTGCACCCGTCGCCCTCCACCACCACGCCCTGCACGATCACGTCGCCGCCCGCCACCAGGGTGGCCCCCTCCACATCGCCGCGCACGTTGATGCTCCCCGCGGTCTGGACGATGAAGCCGGGCCGGACGTTGCCCTCCACGTGCACATCCCCCCGGTCGAGCCGCACATGGCCCACGGCGTAGTCCACGTCGCCGCGCACGTGGAAGTCGCGCAGCACCCCCAGCTCGCCGTCCCGGAGCAGCGCGAAGCCGTCGATGGCGGCCCGGAGCTCGCCGTTCTCGCCCACGTCGACGTTCTCGCCGAGGCGCACCGGGAGGGGCTGCCCCGGGCGGGCCGGGATCCGCTCCCCCCGGGTGGTGAGGCCGTCCTGACCGGGGGTGTCGAAGCGGACCACCCCGAGGCGGGTGCCACGGTCGACGCTCTCGGTCTGGCCATGGTCGCGCAGGTCGAGGCGGCCATCCGGGTCGGGGTCCGAGAGGCCATGCCGGAGCACGTCCAGCCGAAGGACCGCGTCCACGCCGTGCTCCACGGCCCGGCCCCTGGCGACCACCATGTCCTCGACCTCGCGGCCGGCTCGCAGGGCCCCGGCGGCGCGGGCGATGGCCTCGTCGTCGAGCAGCTCCTGGGGGATGCCCTCGTCGCACAGGGCGCGACGCAGGTCCTCCGGCACCACCAGGACGGGCCCCTCCGGCACGGCCGAGAGGATGCAACTCAGACCGTCAGCGGCATGCACCAGGCGGAGGGGTGGCAGCGGGTGTCCCATGGCCGGCCCCTCGACACGTCGGCCGGCGCCGTTGAGCCTCGGCGCCGTGAGCGCGGTGACCCGTTCCGAGGCTCACACCCCCAGATGGCGGGCCAGCCAGTGGACCGCGTCGCGCACCACGCCGTAGGTGATCAGCGCCCGGTCGCCGGTCCGGGCCTTGGCGTCGTCGGCGTAGATCCGCCAGCCGAGCCCGGCCTGTCCACTGCGGACCGCCTCCAGGTTGTTGCGGTGGAGCCCCACCCAGCACCGGAGCAGGCCCACCTCCTGGCCCGGGAAGACCGGGTTGGGGTGGTAGCGGAAGGCGTGGAGCTCCCCGGGGGTCTGGGTCAGCTCGGTGCCGTCCTCGTGGAGGCGGGCGCGCAGCACCCGGTTGACCAGGGGCCTGGGCAGGACGAACTCGCCCCCCACGTGCTGGGCCAGCACCCGGCCCTCGTTGGCCACGAAGGCCTGGAAGCAGAGCTGGACCTTGGGGCCGCGCGGGTCGTCGAGGACGGTCTCGGGCTCGCCATACGGGGCGATGCGCGAGACCACGACCCGGGGGGTGCGGGTCCGCCGCGAGACGTCGTCGATGTGGACGTGGCCCATGGGCCGCGACTTGCCGGCGATCCGCAGGTAGTAGCGGTAGTCCTGGGCCTGATGCGGCGCGTCGTCGCTGGCGGGGATCTCGACCACGTACACGGCGTGGCCGGGGCGGAGGCGGGTGGGCGTGTCGGGCCCGGGGTGGGGCACCTCGAAGACGTTGAAGGTCCGCAGCGGGGGCTCGACGCAGCCGGGGATCACGTCCTCGAGCCAGGCGCGCACCCCGCCGCCCTTGAGGTCGACGCGGACACCACCATCGACCCGGCCCCGATCGTCGAGGCCGATGAAGAGCCGCCCGCCCGAGCCGTTGGCGAAGGCCGAGACCTGCTTCGAGAGGCGACCCGCGAAGCCGGGGGCCACCTCCCCGTCCTTCTCGAGGAAGGCCGAGCCCTTGAACTCCTGGTAGTCGTGCTCGTCCGGGTGCAGATCGGCGAGCTGGGCCTCGGTCCAGGGGTGTCCCCAGGCCATGCCGGCTCCCGCGGCGGGGGTGGCGCGCAGGATCGCCGCCGGGGCGGCGGGGGGCAAGGCGACGTCGGAGGCCCCGCAGGACGCGGGGCCCGGATCAGACCTCCAGATCCCGGCGGCGGCGCGCGATGGCCTCGTGCACGCCCTTCCGGTCCTTGTCGGTGGCCTCGGCGGTGTCGAGGGCATCCAGGTAGGCGTCGAGCTCGCCGGCGTCGAGGCGGGCCTCGATGTCGGGGATGGTGCCCTCGAGGACGGTGGAGAGGTTGGGGACCGGGGGCGCCTCGACCGTCTCGCCGGGCTCGGCCACGTCGTCGGCGGGGGTGTCCACCACGTCGTCGGTGGCCACGACCTCGTCGTCGGTGGCCACGACGTCCTCGGCCGGGGTGTCGGGCTCATCGTCGGTGGCCACGTCGTCGTCGGTGGCCACGTCGTCGTCGGGCGTGTAGGCCTGGGCGTCAGCGGGCGCGACGTCGTCGAAGGCGGACTCGACCTCGGCGTCGTCCGGCCCGACGTCATCGCCGGCGGACGCGGCCTCCTCGGCCTCGGGCCCGTCGGCCTGGCCGTCGTCTTCCTCCTCCTCCTCCTCTTCGGGCGGCGGGGCGGCGGCCTCGTCGGGCGGGACGACGGGGTCCGGCACGGGTCGGGGACGCGGGCGGGGCTGGGAGGGCTCGCCCTCGGCGCGCTGGCGCATGAAGCGGGCCACCCAGAACGCCCCGGCGGCGGCCGCCGCCACCGACGCGCCCACGATCAACATCCGAACCCAACCTCTCATGGGACCTCCTGCCCCTGCTGTACGCACCAGAACGCCAGCGTGTTGCACCGACCCGGGGCCCACCGGCTGCGGGCGCCGCTCACTCGTCCGGGACCAGCTCGATGGAGGCGCTGTTGACGCAGTAGCGCTCCCCGGTGGGCGGCGGACCGTCGGGGAAGACGTGACCCAGGTGGCCGCCGCAGGTCCGACACACGATCTCGGTGCGCACCATGCCGAAGGTCCGGTCCTGGTGGCGCTCGATAAGGTCGCCCTCGAGCTCGTCGAAGAAGCTCGGCCAGCCGCAGCCCGAGGCGTACTTCTGCTCGCTGCGGAACAGTGGGGTCCCACAGCCCCGACAGACGTAGACGCCCTTCTTCTTCGTGTTCCAGTACTCGCCGGTGAAGGCGCGCTCGGTGCCGGCCTCGCGCAGCACGTCGTACTGCAGCGGGGTGAGCTGGGCCCGCCACTCGGCTTCCGTCTTCTGCACCTTTCGCTCGGTCATGAAGCCTCCAGACCCAGGAGGTAGACACCGACCCGGGCAGCGTCATGGGCTCAGCCGCCGAGCAGGTAGGCTCCGGCCGCCCCGAGCACCACCAGGACCACCACCAGCACGGCCAGGATCGCCACCCCGATCGCGACCCCGATCCCGATGAGGACCAGCAAGGGCGGGCCGCCACGCTCCCGGGTCGGCGGGGCCGTCCGCGCGACCTCGGTGGGCCCGGTCGGCGGGGCCTCGGTGGGCACGCGCAGGACCGGCGCCTCGGAGGCGGCCAGCCGGGCCAGGTCGGCACCGGGGTGGGCGCGGAGGAGGGTCCGCAGGCGCCGGCCCAGCGCCCCGGGCGAGGTGATCCGACGGGCCGGGTCGCGCCAGGTCATGTCGCGGACCAGCTCCCGGATGTCGTCCGGAAGCGCCTCGCCCACGTCCACGTGGGTGCGCTCCAGCTTCAGGCGGGCCTGCTCGAAGGGGCGCTCGGTCCCGGAGGCGCTGGTCCCGAAGCCCGACTCGCCGGTGAGCAGCTTGGCCAGCACCACCCCGGCCCCGTAGAGGTCCCAGGCCTGGGGGTCCTCCTCGCCGCCGGAGAAGGCCTCGGGCGGCATGTAGGCCAGGGTGCCCACCAGCATCCCCGCCGCCGTCAGGTCGGCGTACCCATCGCCCCGGGCCACGCCGAAGTCCACGAGCTTCACCCAGCCATCGGACTGGAGGATCAGGTTGGCGGGCTTGATGTCGCGGTGCCACACCCCACGGGCGTGCAGGTAGGCCAGGGCGTCCACCACCTGCCGCACCAGCTCGAGGGCGTCCGGGACGGGCACCGCGCCGCGCTCCTCGAGCAGGACGTCCAGCGCCACGCCCTCGACGAACTCCATGGCCAGGAAGAGGGGCTGGGCCTGGTAGTCGAGCAGGGCCGGCACCCCCGGGTGGTCCAGATCGGCCAGGATCGCCGCCTCGCGCAGGAAGCGCTGGGCCAGGTCCCGGTCCACGTCGCCCTTGATCCGCTTGAGCGCCGAGAGGGTGGCGGGATCATCGGCGCGATGGGCGCGCCAGACCTCGCCCATGCCGCCCTCGCCGAGCTTGCGCTCGAGCTCCCATGCGCCGAGCCGCTGTCCGGGATGCACCCTCGGGCCTCCTGCCGGCGCAGGCTACCCCAGGGCACCGGGTCCTGGCCCGCGGCCGATGGCGGACGCCCGATGGGGGCCAGCCTGTGTCAGATGCCCCAGACCGGTGGGCGGCCTGCCGGATCCGGGGGGCCCCGCGGAACGCACCGAGGCCCCTTCTCCCGGATGGTCCCGGGTGGCCCCCGGTGGCACGGTCCCTGCAGAACCGACGGGCGGATCACACCCCGAGGTTCCGATGACCCGCCTGCCCATCGTGCTTCTCACCCTGCTGCCCCTCGCGATGGCTGCGTGCGGTGCCCGCCGCGGCCCGGTCGACGCCGCCCCGGGCACCGGCCTCACCGCCGAGGCCGAGCGCGCTGCCCTCATCGAGGCCGAGGTGGTGGACTGCGTGGACGAGACGGCCGTGGACCGCCCCGACTCGGTGGACCTCGACAAGGAGGAGCCGCCCCGCCCGGCGGTGCGCGACTGCCCGACCCAGCGCCGGCAGGACCCTCCCGCCGTGCAGGGGCCCGAGGCCGACCTTCCCGGCCCCATCGTCCCCCACTGACCCCGGGTCGGCGCCTCGCCGAGCCCTACCAGACCACGCAGATCTCGTCCTCGGGTGGGTAGAGCGGGTCGCCGACCTCGCAGCCGAAGGCCTCGCCGAAGTCCCGGAGGTTGCGCAGGGGGCCGTTGACCCGGAAGCGTGGCGGCGCGTGGGGATCGCGCTGGACGAGCTCGGCCTCGGCCTCGGGGGTGGCGAGGCTGCACCAGCCCTGGGCGTAGGCCACGAAGAAGAGCTGCTCATTGGTCAACCCCGCCAGCTCCGGCTCGGGGCCGTGCTCCTCGCGCCACGTCCGGTAGGCCCGCAGGGACTGCTTCACGCCACCCAGATCGGCGATGTTCTCGCCCAGGGTGAGCTGGCCGTTCACGAAGAGGTCGGGCTGGACCTCGTAGCCGTCGAACTGCTCCCGGACGCAGGTGGCGCGGGCCTCGAACCGCTCCGCCACCTCGGGCGCCCACCACTCGGTCAGCTCGCCGGTGGGGCTGAACTTGCGCCCCTGGTCGTCGAAGCCGTGGGAGACCTCGTGGGCCATGACCATGCCCATGGCGCCGTAGTTCATGGCCTTGGGGAAGGTCCGGTCGAAGAAGGGCGGCTGGAGGATGCCGGCCGGGAAGGCGATCTCGTTGGCCAGCGGGTTGTAGTAGGCGTTCACCTGCTGGGGCGTCATGTACCACAGCCCCTTGTCCACGGGCTGGCCCGCCTGGGAGAGCCAGAAGTGGCTCTCGAAGGTCCGGGAGGCCAGGACGTTGGCGAAGTGGTCGTCCGCCGTGACCTCGAGCCCGCTGTAGTCCCGCCAGGTGTCGGGGTAGCCGATCTTGTTGGTGATGGCGCGACTCTTGGCGATGGCCACCTCGCGGGTGGGGTCGTCCATCCAGTCCAGCTCGTCCATGCCGGCTTCGAAGCCGGCCTCGATGCGCCGGATCATGTCGAGGGCGATCGCCTTGCTGTCACCGGCGAAGGCCCGCTCCACGTAGATGCGCCCGAGGACCTCGCCCAGGGCGGCCTCGGTCCGGGCGACACAGCGCTTCCAGCGGGGTCGCTGCTCCTTCTGGCCGCGGAGGGCGGTGCCGTGGAAGCCGAAGTGGGCCTGGTCGAAGGGACCGGCCAGGTAGGGGGCGGCGCTGTCGAGGGCGTGGAGGCGCAGGTAGGCCGCCAGGACCGCGGGCTCGGTCTCCTGGACGAGGGCGTCCAGGCCCTCGAAGTAGGCCGGGGTCTCGACGATGAACTGGTCGATGTCCGGGTAGCCCATGGCCTTCAGGGCCGCGTCCCAGTCCAGGTTCGGGGTGAGGGCCTGCAGCCCCTCCCGATCCATGGGGTTGTAGCTGACCTCGGGGTCGCGCAGCTCGGCGCGGGGGCGGGCCAGCCGGGCGAGCTCGGTCTCGAAGGCCAGGACCGCGTCGGCATCGGCCTGGGCGGACTCCGGGGACGCGCCCGAGAGGGTGCCCAGCTCGACCAGATAGTCCCGGTAGGCCTGGCGGGCCTCGGCGTTGCGGTCCTCGAGGTAGTAGGCCCGATCGGGAAGGCCCAGGCCGCCCTGCCCCACCCCGAGCACGTTCACGTCGGGGTTCTTGAAGTCGGGCGACACCCCCAGCCCGAACAGGGTGCTCACGTCGACCAGCTGGAGCCTGGCGGCGGTCGCCCAGAGCCCCTCGCTCGCGGTGATGGCCTGCAGGGTCGGCTCCACGGGGGTCATCCCCCGGGCATCGATGCCCTCCGTGTCCATGCAGGCGCTGTAGTACGCCCCGACCTTCCGCAGATCCGGGTCGTCCCCCGGCGCCCGGGCCGCCTCCTCCAGGATGCCCTTGAGCATCGCCTCGTTCTGGTCGGAGATGGTGGTGAAGGAGCGGGTCATGCGGGTCTTGTCGGCCGGGAGCTCGGTGGCGGCCTCCCAGCCGCCGCAGGCGTACTGGTAGAAGTCCACGCAGGGATCGGCCGAGGGGTCCATGGCCTCGGCCACGGAGCGCTCGATGGCCTCGAGGGCGGCAGCATCGGCGCTGCCGGGATCGGCCGGCGCCTCGGGGGCGGGGGCGGAGGCCTTGCCGCCGCAGGAGAGGGCGGCGAGGAGCAGGACGGGGATGGGCAGACGGGTCATGACGCCTCCAGGGGCGGCCGCGTCACCCGAGGGCCCGGCGTTGGCCACCTTCGTGGAAGAGTCTTGACACCGCACCGGCCGGCCTGGTGGCGGCGCCCGCTCCGCGGGTGGGGGCCCCACGACGAGGCGCGCTGGGGGTGGCGGGATAGGCCGGGCTCCGCACGGGAGGCGTCATGGACCGGACCGAGGCCCTCGAGGTGAAGGTGGCCTACCTGGAGAAGACGGTGGCCGACCTGGACGAGGTGCTGCGCGACCTCTTCGGCCGGATGGAGCGGCTGGAGGCCGAGGTGGAGGAGCTGCGCGAGACCCGCATCGCCCTCGGCGATCAGGAGGGCGAGAAGCCGCCCCACTACGGTTAGCCGTCCTCGGGCTCGAGCCGGACGACATCGCCGACCCGGATCCGCCCCGGCGTCACGATGCGCGCGCACATGCCGCCGTGGCCCACCATGGCCGCCCAGGCCCCGGGCCCGAAGGTCTCGTCCATCCGGGAGCAGGGCTCGCAGGGCTTGGTGCCCTCGAGGACCGCGTCGCCGATGCGGAAGCGGGTGTGGCGGAGCAGGGCCGGGTTGAGCCCCTCGATGAGCACGTTCCGCCGGGTGCCCGCGAAGTCGATGGGCCGACCCAGCAGCGCCTCGGAGGCCTGGAGCTGCTCGCGGGCCATCAGGGTCACCGCCCGGTCGCCGCGGCGGGCGTGGTCCGAAGAGGCGTCCAGGTCCCAGGCTTCGACGGAACGGACGGGCTCCCGCCGCCGGGGCCGGACCGAGAGGGCGACCACCCGCCCGGTGAGATCGTCGGGGACGAGGTGCGCGAGGCCCTTGGGGATGCGTGCCATCGGAGCTCCGGGGGTGTCAGGTCTCGGCAGGACGGGGACGGCGGCCGGCGCGGACCGCCTCGGGGAGGACGTGGCGATGGGACCTCGGAAGCCAGACCTGGCGCGCCAGGCCGACCGCCACCAGCCCCCGGATGAGCCACCAGGAGGGGTCCCAGCCGTCGCCCAGAGCATGCCAGGCGCTGCGCGGGTAGCGGTGGTGGTGGTTGTGGAAGCCCTCGCCGAAGGTCAGGGCCGCCAGCCACGGCACGTCCCGGGAGGAATCCCGGTTGTCGTGGCTCTGGTGCCCGAAGGCGGCGCCATGACCCACCGAGTTGACCGCCCAGGAGCCATTGGTGAGGGCCACGTGGACGGCCCACAGCCACAACAGGCCCCAGGCGCCACCCACCATCCAGGCCGCGCCCACCTGCGCCAGGAAGAGCACGGGGAGGACCAGGGGGGTGTCGAGCAGTCGGATGACCAGGTCGTCGGCCAGGTCGCGGGTGGCGTCCTCCCAGGGGGCCGGCGCCCCGGCGAGGCGGGCCAGGTCGTGTCGCAGGATGGCGGCCTGCTGCCCGAAGCCCGACAGGGCGAACAGGGCGCACAGCACCGGGGAGCGGCTGCCGATGAGCCAGCCGCAGTGGGCCCAGGCGAAGCCGTCGCGCGGGCTGTGCGGGTCTCCCTCGCCGTCACTCTTCGCGTGGTGGAGGCGGTGGAGGGCCACCCAGGCCCGGGGGCTCCCCGAGTGGAGCGCCCCCAGGACCGTGAGGACCCACCGCACCGGGCGGGGGGTCTCGAAGGCGCGGTGGGTGAGCAGTCGGTGGTAGCCGACGGTGTTGCCGAGCCCGAGGGCCGTCACCGCGGCCAGCCACGCGAGGATGGCGAGAAGGAGGACCACGGCCCTCCTCTACCCCGGCCGCGGGGCGCCGGCGGCTCAGCGGTTGCGGGCGCCGCCGCCATCGGGCCGCGCGGGGGAAGCGGGCTTCTGCTTCCGCTTCTCCTCGCACTCCTCCAGATCGGCGGAGAGCTTCTTGTTCTCCTTCATCACCTCTTCGTAGTCGTCGTAGAGGGCGTTGTACTTGCCCTTGCCCACACATCCGGCGGTCAGGAACACCAGGCCGCCGAGCATCAGGAAACGCATGGAACCTCCATCGGGAAGGGACCGGTCTGGGCCCCGCCGCAGCCTCCTGCAGGTCGGCGCCGGAATCAACCCAGGCGCTGGCCGGCTCGCTGCAACAAGGCCCCGAGATGGGCGGCCCGCGCCCCGGTGGGGTCGCGGTGGAAGTCCTCGACGACCGCGGCCGCCAGCATCTCGGGGTGCGGCGGGAGACCATCGGGGCCCGCCGGTGGTCCGGCCTCCAGGCGTCGCGCGGCGGGAGACAGGGCGGCCCGGTCCTCGTGCCCGGGCGTCTGGCGCGCCGACGTCTCCCCGGGTGGCGGGCCGCGGCGTGGACCGGGGCCACGCTCCCCGGGCCCGGTCGCAGGAGCCCCGGTGGTGAGCGGATGTGTCATGCGATTCCCCAAGCAGGAGGGCGGGTGCCACCTCCTGCGGCGGGCCCTGTTCGGTCGCTCGCCAGCGCCCTGAACACGGACTTGAGGGTCCAGGGCTGGACGCGTAGTCCAGGCTACACGTCAAGAGTCTCCCTCGCCCCTCCCCAACCGAGGACCCACCCCCGCACGCCCCAGAACGTCAGCGGCACCACCGTCAGCAGGCCCAGGCCCACCGCCATGGCCCGGGCGGCCAGGGCCGCCGGCTCCTGATCGGCCACCCACGGCGAGAGGAAGCCCCCCAGCCACGGCCCCAGCCGATCGTCCAGCTGCCCGAACACCCCGGTGGAGGCCGCCGTGACCAAGGTGAAGGCCGCGTGCTCGGCGGCGAACACCCGCCCGCGCACCTGGGAGGGGGTGAGCTGCTGGAGCCGCACCATCGAGAAGACCCACACCGTGGCCCCGCCCAGGTGGGCCACGACGAGCAGGGCCATGGCCGCGACCAGCACCGGCGCGAAGCCCACCAGCGTGTAGCAGATCCCCGCGACCACGAAGGCGATGAGGATGGCCCGCTCCATGGCCTCGGGACGGCTGGCGGTGAGCCAGCGCGACAGGAAGGGTCCCAGGCCGGTGCCGATCCCGCGGGAGACGTACAGGGCCGAGACGGACAGGAAGGGCCAGCCGGCGATGGCGAAGGCGGTCTCGCCCAGCAGGGTGAGCACCAGGGTGCGGGCGCCGGTGAGCTGCCAGGTGGGCTTGATGAGGGCCAGGCTCCACACCCGGGGCCGCCGCAGCATCCAGCGGGCGCCGTAGAGCAGGTCGGTGACCCCGAGGGTGTCCCACCAGCCCCCGCTGCCGTCGGCGGTCAGCCGGGGCACCTCGGGCTCGCGGATGCGCACCAGGAAGAGGGCCGAGAGCAGGTAGGTCCCGGCGTCGAGGAAGAGGGCGAGCTGCCAGCCGAGCAGGTCGGTCACCAGACCGCCCGCCGCCGAGCCCACCGCGAGCATGAGCGACCAGGTGGCGGCCGAGACCGCGTTGGCCGCGGTGAGCTCCTCGGGGCGGACGATGTCGGGGAAGAGGGCGTTCCGGGCCGGCTCGAACACGGCCGAGAGCAGGGTCTGGATCACCACCAGCCCGTACAGGATGGCCACGCTCGGGTAGACCGCCAGGCCCGCCATGCCGAGCACCACCACCGCCCGGGAGATGTCGGCGAAGACCATCAGGTTGCGGCGCGGCAGGCGGTCTGCGAGGACACCGGCCACGGGCGCCAGGACCGCCGGGAGGGTCTTGAGGATGAGGACGAGGGCGAAGCCGGTGGCCGAGGTGTCGCCGAAGGCCCGGAGCATGGCCAGGATGGCCAGCAGGTTGAACCAGTCCCCGAAGAGGCTGACGATCCGCCCGGCGAACAGGTTGCGGAAGTCGGCGTTGTCCCGGAACAGGGCCCAGTAGCCGACGGTGGGTGGGGCGGGGCGGCTCACCGACGCGGGCGACGCTCGGCGATCACCGCCACCAGCACGGCCACGGCGCCTCGACGGTCCAGGCCCCCGAGAAAGCCCACCGCGTCCTGCAGGTGGAGCAGGCCCCCCTCGGCGAGGGAGCGGGGGGTGATGGGGCAGATCACCTCGCCCCGGTGGACCCCGCGGAGCAGTGCCACCAGGTCGTCGGTGGCCACCGCGGTCAGGGCCTTGCCCGCGTCCAGCACGCGCACCTCCGGCCCCTCGCCTACCCCCTCGGGCCCGGCCTGACACCCCCGGCCCTCCCTGCTACCCTCCACCGCCGCCCCGGAGGAGCCATGGCGCGCCTGAAGCTCGAAGACGACCGCGTGATCCACGACCTCGACGGCATCCAGCAGGCCCTCGCCCCCCTCGGCGTGCAGGTCCGGCACTGGCCCACCGGCGACGATCCGGCGCTGCGCGGCCTCCTCGACGCCCCGGCCCTGGACGACGCCCAGAAGGAGCAGGTCCTCGCGGGCCTCGACCACTACTTCCAGCAGCTCCGCGAGCAGGACGGCTACCAGGCCCGCGATCTCATCGTCCTGCACCCCGACGTCCCGGGACTCGACGCCGCCCTCCAGAAGTTCGCGCCCGCCCACACCCACGACGACGACGAGGTCCGCTACATCGTCGACGGCGAGGGCGTCTTCGGCTTCACCCTGCCCGACGGCGCCCAGGCCGAGCTGCTCGTCGAGGCCGGCGAGTACATCAACGTGCCCGCCGACACCGAGCACTGGTTCCACCTCACCGGGGCGCGCCGGGTGAAGGCGGTCCGCTACTTCACCACCACCGAGGGCTGGACCCCGCGCTACACGGGCACCGACATCCGCGTCGCACCCCTCGCCTGATCGGGAGCCCCCGTGCCCGTCCGCGTCACCTACCGCCTCCCCCGGGGCGCCGACCCCGAGGCCCTCGGCCAGAAGATCGCCGTCGGCCAGACCGCCGGCTCCTGGACCGCCCGGTGGGAGCACCGGGCCGAGGCCTTCCGGGCCCACCTGGCCACCCTCGAGGCCACCGGCACCACCGACGACGGCCACCCCACCGCCACCGTCGCCTTCCCCGAGGCCGACCTGGAGGGGGATCTGGCCGGGCTCCTCACCCTGATCTTCGGCAAGATCAGCATGGCGGGCGCCCTGAAGGTCATCGACCTGGAGCTTCCCGAGGACTTCGGGCTGCCGCCCAGCATGGGGCTCACCGGGCTCCGCCTGCTCCTGCGCGTCCCCGAGCGCCCCCTCGTCATGGCGATCTTCAAGCCGGCCCTGGGCCTGTCGCCCGAGGACCACGGCGCCATCCTGGGCGAGGTGGCCCGCGCGGGCATCGACCTCGTCAAGGACGACGAGATCATGGCCGACCTCCCCTCGGCGCCCACCGCCGACCGCCTGGCGGTGGGCCGGCGGGTCCTGGACGCGGTCGAGGCCGACACGGGGCGCCGCCCGCTGTACGCCGTGAACTGCACCGGCCCCGACCCGGTCGGCCGGGCCCGCGCCCTCGAGGACGCCGGCGCCGAGGCCCTGCTGGTGAACGGCCTCACCCTGGGCTTCAGCACGGTCCAGTCCATCCGCCGGGCGGTCCGCATCCCCCTCTTCCTCCACCCGGCGCTGGCCGGCGCCCTGTGCGGCGCCCCCGACCACGGCCTGGCCTATCCGGTCGTGCTCGGCACCCTGGCGGCGCGCTCCGGCGTGGACGCGGTCCTCTACCCGGCCCACTACGGCAACATGCCCTTCGACCCCGCCGACGAGGCCGCCATCCGCACCGCCCTGCGCACCCGCGACGTGGCGCCGGTGCCCTCGGCGGGGATCCACCCGGGCAGCGTGCCCCGGGTCCTGGCCGACTACGGCAAGGATGTGGTCCTCAACGCCGGCACCGGCATCATGGACCACCCCGGGGGCCCCGGCGACGGGGTGCGCGCCTTCTTCGAGGCCCTCGACCGGGTGGATCCCGGCGTCCCCTTCGACCCCGCGACCCTCCCCGAGGGACCGCTCAAGGCCGCTCTCGAGACCTGGGGCGCCTGATGCACGAGCGCGCCGTGTTCTGCGACTTCGACGGCACCATCACCGCGGGCGAGACCTTCGTGCGTCTCCTGAAGACCTACGCGCCCGAGCGGGCCGAGGCCCTCATCCCGCGCATCCACGCCTTCGAGGTGAGCCTGCGCGACGGCGTCAGCCAGATGCTCTCCTCCATCCCCTCCGACCGGTACGACGAGGCCATCCGGTGCGCCGACGACGTCCCGCTGCGGCCGGGTCTGGCCGAGCTCGTCTCGTTCTGCCGCCGGCACCGGATCCCCTTCGTGGTGGTGAGCGGCGGTCTCGAGGACATGGTGCGTCGCCGTCTGGGCACGCTGGCCGGCGCCGTGACCGCCATCCACGCCGTGCGCATCGACCGGAGCGGCCCCACCTGGAGGGTCATGGAGGACCTGGCCGGGGAGGGCGAGCTGGTGGACAAGGTGGCGGTCCTGGAGCGGCACCCGGCCCGGGAGCGGGTGGCCATCGGCGACAGCACCACCGACGTGCGCATGTCCCAGGTCGCCGAGGTGGTCTTCGCCCGGGACCGGCTTCGGGAGCAGCTCGACGACCGCGGCGTGGCCCACGAGCCCTGGGAGGACTTCCACGACGTGCGGCGCGCCCTGGCCGCGCGGTGGGGCCTGGATGCCTGAGGCCGATCCGCGCGACGCCCTGGCCCGGTGGGGCCGCCGCTTCTACGAGCGGGGCTGGATGTGGGGCACCGCCGGCAACCTCTCGGCCCACGCCGAGGAAGGCGGCTTCTGGGTCACGGCGAGCGGGGTGCCGAAGGGTGACCTGGAGAGGACGGGCTTCCTCCGCGTGGACCCCGCGGGCAGCGTCCTCGAGGCCCCCGAGGGTCGATGCCCCTCCGCCGAGACCAGCCTGCACCACGCGGCCTACCGGCTCGACCCGGCGGCCCGGGCCTGCCTCCATGTCCACACCGTGGCCGCCAACCTCCTCACCCGCCTCCACCCCGCCGATGTGCCCCTCCCCCCCATCGAGATGGTCAAGGGGCTGGGCATCTGGGAGGAGGCCCCCCGGGTGGCGGTGGCGGTGGTCGACAACCCGCTCCATGTCCCCGACATCGCCGCCACCGTCCTGGCGCGCTTCCCCGACGGCCCCCCGCGGGTGCCGGCCTTCCTCATCCGGGATCACGGGATGACCGTGTGGGGCCCCACCATCGAGGCCGCCGCCGGTCGGGTGGAGTGCCTGGCCTACCTGCTGGACTACGCCCTCGAGGCCCACAAGGCCGGCGCCGTCTGGTGGCCCACCGACGTCGGCTGCTAGCCCCGCCGGTCCCCACCCGTCGGGCTATGTCCGTACCGATGGCCGTCCTCGATCGCACCACCGGCGAGCCCGTCGCCGAGCCCCTCCCCCATGGCGCCCTGCTTCGCGCCGCCTACGCCCCCGGCCCCTGGCTCGCCGGGGCGGCGGGACCGCTGATCAGCGCCCTCGTGGGCTGGGCCGCGCGCCAGGGGTGGAGCCGGCGTCAGATCCCCGCCTTCGCCGAACAGCAGGGGGTCGACCCCGACACGGTGGGCCAGCCCCTGGCCGCCTTCCCCTCCCTCGACGCCTTCTTCGCCCGATCCGCCCCCGCCGGCGCCCGGCCGGTGGATCCCGCGCCCGACGCGCTGGTGAGCCCCTGTGACGGCGCCGTGCAGGTGTGGTCCGCCGTGGCCTCGGGGGACCGCCTGCCGGTGAAGGGCGCCACGCCCACCCTGGCCACCCTGCTCGGTGATTCCGAGCTGGCCACCGCCCTCGACGGGGCGGCGGTGGCGCTCGTGCGCCTGGCTCCGGGGGATCTGCACCGCATCGTCCAGCCGGTGGACGGCGCCCGGGGCCTGGCCCGCCGCCTCGAAGGGCCCCTCCACAGTGTCCACCCGGCCGCCCTGGACCGCGGCGCGCCGGCCCTGCGCAACCGGCGGGTGGTGCTCCCGGTGGCCGACGGGGTCGTGGTGGCGGTGGGGGCCCTGAACGTGGGCTCGGTCGAGGTGCTCTCCGAGCCGGGGGGCGGCCGCCGGGGCGACGAGCTGGCCGTGTTCCACCTGGGCGGCTCGGCGGTGGTCCTGGTGCTGCCCGAGGTCACCTGGGACCCGGACCTGCTGGCCGCCACCGCCGCGGGCCACGAGGTGCGGATCCAGCAAGGCGAGCGGATCGGGAGCCGCGCCGTGGGGGCCCGCATCCTGCCCTTCCCCAGCGCGCTGCCCGTCTCCCCGGGCCCGACCCTCCCCGATCCGGCCACGGTGGTGCCCCTGCCACGCGGCCGGTCTGCCGCACCCGCGCCCGCACCCACCCTGCCCGATGCCCGGCCGGCGCCGCGGGCCCCCGACCGTCCCCCCGCCGGGCTCTTCGCGGCCCTCGATCTCCCCAACCTGGCCACCCTCCTCTCCCTGACGGTGGCCCTGGCCGCCGGGTGGGCCGCCCTCGAGGGGGACATCCGCCTGGCCTTCCTGGCGCTCGGAGCCTCGGCCTTCCTGGACGGGGTCGACGGGGGCCTGGCGCGCCTGGTCGGGGGCACGGAGCAGGCCCGGCGCCTGGGCCGGCACCTGGACACCCTCGTGGACGCCTGCGCCTTCGGGGTGGTGCCCGCGCTGATCCTCTACCAGGCCGGCCTTCGGAGCCCCCTCGAGCTGGTGGTCCTGGCGGCCCTGCCGGTGGCGGTGGTCCTCCGCCTGGCCTGGTACGCCGTCCACGGTGGGCGGGCCTTCCGCGGCCTGCCCAGCACCGCCGTGGGCGTGCTCCTGCCCGCTGTCGGGCTGCTCTGGCTCGTGGATCCCCCCGCCCTGCGCATCGGGGCCAGCAGCCTGGTGGCCGCCCTGGTGGTGGGCATGCTCGCCCCGGTGCCGGTGCCCCGTCCGGGGCCCCGGGGTCACGTCCTCATGCTCTTCATCGCGGCGCTCACCGCCACCGCCTGGATCAGCCTCGGCGGCTGAGCCCCGTCACGCCCGGCCCGGCCGACGCCGCCGCAGCAGCAGGCCGCCGAGCCCGAGGGCCCCGAGCAGGCCCACCGCCCCGCCGACCGGCAGGCTCGCACAGCCGCCCCGGGTCCGGATGTCCTCCTCGACGACCTGGCCCGACCGGTTGCCGGCCAGATCCACCGCCGTGACCTGCACCCGGAGCCCCTCCAGGCTGTCCGGCAGGTCGGCGTCCACGTCGCACAGGCCGGCGCCGAAGCGCAGGGTCTCCACGCCGTCGGTGAGCCGGACCGGGCCCGTCACCACCGCGCCACCCTCGTCGATCAGCGCCACTTCGTGCCAGACCGTCTCGGCGGGGGGACCCACCTCCACGAAGACCTGGTCGGTGTTCCCCCACTCGGTGCTCTCCCGGATGCGCTCCACCGACAAGACCAGCGGCTCGGAGGGCGCCGCGGTGTCCGGTCCGGCACCCACGGTGAAGGTGTTCTCCACCGGGCTGGGGCCGTCCGCGGTGCTGGCCACCAGTCGATAGACGCCGCCGGGCTCGAGGGGCGCATCGGGCGTGATGGTGAGCACCTGCTCCCAGCGCTGCTCGTGGACCTCGACCCGCGCCGGGACCACCTGGCCGTCCGCGTCGAGGATCTGCGCGCTCACCTGGTCGCCCTGGGTCTCCAGGCTGGTCACCACCGCCACCACATTGGTGGGCACGTCGACGGCGCCATCGCGAGGATGCCCATCCACGGGCCCGAACAGGCAGGACAGGGCGTGGGCCGGGGTGCCGGCCAGCAGCGACAGGGACAGGAGCGGCAGGAATGCGGCACGCATGGGACCTCCTTGGGACACCTTCCCTCGGTGCACGCACCGTGCCAGGCGCGCAGGACGGGATCGTCGACGGGATCCCGCCCAGCCGGCGCCACGGACCGCGGCAGGGGCGTCGCGGCTGCCGGTCAGCCGCCTCACGGGGCGGGCCCCCCCACCGAGGCCGGGGATCAGGCCGCGCCACCCGACGCGGCGGGGGCCGAGAGCAGCCCGACCAGGTGATCGGCCAGGGCGCGGTACTGCCGTGCCCCCCGGCTGTCCGGCGCGAAGTCGAAGATGTCCCGGCCCTCCTGCTGGGCCTGGGCCAGGGCGCTGTTCACCCCGATCCGCACCGGCAGGGCCGCATCGCCCCAGCGCTCCTGGATCTCGGCATCCACCGCCTCGTTGAGCTTCACATTCCGGCCGTCCACCCGGGTGAGCAGGATCCCCAGCACGTCGATGGTGGGGTTCAGCCGGCCGGCCACCTGCTCGATGGTGCGCACCAGGCCCTCGACGCCGGACAGGGCCAGGGGGGACGGGTCGCAGGGGATGATGACCTGGTCCGCCGCCACGATCCCGTTGATGGAGAGGGTCCCCAGGTTGGGCGGGCAGTCCACCAGGACGATGTCGTACCAGGTGCGGGTGATCCTCAAGGCATCCCGGAGCACGAACTCCTTGCCGATCCGGCTGGCGAGCTGGTCCTCGGCGCTGCCCAGGCCCGCGTCGCGCGGGGTGACCGCCAGGTTGGGGATGGCGGTGCGGGCCACCACGTCGAGGACCTCCTTCTCGCCGGTCTCGTCCAGGAGCACCTGGGAGAGCCCGCCGAGGCCGGGGCGGAGCTGGGCCGACAGGGCCCGCGCCACGTGCCCCTGGGGGTCCAGGTCGAGCAGGAGGACCCGCCGGTCGTGGTAGCGGGCCAGGGCGGCGGCCAGGTTCACCGAGGTGGTCGTCTTGCCCACGCCGCCCTTCTGGGTGGCGATGGCGATCACGGTGGCGCGGCGATCGCCGACAGGACGGCGGGGGGCGTCGGCGGTGCCGGTGAGCCGGCGCAGGCCGGACTTGAGCAGGTTGCGCATGGGGGCTCGGGGAGGAGGGGGG
>CAZPJM010000016.1:0-25842 GCA_964586865.1 uncultured Enterobacteriaceae bacterium
CCCGGCGGCGCGCCCCCACCCGCCTCGCCCCCGCCCGTGGCCGCCACGGGGGGCGCCATCGGTGGCCCGGTCTCCGGGGGCCCCGGCATGGCGTCGGGCCCCGGGCCCGCCCTCGATGACGACGAGGACGCCGGCGGTGGCGGCGGTGGCATGAAGATCGCCCTCATCGGGGGTGGCGTCGTGGTGCTGCTCATCGCCTGCCTCGGCGTGCTGGGCCTCGGCGGGGTGGCCGCCGTCATGATGTCGGACGGCAGCGAGGAGACCACCACGACGGCCTCCGACGACGACGACGACCGCGGCTCCGCCGGGCGCGACGAGGCCGAGGACGACGAGCCCTCCGGCGGCGAGGACACGGCGGTCGTCCGGACCGGCGACGCCGCCGAGGACGAGCCCGAGGCCCAGAAGGAGGTCGAGCCCCCCAAGCCCGTCTCGTCGGGTCGGCGCTCCACCACCTCGGGCCGCCGCTCCACCACCTCGGGCCGCCGCTCCGCGGCCTCGTCGGGGCGCTCCTCCAGCTCGGGCAGCCGCTCCGCCGCCCGCCGCTCCACGACGCGCCGCAGCAGCTCCTCGGGCGGATCCGCCCCCGCGGCCAGCGGCCCCACCCGGGTGGTCTTCACCGTCCCCGGTCAGGGCGACATCCGCTGCGGCGACGGCACCAACAAGGACGCCGACGGCCGCGCCAGCATCACCTTCCGCACCGTGCCCTCCGACGGGATCACCTGCACCTTCTTCGAGGGCGGCAGCAAGCCCGTCTGCGCCGGCTTCGTCATGCCGGGGCAGCGCAAGTGCAGCTGCGACACGGGCTCGGCCGAGATCAGCTGCGAGTGAGCCCGGTCGCGCCCCCCGACGCCCCGGAGGCCCCGTGCGGGCGGTGCTCCAGCGCGTGAGTCAGGCCTCGGTCACCGTCGACGGGCGGGTGACCGGGGCGGTGGACCGCGGCCTCCTGGTGCTGCTGGGCGTCGGCCCCGACGATGGGCCGGAGCAGGTCGGGTGGATGGCCCGCAAGGTGGCCGGCCTGCGGATCCACCAGGACGAGGCCGGCCGGATGAACCGCTCGCTCCTCGACATCGACGGCGGGGCCCTGGTCGTCTCCCAGTTCACCCTCTACGGCGATGCGCGGAAGGGCCGCCGTCCCTCCTTCACCGGGGCCGCGCCCCCCGAGCTGGCCGAGCCCCTCTACGAGCGCTTCTGCGAGGCCCTGGCCGCCGAGGGGGTGGCGCCCGTGGCCCGTGGGGTCTTCGGCGCCCACATGGACGTGGCCCTGGTCAACGACGGGCCCGTCACCCTGGTCCTGGAGTCGCCGTGAACGAGCTCGACGTGGCCCTCGAGGCCGCCCACGCCGCGGGTCGCCGGCTGGTCGAGGCCCACCGCACCGGCCCCGACCACGTGGACCACAAGGGCGCCGTCGACCTGGTGACCGAGGTGGACCGGGCCTGCGAGGCGGCGGTGCGGGCCGTCCTCGACCGGCACACCCCCGACATCCCCGTGCTGGGCGAGGAGGAGGGGGGCGACTTCGACGCGCCGACCCGGTGGGTGGTGGATCCGCTGGACGGCACGACCAACTTCGTCCACGGCTTCCCCTGGTTCTGCGTCAGCGTGGGCCTCGAGGTCGATGGCGTCCGCGAGGTGGGCGTGGTCCTCGACCCGCTGCGACCCGCCTGCTTCACCGCCCGGCGGGGCCACGGGGCCCACCTGGACGGCCGGCGCCTGCGGGTCTCGGACACCCGACGGCTGGACGCGGCCCTGGTGGCGACGGGCTTCGCCTACGACCGGCGGGAGCGGGCCCGGGCGTATCTGTCCTACGTGCAGGCCATGATCCGACACGCCCAGGGGATCCGCCGGGCCGGGGCCGCGGCCCTGGACCTGGCCTGGCTCGCTGCCGGCCGGCTCGACGCCTACTGGGAGTTCAACCTCAAGCCCTGGGACGTGTCGGCCGGGGCCCTCCTGGTCGAGGAGGCCGGCGGGCGGATCACCGATCACGCGGGCGGGCCGCTCCACGGGCGGTTCCCGGCGCCCCTCGCATCCAATGGGCACCTGCACGACGCCGCGCTGGGGGTGCTCGCCCGGGTGACCGAGGGCCTGGACCCCGCCGAGCGGATCCGCCCCCCCGAGGACTGAGCTACAGCACCGGCTCGCCGTCCAGGTACCACCGCCCCGGGGCCAGCCCGCCCCCCGCGCGGCGCCGCCACTGGCGCCACGCCGCCAGGTGGGCCTGCTGGACCCGCCACGGACCCTCGGCATCGAAGGGCAGGTTCTGCCCCGAGGTGATGACCAGCTCGTCGTGGGCGGTGCGCCGGGTCCAGGGGTCGTCGTCCTCCATGCGCTCGAGGAGGAGGTCGACCGTGAAGACCCGGCCATCGCGGTGGCGCCGGCCCTCCGGGAAGGCGTCGGCGTGGCGCTCCCACCACACGTTCCACCGCGTCTTCCAGCCCGGATCGTCCACCGGCTCGGTGTGCCCGGTGAGGATCTGCAGCGCCCCGGCCGCCACCTCGACCATGCGCCGGTCCCGCCGCTCGAGGGCATCGAGGAGGTGGGTGACGGCGCGCGGATCGCCCAGCAGCCCCAGCCCCTGCAGCGCCCCCACCGCGCCCTCGCCCTGGCCGGAGGCGGCGTTCACCAGCAGGAGGAGGTGGGTGGGCCCGCCGTAGCGGCCGACGATCTCGCCGGGCGAGACCGTGAGGCCGGTCCGATCCTCGGTGAGGGCGCGGGCGTGGAAGTCGACGCCGCGCCGATCGCCCAGCATGAGCAGGGCCAGGGCGGCGGGCGCCTCGAGGATCGGATCGGAGAGGGCGGGGACGATGGCCTCGACCACGCTGCGGTCGCCGATCCGGGCCAGGGCGGTGATGGCGGCCTTGCGGGAGACAGGGTGGGCGTCCTGGTCGGCGAGGGCCACCAGGGCACGGAGCGCGCTCCGCTCCCGCCGCAGGCCGAGGGCCTCGGCCGCCTCGGCCACCACCGAGGCCGGGTGCCGGGTGGGCTCCTCGACACAGCGGAGCAGCCCATCCACGAGGGCGGCATTGGGGGACCGGGCGACAGCGCCCTGCAGGGCCGCCCGGGCGGGGCCCGTGACCTGCTGGCGCACCAGGTGATCCAGCAGCACCTGGGCGGCCCGCCAGGAGCGGTGACCGGCGATGAGATCGACGCCGGCGACATAGCGGAGGACCGGGGTGTCCACCGCCCGCATGCGTCCCGAGGCCATGGCCCGCGAGCAGGCCTCGAGCTCGGCGGCGAGCCGCTCGACCACGGCCACCCCGCAGGCCGCGATGGCCAGCCGGTGTGCCCCCAGCCGCCGCTCCGGTCGCTCGGCGTCCGGCCGCTCCCAGGGTGGGCGCTTGCGCCGGGCGTCATGGCGCGCCCGGGCCTGGGCCGTGGCCCGGTGCAGGTGCCAGTCCAGGCTGTGGCCCGGCTCGCCGGCCACCGCGTCCACGGCGGCGATCCCCGCGGCCAGATCCGCCTCTTCGAAGCGGCGACGAGCGGCCCCGATGAGCTCGCCGGGCTGTTCGACCACCCGCGCCAGCCGCAGCAGGGCCCAGCCCTCGCGAACGGGCAGCTCGTGGCGTGCGAAGCCCTCGACGGCGGCGCGGGCGTGGGTGTAGGCGGCCTGGGCCCGACCGGCATCGAGGGCCAGATCGGCGAGCCGCAGGTGCAGCCGGAACCGGGTCTCCGGCTCGTCCTGCCGGTCGAGGGCCGCCAGGCCCTCCTCGTAGGCCGTGTGGGCGGCCGCACCGTCGCCCGCGGCACGCTCCAGATCGCCACGGGCGAGGGCCAGACGCCCCTCGAAGGGGGCGAGGGCCAGCGCCCGCACGGACTCGGTGGCGCGCTCCAGCCAGCGCGCGGCCTGGGGCAGCCGCTCCCGCCGGACCGCCCGCTCGGCGTGGAGCAGGGCCGCCATCGCCCGCCCCTCGTCGTCGAGCCCCAGCTCCAGGGCCTCGTCCAGGATGTTCTCGGCCCAGGGCTCCTCGCGGGTGACCGCCACCTGTCCCAGCACCAGCCGGCCCGCCCCCTGCAGATCCGAAGGCCCCTCCCGGCGCAGGCGGCGGAGGAGGGCCTCCGCCTCGTCGTGCTGACCCAGATCGGCCTGCAGCGCGGCGAGCTCCAGGAGGACCTCCCAGGGGGTGCCCCCCCACCGGGTGGCCCGGGCCCGGGCCAGGAGGTCGAGGAGCGCGTCGCGGGCGCCGGACCGCCGACCCCGCAGCAGCCGGCTCCGGGCGAGCTGACGACCGGCCGCCACCAGCAGCCTGGCCTCGTCGGCGTCGCGCACATCGCCCACCTGCTCGGCGAGGAAGCGCGCCAGCTCGCGTTCGTGGGCCTCGGGGTCGGAGAAGGCCCCGGCCAGGGCCCGGAACACGTCCGGGTCGAGGGAGGGGGCGCCCGGATAGGCCAGGGGCAGGCGGGCGCGCTGGAAGCCGCCGAGCCACGCCCGCCGCGCCGCGGAACGATCCACGACCGCCAGGGCATCGCCCAGGCGCTGCCACGCCGCCACCGCCACGCCCGGGTGCTCCGTGGCCCGCTCGAGGGGCCCGCGGGCAGCGTCGGGATCGCCCTCGCGCAGGGCGCGCAGCCCGGCGGCGAGGAGCTGGTAGGGGTCGGAGCGATCCGCCTCGAAGCGCAGCGCCACCCGATCCTGCTCGCGCGTGACCCGGGCCTCGGTGACGGCGATGGTGGCCCGGAGCCAGCCCCCGAAGGTGGCGTGCTGGGGATGGAGCCGATCGCCCTCCCAGGTGCCGAAGGCATGCCCCCCGAAGCCGTCGGCCGCCCAGGCCCACTGGGTGCCCTGGACCTCGGCGAAGAGGACCACGTCGGGCACGGTGTCAGCCGCCACGGCCACCGCCGAGGTGGCCCGCACGCGCACCGCCCCCCGGAGCAGGGAGCCGCCATTGTGCCGCTCGAGGAAGGTGCGGAGGCCCGGGGGCAGCGGCCGCGCCAGGTGGCCCTCGAGGGCGGTGAGGGCCTCGGGGGAGGCGGGACCGGGCAGGCGGTTCACGTCCTGCTTGTACTTGCCGACGATGCGGTCGACGGGGGCGAAGAGGGAGGCACTCATGGGCCCATCCTAGCGCGCATCCCTGCTGGGCGTCCCCGACGGAGACGCCCCGCCGGGAGGGCACCGACGGGGCGTGACCAGGAGCGCGGGCCGGGCCCGCGGAGGCATCAGGAGAGGGTGCGGGTGAGGGCCGCCGAGGGGCGACGGCTGGCGGCCTCGCCGAGGCGGCGCACGGTGCCGCGCAAGGCCACCAGGCCATCCCGCGCGAAGCCGCCGGAGAGCACCGACAGGTCCTGCCAGGCGCGGGCCGAGGCCGCGACCTGGACGGCGCGCCAGGGCAGGGCGGCGATGCCGAGACCGCCCGCGACGAGCAGCAGGGCGGCGAGGGAGCCGGTGAGGGTGAGGTCGATGAGCGTGGCGTCCATGGAGGCCTCCGTGGGTGCCGGTAGATTACTGAACGCCTGTCTACTGGTCAAGCGTTCATGATGCGCGAGGGCGGTTGGCCCACCCGCATCCGACGTGTCAACCATCACCCGTAGACCTGCCAGAAATTGTCCGGGTACGATGGCACCGTAGACGACGCCCCCATCGAGGACCGACCCATGAACAAGGCCCAGAAGCTGGTGAAGATGGTGGAGCTCATGACCCGCCGGGGCGGGGTCCGGGCCGCCGAGCTCCAGCAGCGCTTCGACCTGGACGCGCGCACGCTGCGTCGGTACCTGGCGGACCTTCGGGACCTGGACATCCCCGTCGAGGACGACGGCCGCGGCGAGGACCGCATCGTGCGCATCGACCCGCGCTGGCGGCGCACCGGCGTCCAGCTCTCCCTCGCCGAGGTCCTCTCGCTCCACTTCGGGCGCACCCTCTTCAACTTCCTGGACGGCACCTCCTTCGCCGAGGATCTCACCGGCGCCATCGAGCGGCTGGAGCCCGCCATCAGCCGCGCCGACCAGCACCTGGCGCGCCAGCTCGACACCAAGTTCATCGCCGTGCCCGAGCCCTCCAAGCGCTGGACCGAGCGCAGCAACGAGGTCATCGACGAGGCCATCAGCGCCCTCGTCTACAACAACCCGGTCGACGCCCGCTATCGGAAGGTGGGCGGCGCCGTGAGCGAGAAGCTCCTTCACCCCTACACCCTCGCCACCTACCGGCAGGGTCTCTACCTGTTCGCCTTCGACGTCTCGGCCGGCCTGGTCAAGACCTACGCCCTGGAGCGCTTCGTGGACATGTGGCGCCGCCGCAACGAGCACTTCGAGTCGCCCCGCGGCTGGGCGCCCCGCGCCCACATCGCCCACGCCTTCGGCATCATCTCCGCGCCCCCCGCCCACGTCTCCATCGCCTTCTCTCCCGGCGCCACCGCCTATGTGCGGGAGCGGGTCTGGCACCCCACCCAGACCTTCCACACCCGCGCCGACGGCTGGCTCGTCCTGGGCCTGACCGTCGGCGTCACCGTCGAGCTCGTCAACTGGGTCTGCTCCTTCGGCCGCGACGCCCACGTCCTCTCCCCGCCCTCCCTCCGCCAGCGGGTGGCCTCCTCCCTGCGCGAGGCGGCCGATCGCTACGCCGCCGAGCGCACGGGGCCCACCGACGGGTCCGACCCGGGCGGAGCCGACTAGGTGCGCACCTCGCCCGTGGACCGGACCGGGCACGGCCGCTGGCCCCTCCGGGACGACCCGGCGGATCCGTGGGCCATCGACTGGCCCGACGACGACCTGGGACTGGCCGATCGACGGAGCGCGTGGTGGGCCTCCCAGCCCGACGACGCGACCCATCGCCGGGCCGCGCGGGCCCTCCAGGACCACCTGGACGCGATCCACCGGGGCGTGGAGCCCCTGGAGCCGCCCCGACTCGGCGCCCTCGCCGAAGCTGCGGGGGTCAACCTGGATCTCCGCCACGACACCCGGCCGGTGGTGGAGGGCCCCTGGCGCGCCTCCGAGGCCTTCCTGGCACGGCTGGCCCTGGACCACGTCCCCCACGCGGGGCTCCTGGGGCCCGACATGGTCCTCGGGCCCTGGGTCGAGGCCCTGGACCCGCGCCAGGACCGCCGCACCCTCCAGCTGGCCCTCGCCCAGTGGGCGCCGGGCCACACCTCCCAGCGGCCCCCGGTCCAGGCCCTCCACACGGCGCGACCCATCCCCCCGATCGACGTCCGCGCCGCCGCCCGCGCCGTCGCCGATGCGCCGCTGCTCCCCTGGCGCGCCCACCCCGCGGGGGAGGGCTCGCGCCTGGTCCCACGCCTGCCCCTGGCCGCCCATCGCCTCCCGGACCACCCGGTCCCGCTCCATCACGCCGCCGGCATCGCGCCCTTGCGGGATGGGGCCACCGTCCTGTGCCGCGCCGTGCGGGCGGGCGGCCGGTGGAGCGCGTGGGCACCGCTGGTCCTGCCCCACGACCCCCCCGACGCCACCGTCCGGGCCTGGCTCCTCCCGATCCTGGTGCGGGTCCGCCTCCGCCGCCGCCGCGCCACCGTCGAGGACGTGCTCCGGGGCCACGGCCACGACCTGGCCCGGGCCGCCCACCTGGACGCCTGGGCTCACCTCCCCCCGCCCTGACCTCCGACGCGAGTCCTCCTCCCTCGTGACAGCGTCCTGTCACGGATCGCCCCTCCGGCGCGTAGAGTGCCCCCTTGCGAGGCCATCATGCGCATGCTCCCGCGTCTGCTCCTGCTCTCCGGCCTGCTCGCCTGTACCGACGACCTCGACGGCGACGGCGTGCCCTCCGATCAGGACTGCCAGGACCGGGATGCGGCCCAGGCCCCGGGCCTGCCCGAGATCTGCGACGGGCTCGACAACGACTGCAATGGCGTGGTGGACGACGACCCCACGGACGGCTCCACCTTCTACGCCGACGGCGACGGCGACGGGGCGGGCGGCGACGCCATCACCCTGGTGGCCTGCGACCGCCCCGAGGGCTTCACCGAGGAGCGCACCGACTGCGACGACACCGATCCCGCGGTCCGGCCCGGCGCGGTCGAGATCTGCAATGGCATCGACGACGACTGCGACGGCGCCACCGACCTGGACGACGACTCCGTGGATCGCTCCACCCAGGGCGTGCTCTACACCGACAGCGATGGCGACGGCTTCGGCGCGGGCGAGCCCCAGGGCACGGCCTGCGTGGCCGGACCGGGTCAGTCGCTCCGCGGCGGGGACTGCGACGACACCGACCCGGCGGTCAACCCCGACAGCCGCTGGACCCTGGACCGGGACAAGGACCTCTGGGGCGACACCGGCACCGCCGTCATCCAGTGCGAGGGGCCGCCGGGGTTCGTCCTCCGGGGGGGGGACTGCGACGACTTCGACGCCGCGGTGAACCCGGGGCGTCCCGAGCGGTGCAATGCGGTGGATGACGACTGCGATGGCCGCGTGGACGACGAGGACGACGACCTGGATCCGGCCTCGGCGAACCGGACCTGGGTCGACGGCGACGGGGACGGCTTCGGCGCGGACGGCAGCGACCTCCTGTTCTGCGTCGTCCCCGACGACCGGGTGCTCGACGGCGGAGACTGCGACGACACCACCACCGACATCTCGCCCGGGCTCATCGAGATCTGCGGCGACGGGCTCGACCAGAACTGCAATGGGCACAGCGACGACTGCGGACTCACCGGGGTCCAGGACGACGAGGACGCAGACGCCATCTTCTCCGGGAGACCCGGCACCACCGGACTGGGCTTCACCATCCACGCGGGCGACGCCGACGGAGACGGCGCCCAGGACCTGATCCTGTCCGACCGTGAGGTGTACTGGTTCATCTACGGGGGGACCGTGCCGGTGAGCCAGGTCCGCCCCGAGACCGGGCCCGTGTGGACCCGGGCCACCAGCGTCACCACGGCCGGTGCGGCCGACCTGGACGGGGACGGAGACGTGGAGATCCTGGAGCTCGCCCCCGAGTTCTCCAACCTCAAGTGGCTGCTCCAGGCCCTTCCGGGCGGCCCCCGGCCCACCGACGGCCTCGGCCCCGAACCTGTCGTCATCGAATCCTTCGACCGCCGCCCCGACCAGGCCTGGCCGCTCCCCGACCTCGGCGGGGATGGGCGCGCCGAGCTGGCGCTCTTCACGCGGTCCTTCACGGGCGGGGTCGTCACCGGCTCGGCCTGGGTGGTCGAGGGCGCCGCCGACCTGACCGACATCACCATGCCCGAGACCCCCACCTTCACGACCGGCGACACCGGCGTCACCATCCTCTCCGCCCCCATCGCCGGCGACGCGGACGGCGACGGCACCCTCGACCTGGCCGTGATGGGCTCCGCCTCCACCGACACCCGGAACCTCTACTGGTACGCCGGAGATGGTCTGGACCTGACCGGCGGGCTCACCCCGGCCGACGCCCAGGCCAAGTTCGCCACCACCTTCCGCGCCGAGGCCCTGATGACCGACCTGACCGGGGATGGCTACGACGACCTGGTGCTGGCCGACGCCTGGGTGGAGGTCGACGACCTCCGGAACGCCGGGCGGATCGAGATCATCCCCGGGAGCGCCGCCGGCCCCGAGGTCGACACCGATGGGGATGCGGTGGTCCTGGCGAGCCTCACGGGCCGTACGGAGGGGGACGCGGTGGGAAGGCACCTCGTGGCCCCGGGCGATCTGGACCTGGATGGGGTGGCCGATCTGGTCGTCCCCGTGGTCGGGGAGCAGCTGGGCACCCTCCCCCAGGCCGGCACCGTCCGCATCCTGCTCGGCGGGCCCGGGCTCTCCGGCACCCTGCGGCTGGCCGACCTGGCCGGCCCCATCCGCGGCACCCAGGACCGGAACCGGGTCGGCACCTCGGTCGCCGCCCTGGACATGGACGGGGACGGGTGGCCAGACCTGGCCGTCTCCGCACCTGGATGGCGATCCGGCCCGAGCGGCCTCTCCGGAGAGGGTCGGGTGCTGCTCTTCCTGGGGGGTGAGCTGTGAGGCGCCTTCTGATGGCCACCCTGCTGCTCTCGGGCTGTGGCGCCATGGCGGATGCCGATGGCGACGGCGCGAGCTGGGCGGTCGACTGCGACGACGAGGATCCGGACCGGGCCCCGGGGATCCTCGAGCGGTGCGATGGCATCGACAACGACTGCGACGGAACGGTCGACGAGGATCCTTCGGATGGCACCGACTACTGGCTCGACGCCGATGGTGACGGCTTCGGGAGCGGTGCTCCGACGACGGCGTGCGAGGCCGCCGAGGGCCGGGTCACCCGGGGCGAGGACTGCGACGACACGGACCCGGCCGTCCATCCGGACGCCGTCGAGATCTGCAACCAGCGCGACGACGACTGCGACGGCCGGCGGGACCAGGCCGATCCCGATCTGGACACCTCCACGCTGGTGGACCGGTTCGAGGACCACGACGGCGACGGCTGGGGCACCGGCGCCTCACGCGGCCAGGCCTGCGCGGTCGAGCCCGGGGAGGCTCCGCGGGACGGCGACTGCGACGATGCCGATCCACGCGTCCACCCCGAGACCCGGTGGTGGGTCGATGCCGACCTGGACGGCTGGGGCGAGGACGGCACCGAGGTGGTCCAGTGCGAGCAGCCGGCCGGGACCGCCCTGCGGGGCGGGGACTGCGAGGACGGCATCCCGGCGGTGAACCCGGGCGCCCCCGAGGGCTGCAACGGTGTGGACGACGACTGCGACGGGCTGCTCGACGGGGCCGACACCCTGGACCCCTCGGTGAGCCCGCTCTGGTTCCCCGACGACGACGAGGATGGCTTCGGAGACATCGCGCGCGCCCAGCCCTCCTGCGAGCCGGTGCCCGGCCGGATCGACCGGGGTGGCGACTGCGATGACACCGACCCCGACGTCAACCCCGACGCGGTCGAGATCTGCAGCGACGGCATCGACCAGACGTGCGACGGGCACGCCAACACCTGCGGCCTCGGCGGCCGCCAGATGGCGGGAGACGCCGGCGTCATCTGGGATCCACCGGAGGACGGCTGGCCCAGCGGTGCCGCCTTGCTCGCCGGCGACCTGGACGGAGACGGGCAGGCCGAGGTGATGGCCGGCGAAGCGGACCGGTATCTCCTGGTGGCCTGGAGCGACCGGGCGCTGCTGGACGGCCCCATGCCGGCTCGATCCTACCGGCTCGACGGCCTGCCCACGTCCTGGTCCAGGGCGGACGGGCTCGTCGGCGATGGCCGCGCGGACTTCATCTACGCAGCCCGTCCCGGAGGGGCCTTCATCGGCCCCCCCCTGCACGTGATCCCGGGGCAGCTCCGCCCCGAGCCCGACCAGAACATGGTCGAGGAGGAGCTCGAAGAGGCCCGTATCTCCACCTTCCGCTTCCGAGAGGGCGTCTTCGACACGCTCGCGCCCACCCCCGATCTCGATGGTGACGGCTTCGACGACGTCTTCGCCGGCAACACCGAGGTGCTCTCCGGCTCCGGGGCCGTCCAGGTGCTGTGGGGGGCGGGCGATCGCTTCTCGCTCCGCGTGTCGGGCACCGCCTGGCTGCTGGGCTCGCCCGGGAGGGCGCTCGGGACCGCCATGGCCACCGCCGATCTCGACGGAGACGGCAGTGTCGAGGTGGCCGTCGGCGCCCCGGGTGCCACCTCGGGCCCCGGGGCGGTCTACCTGATGCCGGCCCCTACAACGCGGTTCGAGGCCCCCATCTCCGTCGGCGAGGCCACCGCGGTGGTCCACGGCGACGGGAACGACGCCCTCGGCACCACCCTGGGTGTCGCCGATCTGAACGGGGACGGCTACGACGACCTGGCCGTCGGAGCCCCGGGCCACGGGCCCGACGACGAGGGGCGCATCTGGATCCTGGAGGGCTCCGCCGCCGGGCTTCCCTCCGAGGCCGACGCCTCCTCCATCGCCTGGTGGTGGCTGACCGGGGACCGGGCCGCTGCCCGCCTGGGCGCCGAGGGCCTGCTCGACCCGGGCGATGTGGACAGCGACGGCCTCGACGACCTGGTGATCCTGGACCCGGGGGCCGCGGTGGACGGGCTGGACGGGGCCGGGCGGGTCCTCGTCTTCCGAGGCGGCCCGGTCCGGCAGGGCAGCGTGGCCCTCGACACGGCCGACGCCGGCGTCTGGGGCACCACCGAGAACGGCGGGCTCGGCACCGCGGCGGCATTCGCCGACATCGACGGCGACGGTTTCACCGACATGGCCCTCACCGAGCCCGGCCCCACCCTCTCCGACCCCACCCGGATCCTGCTCTTCTTCGGGGGTCTGCCGTGATCCGCCCGCTCATCCTCCTCCTGGTTCTCGCCGGCTGTGCTGCCGACGCCGATGGCGACGGCTACAGCGCCGATGTGGACTGCAACGACGGCGACCCCGCCGTGAACCCGGACGCCACCGAGGTCTGCGATGGTCGGGACAACGACTGCGACGGCACCACCGACGTCGATGCCGAGGACGGCATCGAGGCCTTCGCCGATCTCGACGAGGACGGCTTCGGCGGCGCGCTGACGCTGGGGCGGGTGTGCGTGCTGCCGCGGGGCTTCGTCGAGATCGGCGGCGACTGCGACGACCTGGACGCGGCGGCCCACCCCGACGCCACCGAGATCTGCGACGGGCGCGACACGGACTGCGACGGGGCGGTGGACGATGCCGACGACAGCGTGGACCCGGCCAGCCACCGGACCTTCTTCGCCGATGAGGACGGCGACGGCTACGGGGTCGACGAGCCCACCGCCCGGGCCTGCGCCCCCCCGGACGGCTTCGCCACCCAGGCGGGCGACTGCGACGACGCCGATCCCGATCGCTCCCCCGCGACCCCGTGGTACGCCGACCTGGATGGCGATGGCTTCGCCGGGATCCTCCCGGCCATCCTGTCCTGCACCCGCCCGACGGGCCTGAGCGCGGTGGCCCGGGACTGTGACGACCGGGACCGGACCATCTTCCCCGGCGCCGTCGAGGTCTGCAATGGCGCCGACGACGACTGTGACGGCGCGGTGGACGACGAGGACCCGAGCGTCGACCCATCCACCTTCCAGACCTTCTACCGCGACACCGACGGCGATGACTGGGGCGTCGAGGCCGAGACGGCGATGGCCTGCGCGCCCCCTGCCGGCTTCGCGGCGGGGCTCGGGGACTGCGCCCCCGACGACGCCGGCATCCACCCCGGAGCCACCGAGATCTGCGACGACGGCATCGACCAGGACTGCAACGGGACCGCCCGGGGCTGCGCCCTGGTGGGCGCCTACACCGAGGACGACGCGGACCATGTCTGGGAGGGCGACGCGGTGGACAGCCGCACCGGGGCCTTCCTCCTCACGCTGGACCACGACGGCGACGGGATCCAGGACGCCCTCGTGGCCGCCCCCCGGCGCGCGCCCGGCGTGGGACGGAACGGCCGGGTGCACCTCCGCTACGGCGGACCGGCGCCGGCGGACCGGGACGTCCCCGACGACCTGGACGCCTCGCTCCAGGGGGGCTTCGACGAGCGCCTCGGAGACGGCCTCTTCGACGCCGGCGACCTGAACGGCGACGGGCGGTCCGAGCTGCTGGTCCGGAGCGCCCTGGCCTTCGACGAGGGCGAGGTGTCCCTGTTCCCGGGGAGCGCCACGCGCCTGGCGGCCGACTGGACCTCCGACGACGCGGTGCTCCGCCTGACCGGTGCACCCGGCGCCGCGCTCGGGACCTCGGCGCTGGCGGGCCACGACCTGGACGATGATGGCTACGAGGACCTGGCTCTGGGCGCCCCCGGGGCCTCCGCCGGCGACCTGGACGGCCAGGGTGCGGTGTACCTGCTGTACGGCGAGCCCGTTCTGGCGGAGCTCCCGGACAGCCTCGGCGCCCTCGATCGGATCCTCGGCGATGCTGCGGGGGACCGGTTCGGGCTGGCCCAGGCGGCCGGGGACGTGGACGGGGACGGCGCCCCCGACGTGGCCATCGGCGCTCCGGGCGTCGAGCTCGGCGGCCCCTGGTCGGGCGAGGACGGGCTCCTCCTGCTCTGGCGGGCCAGCGAGGCCGAGCTGGTGGGTACGACCCTCGCCTCGGAGGCCCCCGCGCAGCTCGAGGGCGATCAGGGCGAGCAGGTCGGCTCCTCGGTGCAGATCGGGGACCTGGACGGCGACGGCTACGAGGATCTGGTGGTGGGCTCCCCGGCCGCCGGGAGCCGTGCCGAGGGCCGGGTGGACGTGATCCCCGGCGCCCTCGACGGCCCGGACTTCTCGGTGGGGCCGGGCGACGCCGCCGCCTGGTCCGTGGAGGGCAGCGAGGACTTCGAGCAGTTCGGGGAGCTGGTGTGGCTCCCGGCCGATCTGGACCAGGACGGGGGGGTGGATCTGGTGCTGGGCTCCCCGACCCGCGACAGCGGCGGGGAGTTCGCCGTCGGCGAGGTCCTCATCTTCTACACCGGCCAGACCCGGGCGGGCGTGCTCTCGGGCGCGAACGCCGATGCGCGGATCCTGGGCGGCGCGCGCTTCCGCAGCCTGGGACAGAGCGTGGCGGCGGGGGATCTGGACGACAACGGGACCCAGGAGCTCCTCATCGGGGCACCGGGGAGCCGGGACGGCATCGGGCGGGTGCTGGTCTTCTCGATCCGCGGTCTCTAGGCGCCCGGCGCCAGGCCGGGACCTCAGTCCTCGGGGGGCCTGGGGGGCGGCGGGGGGCCACAGCGCGGGAAGGTCCGCTTCGCCTTCATCGTCGTGCCATCGGCGCGGGTGACGGTGGCGGTGCAGCCCTCGCGGGCGATCTGGCGGTAGCGCCCGTCCCCCGCGAGCGAGACCACATCGCCGGCGGCGGACCAGGTCCCGACGATTGGCTCCACCTGATCCATCCGATCCACCGACAGCTTGCCGGCGTCCGGCCCGTCCTGGAGGCTCAAACGGGTGTCGTCGGGGAGGCTCCACACGGTCCAGGCCCAGCCGTCGTAGGACCGCTCGGCCGCGGTGCAGTCCGGGAGATGCCGGTAGCCCCGCACCACCCGCCCCGTGTCGTGGCGGAAGGCCACCGCGCAGCCGCCCACCTTGTGGACCTCGAAGGTGCTGGGACCGAAGACCACCGTGAGCGGGAAGGCCTCGCCGGTCCAGGTCCCGCGGGGCCGGGTGAAGGCCCGCTTGCGGCCATGCCGCCAGGCGATGCCCTCGGGCAGGAAGGTGTAGAAGTCGCCGCCCGCGAGCTTCACCGTGGCGAAGCGCCAGGTGGGATCGGCATAGGCCAGATCGGCCTCCGGGCAGGCCGGCTCGGTGCGGGTCGCACCCAGGAGCGCCGGCGGATCCCAGACGACGGCCTGGCAGGGCGTGAGGGCCTGGACGTGATGGGGGCCCACCGTGCCGCCGTGGGCGGAGAGCTCGACGGGGGAGAGGGGCGCCTCCCCCAGGGTGGCCGTCCCCTCGCCGATGGTGAGCACCCGGCCGTCGGAGAGGGTCCAGGTGTTGCCGGGCCAAGCCACCTGGGCCAGAGGGAGGACCTCGCCCGGGTCGGGCACCCCCTGGGCAGGCACGCTGGCCAGGAAGCGCTCCTTCGGGTTCATGGGTCGGTCGGTGTCGGCCGAAGCCGCCCCGTCCGGCGCACCGTCGGATGCCGGCCCGGCCGGGGCTGTCGCCCGGTCGGGCGTCGAGGGGGCGCTCCCGGTGCACGCCACCAGCGCGAGGATCGGCAGCAATCGCATGGGGCCTGCGGCCGGGACAGCTAACGCTTCGCGACCCGTGATGGGCGGCCCGCAGCCTGGATGCCGAGGCGGGCCGGCTACAGCTCGCCCGTGGCGACCAGCAGGTCGATCCGGGCCAGGTCCACCGCGGTGCGCTCGGTGAGCCGGGTGAGCCGGGCCGACGCCAGCCCCAGCTCGGCCTGCTCCACCTCGAGGAAGGTCGCGGTGCCGGCCCCGAAGCCCAGGCGGGCCAGCTCCAGGCTGTCCTCGGCCAGGGCCACCTCGCGCTCCACCGCCTCGACGGCCCGCTGGGCCCGCTCATAGGCCTCCCAGGCCACGCGGACCTGCTCGGTCAGGTCCAGCCGCGCCTTGTCGGCCTGGAGCCGTGCCTGGCGCTCCTGGCTCGCCGCCGCGCGGATGGCGGCCATCCGGGCGCCCCCGTCCCAGATGTTCCAGCGGGCCTCGACGGCCACCTGCCAGAAGGTGTTCTCGCCGGCGAAGCCCGCGGTCTGGTTGTAGATGCCGGTCCAGCGCGCGTCGACGGAGGGAAGCCAGGCGAGCTGCTCCGCCGTCACCTGGAGCCCGGCCACCTCCTCGCGGATCTCCGCCGAGGCCAGGTCGGGCCGATGGCGCCGCGCCCGGTCCATCGCCTCGTCGTAGGAGGACGGGACATCGAGGTCGATCCCCTCCTCGAGGGGGACGTCCCGGGGCAGGCCGGTGGCCTTGGCGAAGCCCTCCTCGGCCTGGGCGAGCTGCTCCCGGGACTGGCGGAGATCCCGGCGCGCCTGGGCCACGCGCAGCTCGGCCTGGAGCACCGCCCGACGGGTCGCCAGCCCCGCCGCCACCTGCCGCTCGGCGAGATCGAGCTGGCTCTCGGCCGTCTCGACCGCCTGCTCGGCGATGCCCACCCCCTCCCGGGCCGCCATCAGCCCATAGAAGGCCCGGGCCACCCCGGCGCGGATCTGCTGCGAGGTCCGCCGCTCGTCCTGCTCGGCCGCGTCCACCAGCTTGTAGGCGCCGATGAGGAGGGGCACGGCGGAACCGTTGAACAGCGGCTGGCTCACCGTCAGGCTGCCGTCGAAGTTCGACTGGCGCTGCACCACGGTGGGCTCGGGCTTCTCGAAGTCGGGCGGCAGGAAGGACTCGAAGGGGTCGAAGAAGGCCCCGAAGTCGAGCAAGACGTCGTCGTAGGAGAAGCGGGTGTAGTTGCCCCGGGCCGAGAGCTTGGGCTGGACCAGCGCCCAGGCCTGGAGCCGCTGGTTGCGCGCCTGGAAGGTGCTCTCCCGAACGATGGCCAGGTCCGGGTTGTGCCGCTCGGCCGCCGCCCAGGCCCCGTCCAGATCCACCGCCTCGGCCGGCGAGGCCCCAGCGAGGGCCACCGCCACCCCCACCGCGCCCAGCGCGAGCTTGGCGGCCGCGGGGGCGACCTCGGCGGTGCCGCGGAACAGGGGCCGCAGCAGGCGCATCAGGTCCTCGTAGATGCTGTAGAGCGTCGGGACCATGATCAGGGTGAGCAGGGTGGCGAAGGAGAGGCCGAAGATGACGGCCACCGCCATGGGGCCCCAGAACGCGCTGCTCTGGCTGCCGATGATGAGCCCCACCGTGGGCACGGGCACCGCCGAGCCGACCCACCAGACCCCCACCTCGACGGCGATGCCGAGGGCCATGGGCACCAGGCCCAGCACGGTGGTGATGGCGGTGAGCATGACGGGCCGGAAGCGGGTCATGCCCGCCCGCACCAGCGCCACCTCGACCCGGTGGCCCTCCCTGCGGAGCTGATCGACATAGTCGAGCAACACGATGGCGTTGTTCACGACCACGCCCGCCAGGCTGATGACGCCGATGCCGGTCATCATGATCCCGAACGGGGTCCCGGTGAGGATGAGGCCCCAGAGCACCCCGATGAGGGAGAGCAGGACCGTCACCAGGATGATGAGCGGCTGCACGAGGTCGTTGAACTGGGTCACCAGCACCAGGGCGATGAGGAAGAGGGCCACCCCCATGGCCCAGGCCAGGAACTCGGCGGCCTTGGCCTGCTCGTCGGAGGCACCGGCCAGGCTGGCCGTCACGCCCTCGGGGAAGTCCATGGCGGCGAGCAGCTCACGCACCTCCTTCTGCTTGGCGGTGGCGCTGTAGGCCTCGCTCACATCGCCGGTGATGCTCACGGTCAGGGACTGGTCGATGTGGCGGATGGCCCCCGTGCCCCCCGACAGCTCGAAGCTGGCCACCGCGGACATGGGCACCCGGTAGACGTTGGGGTCCTTCGGCAGCCGGGCGGGCAGACGGAGGTCCAGCACCGACTGGACGTCGTCGGTGTGCTCGGGGGCGAGCTGCACCACCACGTCGTACTCCTCCTCGCCATCGCGGATGGTCGTGGCGGTGGCCCCGGCGACGGCCGTACGGACCGTGTTGCCCACGAGGCCGGTGCTCACGCCCACCTGGGTGGCGGCGGCCCGGTCGATGCGCAGCGCCAGCTCGGGGCGGTTGACCCGGTAGTCGTCAGAGAGATCCGCCAGACCCTCGATGTCGGCCATCCGCCGCTTGAGCTGCTGGGCCACCTCGCCCACGGTGCGCAGGTCGTCACCCTGGACCTGGACCTCGATGTCGGCGCCGACCGGGGGGCCCATGTCCTCGGGCTCCACGTCGATCTCGGCGCCCACCACCTGGGAGAGGGACTCGCGCAGCTCGAGCACGGTGAGCTCGCTGGAGCGGCTGCGGGGGGTCTCGTCGTCGTCGGCCGAGGCGGGGTGGGGCAGGAAGTCCACCGTGATGCGGGCCGAGTGGGGCGAGGAGCTGCTGCCCACCAGCGCACCCCCATTGCCGCTCGACACGCCCACCTCGCTCACGAAGGTCTCGACGTCGGGGGTCTGGGCCAGGATCCGCTCCACCCGGCGCACGATCTGATCGGTGGTGTCCAGGTCCGTCCCATCGGCGGCCCGGACCGAGATGACCACCCGGTCCGGCTCGGTGGAGGGGAAGAACTCGGTGCCGTGGTTGAGGAAGGCGTAGGCCACGAAGGACAGGACGAGCCCCGCCATGCCCAGGCCGAACGAGACGTAGCGCCAGCGGATGGAGAGCTGGAGGAGGCTCTTGTAGGCGGCCATGATCCGGCCGGGGGACTCGAACTGCTCGGTCTCACGGGCCTCGATGCGGGCGCGGGCCTCCTCTTCGGTCTCGTCGGCGGTCCGGGCGGCCATCTTCGGCTTCGCCATGAGCCGGCTCGTGAACATGGGCAGGATGAGCACCGCCACCAGGAGCGAGGCGATGAGCACGATGATGAGGGTCTTGGGCAGGTAGCCCATGAACTGCCCCATGATCCCGCCCCAGAAGACCATGGGGAAGAAGGCGGCCACCGTGGTGGCGGTGGAGGCGGCCACGGCGAGGGCCACCTCGCGGGTCCCGTCCACGGCGGCGACCCAGCGGGACTTGCCGAGCTCCAGGTGCCGATAGACGTTCTCGACGACGACGATGCCGTTGTCCACCAGCATGCCGAGGGCCAGGATCAGGCTGAACAGCACCACCATGTTGAGGGTGAAGCCGGCGAGCTGCAGGACCGCGAAGCTGGCGAACATGGACAGGGGGATGGCCAGGGCCACGAAGAGGCTGTTCCGCACGCCCATGAAGAAGAGGATCACCGCGATGACCAGCACCAGGGCGGTCAGGATGTTGTTCTGCAGCTCGGTGACCATGTTGCGGATGCTCACCGATTGATCGGCGAGGATGCGGTATTCGACGCTCTCGGGCCAGGTCTCGGCGTGGCGGGCGGCGATGACGCGGGTCTCGTCCGCCACCGAGACGATGTTGGCGCCCGTCCGCTTCTTGACCCGCACGGAGACCGCCGGGCGGCCGTTCATCCGCGCATAGGTGGATCGCTCGGCCAGGCCGTCCTCGACGCGGCCCAGGTCCCGGACCCGGATGAGCTGGCCGCCCTCGACCTTGACCGGGGTGTCCTCGATGACCGAGGCCGTCTCGATCTCGGCCGGCACCCGGAGCAGGACGTTGCCGTCGCCCACCTTGACGTTGCCGCCGGGGATGTTGACGTTCTCGGCCTGAAGGGCCCCGATCACGTCGTTGAACCCGACCCCGTAGTGGTCCATGCGGCCCGGGTCGAGGAGGACCTGGAACTCGCGCTCGGTGCCGCCCGAGACCTCGGCCTCGAGGACGCCGGGCACCCGGGCCACCTCGTCCTCCAGATCCTCGGCGAGCCGCTTGAGGACGGTCTCGTCCACGTCGCCCGCGATGGTCACGATGAGGACCGGGATGTCGGTGAAGGAGAGCTCGCGCACCACCGACTGATCCACGTCGTCGGGCAGATCGCCGCGGGCCGTGTCCACCCGGTCGCGCACCTTCTGGAGGGCATCCTCGATGACCACGTCGGGCTCGAACTCGAGGAAGACGATGCTCACGCCCTCGGCCGAGGTGCTGCGCATGAGCTTCAGGCCCTTCACCCCCGCGAGCTCGTTCTCGATGGGGACCGTGACGAGGCTCTCGATGTCCTTCGGAGAGACGCCCTGGTAGGGCGTGGTGACCATGACGAAGGGCACCTTCACGTCGGGGGCCGCCTCGCGGGGCAGGGTGTTGTAGGACACCAGCCCGAACACGAACACGGCCACCACGGCCACGAAGATGGGCGCGGCGTTGCGGACCACCCAGCGGATCATCGGGTGCCCTCCCCGTAGGTGACCCGGCCATCGGTGCAGCAGACCCCGGAGCGGGCGATGAGGAGGGGATCGCCGTCGAGCAGCTCGCGGTGGCCCACCGTCACGATCCGGTCCCCGGGCTCGAGGCCCTCGGTGACCACGACGCGGTTGCGCAGGACCTGGCCGAGCTCCACCGGGCGCCACCGGGCGGTGGTGCCGTCGGCCAGGTAGACCCCGTGGCCCGCTGGGGTGGAGAGGATCCAGTCCTGGGACACGACGATGGCCTCGCCCAGGTCGCGGGCGGCGTGGATGGAGGCCACCATGCCCGGCAGGAAGGCCCGATCGGGGTTGGGGACCTCGACCTCGACCTCGAAGCTGCGGGTCTGGCTGTTGCCCACCGGGCTCACGTGGGAGACGCGCCCCTCGAGCTGACGGCCCACCGCGGCGGCGGTGACGCGCACGGGCAGCCCGGGCTCCAGCACCACCACCTCACGGTCGCTCACGCCCGCCACCACCTTCACCGGGTCGAGCTGCACGAGCCGGACCACCGGGGTGCCGGGACCCGCCACCTCGCCCTCGTCCACGGCCACCGAGCTCACGACCCCGTCGAAGGGCGCCACCACGCTGGCGCGCTTCAGGCGCACCGCCGCCTGGCGGAGCCCGGCCTCGGCGACGGCGAGCTGGGTGGCGGCCTGGCCGCGCTGGCTCTCGCTCACCCCATCGCCCATCTTCTCGAGCCGGCCGAGCTCGGTCCGGGCCAGGTCCCGCTGGGCCTCGGCCTGGGCGTAGGCGGCGCTGTACAGCGAGCGGTCGACGGCCACCAGGAGCTGCCCGGCCTGGACGCTGTCGCCCCCGTCGACCCGGACCGACTCGACGTAGCCCCCGAGGGCGCTGGCCAGGGCGGCGTCACGGCTGCCCTCGACCTCGCCGGAGAGGGTGAACTCGAGGGAGGCGGGCGACTTCTCGAGGCGGGCCACCTCGACGCGGCGCCCCTCGGCGGCCACGGCGGGGCGCTCCTGATCGGCGACCTTGTCGGCCGAGGCGGTACAGGCGCCCAGGCCCAGGGCGGCGAGCAGCAACAGACGGTGCGATGTCATCGTGGAACGATCCCGTGCAGGTACTGGCGCACGACGGTGCGATGGAAGTCGGGAGGGATGGGCGCGCCGTGGAAGGCCCCGAGCGCCCAGCCCCGGAGGATGCCGAGGAAGTTGATGACGGCCACGGGGATGTCCACGTCGTCGACGAGCTCGCCGCGGGACCGGGCCCGGTCGAAGGCCGCACCCAGGTGGACCACCAGGGTGGCGTCCAGGCTCATGAGGTCGATCTCGGGCTGGCCGTGATCCACCTGGTGCAGGCAGGTCATCAGGAAGCGGATGTGGTCGGGGTGCTCGGCGGCCCAGGTCACGTGGGCCAGCAGCAGGTCCCGGAGCTGGGTCTCGAGGTCGTCGCCCCCGGCCAGGGCCTCGCGGGTGATGAGGTCGAAGGCGTCGAGCTGCTCGTTGGCCGCGGCCACGAACAGCCCCTCCTTGTTGCCGAAGTGGTAGTACAGCGTGGGCTTGGTGACGCCGGCAGCCTCGACGAGCTCCCGCACGGACGTCGAGCCGTAGCCGCGCTGACCGAACAGGCGCACGGCTTCGAGCAGGATTCGCGAACGGACTTCGTGGTTCATGGACCCCTTTACCGACCGGTAGGTAGGACTGCCGCTTGGCTAATCCCGCTCTCGGTCGGCGCCCATGCCCGCTTGACCGTTCGTGACCCGATGTCGGCGCCCGTTCGCAGGGTCGTGACGTGGCTGACCGGCTCGGCCGCCCATCGCCGCACCCTTGCGCTGCACCATACGGCAGCGTATGGTCACCTCACCCCCTCCCGGAGGCCCGGTGTCCGACCCCTGCATCGTCACCGCCGCGCTCAACGGCGTCCTCACCGATCCCGAGCGCTACCCGGTCCCCGTCCGCCCCGAGGCGATGGCCCTCCAGGCCCAGGAGGCGTGGGGTGCCGGCGCCACCATCGTGCACATCCACTTCCGCCGCCAGGAGCCCGGGCTGGGCCACCTCCCCTCCTGGGAGCCCCAGGTCGCCCAGGACGTGGTCGACGCCATCCACGCCCGCGTGCCCGACCTGCTGATCAACTGCTCCACCGGGGTCATCGGCCCCGACATCGACGGCCCGGCCAACGTGCTGCGGCAGATCCGGCCGGCCATCGCGGCCATGAACGCGGGCAGCCTGAACTACCTCAAGACCCGGCGGTCGGGCGGCTGGGCGTGGCCCCCCATGCTCTTCGACAACCCCGTCCCCAAGATCGAGGCCTTCCTCGATGTGATGCGCGAGGTGGGCGCGGTGCCGGAGTTCGAGTGCTTCGACACGGGCATCGTCCGCTCGGTCGAGCTCTTCCGCCAGGTGGGCCTGGCCCGCGACCCCCTCCATGTGAGCTTCGTCATGGGGGTGGCCAGCGGCATGCCCGCCCGCGCCGATCTGCTGCCCATCCTGCTGGACGAGGCCCCCGAAGGCGCCCACTGCCAGGCCATCGTCATCGGCCGGGCCGAGGTCTGGGATGTCCATCGCCGCATGGCCGAGCTGGGCGGGGACGTGCGCACGGGCCTGGAGGACACCTTCTACCTGCCCGACGGCACCAAGCCCGGCAGCAATGGCCCCCTGGTCGAGGCGCTGGTCCGCATCGTGCGCGAGGCCGGCCGCGAGCCCGCGACCATCGCCCAGACCCGCGCCGCCTACGGCCTCGCCTGACCCTCAGCCCTCGTCGCCGCGGCGCCAGGCGTAGATGGCGTAGTCCCGGTCGCCGTGGCCGGCCTCGATGGCCGCGTCCATGGCCCGGGCGACCTGGGGCAGGAGGGTGAGGGCCTCGGGGCCGCCGGCGACGTCGAGCATGAGGCCCACGTCCTTGCGGGCCATGGTCAGCTCGAAGCTCGCCGGGGCGGTGGGCGCCGCCTGCACCCGCTGGCCCAGCCGGGGCAGGGCGCGGCCGATGGGGAAGTGCTCGAGGAGCGCCTCGACCTGGTCGGCCTCCAGACCCTGGGACCGGAAGATGGCCTGGAGATCGCCCATGAGCCCCGAGAGGACGACGAGGGCGCCGTTGCCGGCGATCTTGTGGATGGCGGCCAGGTCGGGTCGGGCCCCCACGTGCCACACCCGCCCGGTGAGCCGGGAGAGGTGCGGGGTGAGGGCCTCGGCGTCCTCGTCGGAGGCGGCCAACAGCATGAGGCCGGTGCCCTCCCGCGCGTTCTGGGGCGACATGAAGACCGGCGCGGGGACGTAGCGGACGCCGGCGGCGCGCAGGGTGGGCACGCGCTCGGCCACCCGGGCGGGCGCATTGGTGGAGTGGTCCACGACCCAGGTCTCGGGGCCGAGCCCCTCGCGGGCCGCGTCCAGCACCGCGTCGACCGCGTCGTCAGCGGTCAGGACCAGGTGGACGCGATCGGCACCGCGCACCGCGGAAGCCGGGTCGTCGGCGACGGTGGCGCCGGCCTCGCCCAGCGGGGCGGCCTTGGAGGCGGTGCGGTTCCAGACGGTGACCTCCTCGCCGAGGTCGAGCAGGCGTCGGGCGAAGCCGGCACCGAGCAGGCCGGTGCCGAGGACGGTGATGCGGGCCATGGGATCCTCCGGGGGCAGGACCGCTCCGTACACGCGCCGCCGCCCTGGACAAGGCCGGAGATGGACCCGGCTCAGCCCCCGTCCACCCCGACGTCGCCGGCGGGCAGGGGCGCGTGGAGCGCGCCGGTGGTGTCGCCCACGTCGGGGGTGGTGACGGGCCAGAAGGCGAACCCCCCGAAGGCCACGAGGATCAGGGCCACCGCCATGACCACCATGGGCAGGACCAGGTGCTCGTGCCGGGCCCAGAAACCCCGGGTCCCGTCGTCCTCCACGTGGCTCTCCTCGCCGATGACCTGGCGGGCGAGCAGGTGGTTCAGGGCGACGGGCGGGGTCAGGTAGCCGAGCTCGAAGGCCACGAGCACCATGAGCCAGAAGTGGACCGGGTGGATGCCGGCGTCCATGGCCAGGCCGGCCAGGCTGACGCTCACCAGCACCACCGCGCCCAGGGCGTCCATGGTCATGCCGACGATGACCATGACCACCACCAGCACGGCCATGGTCAGGTACGGCCCGCCCAGGCTGGCGGGGAAGAGGGCCATGAGCTCGGTCCGCTCCACCACGCCGCCCAGCGCGATGCTGCCCACCATGAGCATGAGCAGCGCCCCGATGTGGTCGCTGGACTCGGCGGTGGCGTCGATGACCGGGCGCCACAGGCCATCCCGCGGCCGGGGCAGCGGCACCGCCTCGATGCGGTCGGGCGCGAAGGCCCGGTCATAGGTGACGATGGCCAGCAGCACCGCCGGCAGCACCAGCATGGCCGTGTGCTCGGAGACGTCGGTGCCGAAGACATAGGCGAAGATCAGCATGACGGCGGCACCGATGGCCACGAAGGGCACCAGGGCCCACAGGGCGCGCCCCACGTCGCCCGCCGCGCCACCCAGGTCCTCGGGAAGGCGGAAGGGCTGGTCGTTCCGCACCAGGAAGGCGATCAGGGCCAGCAGGGCGGTCAGGCCGAAGACCCACAGGCCGCCGCCGAAGAGCTCGGCGGTGGTGACGTCGTTGTTGAGGGTGGCGATGAGCACCACCACCAGGCAGGGCGCCAGGACCACCCCCAGGCTGCCGGACATGGCGGTGGCGGCGAGCGCGATGCGGGAGGAGGCGCCCGAGCGTCGGAGCTGGGTGAACACCACGGCGCCGGCGGCCAGGACGAAGATGCCCGAGGCCCCCGAGTAGGCGGTGGGGACCGCCGCGAGCACCACCACGAGCCACGCCAGCAGGACCGGCGGCAGCCCCAGCGGGCGCAGGACCCCGAAGACCAGCGTGGCGAAGCGGGTGATGCTGAAGAGCATGCCCGCCCACAGGTAGAGCCCGATCCCCAGGTAGACGCTGGGCACGGCCAGGAACTGGTGGAGGTAGATGGCCTGGCCCGAGGGGTGGAGCTCGACGAGCCAGAAGTAGAGGCCGCTGCCCACGATCATGTAGGCGTAGAGCGGGATGACCATGAGCAGCCGCGCCGGCGAGGTGCCCTGGTCCGGGTCCATCGCGGGAGGCCGGATCAGGTGGACCACGTTCACGATCGCCAGCAGGAGCACGCCCACCGCCCACACCAGGGAGAGCTCGGGGGCCTGGGCCTCGGCGTCGGAGTTGACCTGGATGACGAAGTCGGCGGCGCAGGAGGCGGCGAGGAGGAGGTGGGCCAGGAGCTGGAGGACCTGGGAGAGGCGGTGCTCGGCCAGGGTGCGCGGGGTCCGCAGGGCGATGGGCATGCGGTGGACCGTGGTGGCCAGCGCGCCCAGCACCACCAGCAGGCTCAGCAGGTGCTTCCAGTAGGGGAACTTGGCGAGGTCGCCGATGAAGACCTCGACGGTGCGGTACGCCCGGTTGGTGGGGTTGAGCCGGGCCTGGACGGCATCGTACTGGTCATGGCGAGCCTGGCAGGTCTCGCGGAAGGCGCGCAGGCTGCGGCACTCGGTGGCCGTGGGGCCGGCGGCGGGCGCATCCTGGGACGGCACCTCCTCGGCGAACGGGTCCTCTCCGGCGAACGGGTCCCCACCGGCGCCCTCGCCCGACGGCGCGCCCTCGGCGGGCGCACCCTGGGGCGGCGCCTCCTCGGCGAACGGGTCCTCTCCGGCGAACGGGTCCCCACCGGCGCCCTCGCC
>CAZPJM010000016.1:25942-35050 GCA_964586865.1 uncultured Enterobacteriaceae bacterium
CCTCCTCGGCGAACGGGTCCTCTCCGGCGAACGGGTCCCCACCGGCGCCCTCGCCCGACGGCGCGCCCTCGGCGGGCGCACCCTGGGGCGGCGCCTCCTCGGCGAACGGGTCCTCTCCGGCGAACGGGTCCCCACCGGCGCCCTCGCCCGATGGAGCCTCGGGTGCTGCCGCCTCCTCGGCGAACGGGTCCTCTCCGGCGAACGGGTCGGCCGGGGTGCCGCCGTCGGCCGGGGCCACGCCCGCCGCCCCTTCTTCCGGACAGGCCGCGAGCCGCTGGTCCAGGTCGGCCAGGTCGCAGTCGGGCGGCTCCGGGTCCATCCGGAGCTCATTGGCGTAGCCGGGCCAGATCCACTCGCCGAGGGCCACGAGCTGGGTGTCGATGTTGGGGGAGATCCCCAGTATGAGCGCCACCAGCAGCGCCACGAACACCAGCACCGCCGCCACCGGCGGCACGGGCCGGAGCGGCCCGGGCAGCTCCTCGGAGGACACCGGGCGCTACTCCTTCTTCTCGACGCACTCGCTGCGGCCGGCGTCCCGGGCGCAGCGCAGCTTGCGCAGGACCGAGAGCATGGTGGCGTCGTAGGTCTTGTGCTTGTCTCGCAGGTCGAGGCGGACCTGAAGGAACATGTCCTCGAAGCTCGGGACCTGGGCCGCCGGGATCCGGATCCACTTGGCGTCGGGGATCTTGGACTGGTCCTGCTGGACCGCCTTGCGGGCCCGGTCGAACTGACCGGCGAACCAGGCGCGGGCCTTGGCGCCGAAGTCGTCCGGGAAGCGGTCGTGGCGGACCATGACCTGCAGGGTGAGCATGGCCAGCGGCAGATCGACCACCCCACCGCCGCTCGCCATGCCCCGGTGGAGCTCGAAGGGCTCGTAGCCGATGGCGCTCATGTAGACGGCGTCCACGTTGCCGTTGTTGAACTTGGGCCCGAAGGTCCCGAGATCGGCCGGCACCATGATGGCGCCCACCTCGTCGACCATGACCTGGGCCGACTTGTCGTAGTCCATGGTGGCGATGCGCTTGCCGGCCAGCTCGGGGACCGTGTCGATGCTCCGATCCCGCAGGAAGAGGTAGACCAGGCCGGCGGGGAGGACGCCCACCGTCTCGTGCTCGCCGCTGCGGAGCTTCTGCGCGGCGGAGGGGTAGCGGACGAAGCTCTGCACGAGCTGCTGCAGCACCGGGTACTCGGTGATGGCGCCGATGGCCTCGATGGTGCTGGAGAAGCGGTTGAAGCGCTGCAGGCGCACCCCGGTGGCCACCACACCGTCGCACTTGCCGGCCTCGTAGTCCCGCGCGGCGGTGGCCTCGTCGGTGTAGGTCTGCAGCTCGATGTCCACCCCCCAGGTGCCGGCCTCGAGGGCGAAGTCCTCGAGGATCCGGTAGAAGTCGCCGGAGCGGCCGACCGGGTCGTAGGCGCACAGGGTGCGGGACTCGGCGAGGGCCCGGCCGGGCGCGAGGGCGCCCACCACCAGGACCAGAGCACCGAGGAGCGCAAACAGCAGGCGGCGGTTCGGGTGCATCAGGGCGTCTCCTGTGGGGGATCGGTGTCGGGGGCGTCGAGGGCGGGCCCCTCGGCGAAGGGGTCGCCGCCGGTGGGCTCGCCGCCGAAGGGATCCCCACCAAAGGGGTCCTCGGCGAAGGGGTCGGGCCCGGCGGGCGCGTCGGCGGCGTCCCCGGGGAGCTCCCCCAGGACCGTCGCCCGGTAACCCCGCGCCCGGGTCCACGAAAGGTCGGCCTGGTGGCGCACCACCATGGCCGCATAGGCGTCGATGAGCGCGAAGTCGGGATCACCCTCGGCGCTGGCGGCCGCTGCGAAGGCGCGGACCGCCCCGTCCACCGTGTCGTCCTTGCCGGCGTTGGCGGCGAGCTGGACCTGGATGCTGCGGGCCACCCGGACCCCGGTGGCGTCCCCGGCGGCGGCGGCCTCGTCCAGGGCCTCCCACGGGTCGACGCCGTCGGGGCCCGAGCCCGGCACCATCGCCCAGCTCCCGGCCTGGAGGGCGTCCGGGGCGTACCACCACCGGGCTGCATCGACGCAGTCGGCGGCGCGCGCCACCTTGCCGAGGACATCCTGTGGCACCCCGAGCCCTCCTCCGCTGGCCTGGTCCTGGAGCAGTGCATTGGCTCCGGCGACAAGACCCAGGAGCCAGGTCAGCTCATCCGCCCGACGCTTCAACCGAGGGCAGTCACCCTCGCCGATGGGGCCATACTCGGCCTCCACGTGGCCCCAGGCCCGCCACAGCCGCGCCGCCGCCACCGCCCGGTGACGCCGCTCCACCTCGCGCGCCTCCTTGACCCGGGCCACGCGCTCCTCGCCCTCGTCGAAGAAGAGCGCCCGCTCGGCCCGGAGCTCGGCCTCCATGGCCTCGGCCTCGGCGCAGGCGGCCGCCGTGGTCTCGAGCAGGGCCAGGGCCCGGTGGGCCGGCTTCTTCTCGAACAGGCCCGCCGCCACCGGGGTCTGGGCATTGCCCCCGCGACAGGCCTGGTCCACGTCGGGCCGGCGCAGGGCCTCGGCGATGGGGCGCTCGACCAGGAAGCGATCGATGCGGCTCGCACAGCCGGCGAGGAGAAGGGGGACGAGGACGACGAGGGCGAGACGCATGCCGGCTCCCGGACGGGCGAAGCTACCACGCACCCCGCTCCGGGTCGCGTCCGGCTCAGGCGATGGCGGCCGCCACGGAGGGCGGGAGCTCGATGGTCGCGGCCAGGCCTCCGGTGGGGCGATTCGCGAGGATCACGTCTCCGCCCAGATCCCGGACCAGGCGACGGGTGGAGGGCAGGCCCAGCCCGGTGCCGCCCTCCCGGCGGGTGACGAAGGGGGCGAAGACCAGCTCCAGGTCGTCCTCGGGGATGCCGGGTCCGTCGTCCAGGACCCGCAGCCGGACCCCGCCACCACCGGCGGCCGCGTCGATCTCGATGGTGACGGTGCCGTCCGGACCGGAGGCGTCGAGGGCATTGAGGACCAGGTTGAGCAGCGCCCGGCCCAGCCGGGTGGGGTCGGTGATGGCGGTCGGCCGGGCCAGCGTGGACCGCACGTCCACCCGCCGCACCCGGCTCCGCCCCGCCAGATCGGCGGTCCGCTCCGCCAGGGCGCCCAGGTCCACCTCGTGGTGCTCGAGGGGCGCGGTCTGCCCGGCACGCTGAAGCTGCCGCGCGAGGATGGTGATCCGCTCCATCACCTCGGCCATTCCCACGACGGTCGCTGCCGCCGGGTGCACGGGGGGGATCTGCTCCTCCAGGTCGTCCAGGAGGGTCAGTCCGATGGTGAGCAGGTTGCGGAGGTCGTGGCCCACCTCGGCCGAGACCGCCGCCACCACGTCGGCGCGCCGGGAGGCCTCGATGCGTCCCAGCAGGCGGGCCCGATCGGCCCGCGCCTGCTCGCGATCGGTCTGGTCGAGGGCCATGCCCACGAACAGGATCTGGCCGTCGGGCCGGCGCACCGGGACCGAGCGGACGTGGACGTGGCGGATGGGGGTGCCGGGCTGGCCGAAGCGGACCATCTCATCGAAGACGTCCACGTCGGCCGCCGCCCGGTGGTGGGCCGCGCGGATCCGCTCCACATCGGCCGGGTGGATGTCGTCGAACCACCGGTCGGCGGGGGCGTCGGGGGAGACCCCGAACAGCCGCGCCGCCTCGGGCGAGAGGCTGATGACCCGGGCCCCGGCCGGCCCCGAGGGGTCGACGAGCAGCTGGTGCGTGCCCACCACGGAGGCGTTCGCCAGGAAGCCCGTCACCGACTCCTCGGCCCGGATCCGACGGGTGACGTCCAGGAAGGTCACCACCATGGCACCCTCGGACAGGGTCACCGGGGGCGAGAAGGCCAGCCATCGATCCTCGCCGGATGCACACCGCACCTTCAGCACCAGCTCGTCCCCACTGGACGGGTTCCGGGTGGCCGCCCGCCACCGCTCCCGTACCTGCGCCCGGTAGGCGGGGTCCGGGTACCACCGGTGGAAGGCCGTGCGGGAGTCGGGCAGATCGGCCAGGGTCCAGCCCAGGCGGGCCCGGGCCGTCGGGTTCATGTAGACGTTCCGACCGTCACGATGAACGATCACCCCCAGCGGGAGCTGGTCGAAGAGGTGCGCCAGGGCGGCGTCGATCTCGCTCGGGACGTTCATGGCCGACAGGATACCAGAGACCCTTCCCCCGACCGGGCCGACAAGCGGCCGGGTGGGGGGCCGACCCGGAGGCTGCGTGCCACGCCTGATCGCCCGTGACTACCCCGTTCGGGGGCTCCCCATCTCGGGAGACCCGGACCGGCGCCCACCGCCGCCGGACGGCGCGGGACCGATGGTGTCGGTGGTGCGCGCCACCTGGGAGGGCGCCTGGGTGATGCTGGCGCCCCCGGCCACCCCCGATGCCGGGGCCGCGGCGACCTGGTGGCTGGTGGCTCCCGAGGGGGCCCCCGACAGCGTCCTCGACGACCTGGCCCCGCGGCTCGCGGAGGCCTTGCCCGACGATCTCCAGGTGGGCGAGCCCGGACCGGTCCCGGCCGGCCTCATCCCGACCCGGGCGATCCTGGGGACCGGGGTCTGGCCGACGGAGGGGGCCGACGCCCGGGTGCAGGTGCGCTTCCGGACCACCCCCACGCACGCCACCGCCGCCCACCTGCGGGCCCTGCTGCTGCACGCCACCGCCGGCGAGATGGTCCGCCGCGGGCTGGACCACGCCAGCACCTCCACCTTCCTGGAGCAGGCCATCGACACGGCCATCGCCCGGGACCTGGGCCTGTTCAGCCCTGGCCGGGGGCCCCTGTACGACGCCGCCGCCACCCACGTGGAGCGGCCGTGGACCATCCTGTCCGAGGCCGAGCGCATCGAGCTGGTGCGCACCGCCCTCGAGCTGGCGGGGATCGACGGTCCGCCGGACGAGGCGGTCCTCCAGGTTCCCCTCGACCTGGCCGCCTCCCTGGGCCTCGAGGTGCACCGGGAGTGACCGCTCGCCGGGCCGGGCCGACCTCTCGCGCCAGGGGCCGCCTGCCCCGCATGGACGCCCCGCCCCCCTGCCGGTAGGTGGAAGCAGGAACCCCCGCGTCTGACGGGGGTCCCGGATCGCCGTGGCCCCTGCGCCGGAGTCCGCATGTCCTCGCCCCGCCGCCTCATCGCCGCAGCCCGGAGCCGCATCCGCCGCCGCAACCTGATCCGTGGCGCGGCCGGCGGGGCGTGGGTCGGGGCCGCCCTGGCCGTGGTGGCCCTCGGCGTCTCCCGGCTGTGGTGGCCCCTCGACCCGGTGTCCCCCTGGATGGTCGCGGTGGCCGCGGCGGTGCTGCCGGTGGGGGTGGGTGTGCTGGTGGGGGCCCTCCGCCCGGTGCTCGGGGAGCGCGAGCTGGCCCTGCTGGTGGACCGGGCCCTCGGCACCGACGAGGTGCTCGTGACCCTGCTGCACCTCGAGGAGCAGGGCCACGCCCCCGAGGCGGTGCGGACCGACCTGGAACGCCGGGTGGCGAGCCTGGGGGGCCTCGGACGGGGGGTCCGCACGGGCGCCCCCATCACCGCCTGGCTGGCCCCGGTGGCCGCGGCCCTGGCCTTCCTCGTCCTGCTGATCCCCGCGCGGCCCACCGCCCGGGCCGGCCAGGACACGGACACCACCCCGGTCCAGGACGAGGCCGACCGCCTGCAGGAGGCCCTGGACGAGCTCGAGGCCGAGCACGACGCCCCCCTCCCGGACGACGTCCAGGCCCAGGCCGACGAGCTCATGGAGCAGCTCTCGGACGGCACCCTCTCGGAAGCCGAAGCCGCCGAGAAGATCGGCGAGCTCCAAGAGGCGCTGGACCAGTGGGAGGCCGAGCTGGAGGCCTCCGGGCGCGAGGACCTGGACGCCCTGCAGGACGCGGCCGACGCCCTGCGCGAGACCGGCTCCGACGCCGCGACCGAGCAGGCCCTGGAAGAGCTGGCCGACGCCCTCGAGGACCGGGACCTGGAAGGCGCGGCCCAGGCCATGGACGAGCTCATGGAGCAGGTCTCCTCGTCGGGGGCCCAGGAGCAAGGCGAGCTCGGCGAGGCCCTGGACCGGGCGGGAGAGGCCCTCCAGCAGGCGGGCAGCGAGTCGCTCCAGCAGGCCGGCGAGGCCCTCCAGCAGGCCGGCCAGGAGCTCTCCGAAGCCGCCAGCGAGGGCCGGACCGCCGAGGGCCAGACCGGGCAGGGGCAGGCCGAGCGCGACCAGGCCCGCCAGCGGAGCCAGGACGCGGCCGAGCGGGCGAAGCAGCGGCTCCAGGATCTGAAGCAGCAGCTCGAGCAGGCCCAAGACCTCCAGGAGCGCCTCCGCCAGGACCAGGACAAGCTCCGCCGCTCCCAGGAGACCAACGGCGCCCTCGAGGCGGCGCGCCAGCGGCTCGGCGGCGAGGCCGAGGTGGCGTCGGGGCAGTGCGAGGACGGCGCGTGCGAGCAGGGCGGACAGCCGGGCCAGGGCGCCGGTCAGGCGGGCGCCCCCTGTCCCCCCGGCGAGACCTGCGAGGGCGGGATGGCCGTGGCTGCGGGCACCGACACCAGCGGCAGCCGCGCGGGAGAGGGCCACACCTGGGAGGATGCCGGCACCTTCGACACCACCGAGCCGCACCAGGACGCCAACCGCCTCTCGGACCGGACCTCGGGCGAGAGCATCGACGACTTCGAGGCCTTCTACGACCCGGTGCGCATGGACGGCGCCGAGACGCTGATGACCCCGGTGGAGGGGGTGGTGGACGAGCGCGGCCACATCGACGAGCTGCCCATGACCCGCACCGACGGCGACGAGACCGCGGCGCGCCCGCTCCTCGACATCCCGGCCTCCTACAAGGATGCGGCCGACGAAGCCATCACCGACGAGCGGGTCCCGCCGGGCTACCGTGCCGCCGTCAAGGACTACTTCGACAGCATGGAGTGATGGATGGAGCGCGAGCTCGCCTTCTTCGCGGAGCGCATCTCCGGCCTCCGGGAGGAGGTCGGCCGGGTCATGGTGGGGCAGCGCGCCGTGGTCGACGGGGTGCTCACCTGCCTCGTCGCCGACGGCCACGCCCTGCTCGAGGGGGTGCCCGGCCTGGGCAAGACCCTGCTCGTGCGCACGCTCGCCCGGTGCCTCCACCTGGACTTCAACCGCATCCAGTTCACGCCGGATCTGATGCCCGCCGACATCCTGGGCACGCAGATCCTCGAGGAGACGCCCGGCGGGGGGCGGGCCCTGTCCTTCCGAGGAGGGCCCATCTTCACGCAGCTCCTGCTGGCCGACGAGATCAACCGCGCCACCCCCAAGACCCAGTCGGCCCTCCTCGAGGCCATGCAGGAGCGCCAGGTGACCACGGCGGGCGAGCGGCGGCCCCTGCCGGCCCCGTTCTTCGTCATGGCCACCCAGAACCCCCTCGAGCAGGAGGGTACCTACCCCCTCCCCGAGGCCCAGCTCGACCGGTTCTTCTTCAAGATCGACGTGCCCTTCCCCACCCTCGCCGAGCTCGTCGAGATCATGGACCGCACCACGGGCAACGTGGTGGTGGAGGCCCAGCCGGTGCTCGCCCCCGAGGCCCTGCTCGAGCTGCGCCGCATCGTCCGCGAGGTGCCCGTCGCGCCCGAGGTGATGCAGTACGCCATGCGGCTCGTGCTGGGGACCCACGCCGCGAGCGACCACGGCACCGCGGCGGCCCGGGAGTTCCTCCGCTACGGCGCCTCGCCGCGCGGCGCCCAGACCCTCATCCTCGGTGCCCGGGTCCAGGCCCTGTTCGCCGGCCGCCTCCACGCCTCCATCCAGGACGTCCGGGCGGTGGCCCTGCCCGCCCTCCGGCACCGGGTGGGCCTGAACTTCGACGCCGAGGCGGAGGGCCTGACCCCCGACGACGTGGTCAAGCGCGTCCTGGACGAGGTCCCCGAGGTGGATGCCCGGGTGGCGCGGGAGCTGCGGGCCTGAGGGGGCAGGGGGCGCGTCCGCCCCCGGCAGGCGGGCGGCCTTCCCGGCTCACTCCCCCGGGACCACCAGACCATGGCGGCGAAGCTCATCGGCGGTGGTCCACGGGTCCGGGCTGGCCAGACGCACCGCGCGGGCCCAGCGGGCGGCACCCTCGGCATCCCCCTGGCGCTGGGCCACCCGGGCCCGGGAGAGGCTGGCCCGGGCCACCCGATCGGCGGGCAGGTCGGGCTCGGCCAGGAGGCGGGCCGCCGCCACGTCGGCCGCCTCGAGGGCCCCGAGCTCGACAAGCACGTCGAGGCGGGCGATCCAGGCGGCCCGGCTCCATGGATCGTCCAGCGGGACCCGGTCGAGGGCGGGCTGGAGCAGCAGGTCCAAGGCTTCGGGGCCGGGCGCATCGTACAGGCCGGCCGCGGCCTCGAGCAGATCCTTCCCGAGCCTCGGACGGCCGCTCCGGGACAGGGCCGAGAGGGTCAGGGACGGGGCCTGGCGGAGGAGGACCTGCACCCCATGAGGCAGAGGGCCTTGGGAGAGGCGCTCGAGGGCCCGGGCCGCGTCGTCGATGCGGCCGGTGCGGAGGGCCACGACGGCGGCCAGGCCGGGCTCGGCAGACGGGTCCACCCGGACGATGTGGGCCCGGCCCAGGGCCAGGCTGCGCAGCCTGGGATCGGCACGTCGGTCGGGAGGGGCGGCCCGGACCCCCTCCACCATCAGGTCCTGGACGTGGAGGCGGGCCCGGGCCCCCCGGATCCCCATGGTGCCGAGGCCGACCTGGAGGGGTCCCGGCACCGGCGGATCCGCGTCCCCCGCCAGGCCGGCGACCTCCCCGCTCTCCGGGTCCAGGACGGTGCACCAGGCGCGCTGGCGGGCGCCGTCGATGGCCACCCGCACCCGGAGCCGGTCCTCCAGGCGGCCGGCCGACGACGATCGGCTCCAGGGGGTGAGGGGGATGTGGAGCCAGTCCCCGCCACACGTGGCCCCGACCCGCGTCTGGCCCCCGCCCCCACCGAGCCCCACCTGGATGGAGGCCACGGTCCGGCCTCCGGAGCGGGCCAGGAGCCCGGCCGTCCCGCCGAACTCCAGGCCGGCCACGTCGACCTCCATGGACAGCGCCAGGAAGTCGCCGTCGAAGGCCACGGTCCGCACGAGCACCGGGGCCTGCCCGCCCACCGTGTCCAGGCTCAGGGTGCCCGGGGGATGGAGGCGCACCCCCGCCGGCTCGGCCACCCGCCAGTCC
>CAZPJM010000017.1:0-28873 GCA_964586865.1 uncultured Enterobacteriaceae bacterium
GTGTCGGTGTCGGTGTCGGTGTCGGTGTCGGTGTCGGTGTCGGTGTCGGTGTCGGTGTCGGTGTCGGCATCCGTGTCCGTGTCCGTGTCCGTGTCCGTGTCCTGGCCCGTGTCCACCTCGGCGACGGTGGGGGAGCAGGCCACGAGCAGCAGGGCGAGCGAGGGGGTGCGCATGTCTCCTCCAAGGGTCGGGCCCAGGATAGCCGGGCTCTCTCCGTACGGACACCGGAGCCCGCCCCGACCGGACGCGGCGGGGGGTGGAACCTGTCGACACCCCCCAGGCGGCGGACTACGCGCCGGGGGACCCTGGCACGGAGGGCGCGTGACCGGTGAAGCGGCGAGCGAACCAGCGGGCATCCTGGTGCTCGAGGACGGGCGGGTCTTCCGGGGCGAGGCCTTCGGCGCCCGCGCCACCCGGGTGGGCGAGGCGGTCTTCAACACCTCCCACACCGGCTACCAGGAGGTGCTCACCGACCCCAGCTACCGGGAGCAGGTGGTCGTCATGACGGTGCCCCACGTGGGCAACTACGGCGTCAACCCCGATGACCCCGAGTCGGACCGGGTCCAGGTGGCGGGCTTCGTGGCGCGCCGCTTCAGCCGCAACCCCAGCTCCTGGCGCGCCGAGGGCGGCCTGCACGGCTACCTGGAGCGTCACGGGGTTCCCGCCCTGCACGGCATCGACACCCGGGCCCTGGTGCGGCACCTGCGGGAGCGGGGGGCCATGAAGTGCGCCGTGAGCACCGATGGCACCCCGGTCGAGGCCCTCCACGACGCGGTCGCGGCCTGGCCGGGCATGGCCGGGCGGCGCCTGGCCACCGAGGCCACCACCGAGCGGGCCTACCTGGCCCACGACGGCGGGCCTGACGCGCTGCGCTTCGCCCTGGTCGACGGCGGCTGCAAGCGCAACATCGTCCGCCTCCTGGCCCAGGCCGGCTGCACGGTCCGGGTCCACCCCATCACGGACCCGGCCGAGGCCTGGATGGAGGGGGTCGACGCGGTCTTCGTCTCCAACGGCCCCGGCGACCCGGCGGCACTCCCCGACATCGTCGACGAGCTGCGCAAGGTGGTCGGGAAGCGGCCCACCGTCGGCATCTGCCTGGGGCACCAGCTCCTGGCCCTCGCCCTCGGCGCCGAGACCTACAAGCTCAAGTTCGGCCACCGCGGCGCCAACCACCCCGTCCGCGACGAGCGCACCGGCCGGGTCGAGATCACGAGCCAGAACCACGGCTTCGCGGTCTCCAAGGAGAGCCTGCTGGCCGCCGGCGCCCGGATCACCCACATCAACCTGAACGATGAGACGGTGAGCGGCTTCCTGCACCCGGACCGGCGCGTCTACGCGGTGCAGTACCACCCAGAGTCCGCCCCCGGGCCTCACGACAGCCGCTCCATCATCCAAGCCTTCATCGACTTCGCCCGCGAGGGAGCCCGATGATCACCGACCCGCCCGACAACCTGCGCCTGCCGCCCGGCAGCACCATCCTGGTCCTGGGGAGCGGGCCCATCATCATCGGGCAGGCGTGCGAGTTCGACTATTCGGGCACCCAGGCCTGCAAGGCCCTGAAGGAGCTCGGCTACCGGGTCGTGCTCATCAACAGCAACCCGGCCACCATCATGACGGACGAGTCCGTCGCCGACGCCACCTACGTCGAGCCGCTGACGCTGGACTTCGCCAAGCAGGTCATCGCCCGCGAGAAGCCCGCGGCCCTCCTGCCCACCGTGGGCGGCCAGGTCGGGCTCAACCTGGCGATGGAGCTGGCCCGCGACGGCATCCTCGAGGAGCACGGCGTGCTGCTCATCGGCGCCGATCCGGATGCCATCGACCTGGCCGAGGATCGGGACCGCTTCAAGCAGGCCATGATCGAGGTGGGGATCGGCGTCGCGAAGTCGGGGATCGCCCACACCCTCACCGAGGCCGAGGCCCTGCTCGACGAGATCGGCCTGCCGGCCATCATCCGGCCGAGCTTCACCCTCGGCGGGCTGGGGGGCGGGATCGCCTGGAACATGGAGGAGTTCCGCGACATCGTCCAGAGCGGGCTCGACGCCTCGCCCACCACCCAGGTCCTGGTGGAGCAGTCCCTCCTGGGCTGGAAGGAGTTCGAGTACGAGGTCATGCGCGACCTCGCCGACAACGTGATCATCATCTGCACCATCGAGAACTTCGACCCGATGGGGATCCACACCGGCGATTCCATCACCGTGGCGCCGGCCCAGACGCTCTCGGACCGGGAGCACCAGATCCTGCGGGATCACTGCCTGACCATCATGCGCACCGTCGGCGTCGAGACCGGCGGCAGCAATGTCCAGTTCGCCGTCAACCCCGACAACGGCGACGTGGTGGTCATCGAGATGAACCCGCGGGTCAGCCGCTCCTCGGCCCTGGCCTCCAAGGCGACGGGCTTCCCCATCGCCAAGATCGCCGCCCAGCTCGCGGTGGGGCTCACCCTCGACCAGATCCTCAACGACATCACCCGGGTCACCCCGGCGTGCTTCGAGCCGGCCCTCGACTACACCATCGTCAAGATCCCCCGCTGGAACTTCGAGAAGTTCCAGGCCGCCGACCGCACCCTCGGCACCTCCATGCGGGCCGTCGGCGAGGTGATGGGCATCGGCCGCACCTTCGACGAGGCCATGTACAAGGCCATCGCCTCCCTCGAGGGCGGCTGGCCCGACGTCACCGACTGGAGCGACCAGAAGCTCCGCGAGGGCCTGGCCACCGCCACCCCCGACCGGCTGGCCATCCTCCTCGAGGCGCTGCGGCGCGGGTGGGAGGTGGACGAGATCCACGACCTGACGCGGATCGATCCGTGGTTCCTCTGGGAGCTCGAGGGGGTGGCCGACTTCGAGCGCAGCCTCGAGGGGCGTCTCATCGGCACGCTCCCCGCTGGCGTCCTGCGCGACGCCAAGCGCCGCGGGCTCACCGACGCCGCCCTGGCCCGGACGCTGGGCTGCCGCGAGGACGCGGTGCTGGCCCGACGTCGGGAGCTCGGGCTGGCGCCCGTCTACAAGCGCGTCGACACCTGCGCTGCCGAGTTCGAGAGCCACACCCCCTACCTGTACTCGACCTACGAGGACGAGTGCGAGTCGGGCGAGAGCGAGACCGAGCGGGTGGTCATCCTGGGCAACGGCCCCAACCGGATCGGGCAGGGGCTCGAGTTCGACTACTGCTGCTGCCACGCGGCCTTCGCCGTCCGCGACGCCGGGCTCACCAGCGTCATGGTCAACTGCAACCCCGAGACCGTCTCCACCGACTACGACACCTCGGACAAGCTCTACTTCGAGCCCATCGACCGGGAGCACGTCCAGGCCATCCTGGACCGGGAGCAGCCCCGCGGGGTCATCCTGCAGTTCGGAGGCCAGACGCCGCTCAAGCTGGCCCACCAGATCGGTCCGGTCCTCGGCACCTCCCCCGACGCCATCGACCTGTGCGAGGACCGGGGCCGCTTCAATGCCTTCTGCGAGCGCCTCGGCATCCGCCAGCCCGAGGGCGCCACCGCCTCCTCCCTGGCCGAGGCGGCGGCCGCCGCCGCCCGGATCGGCTTCCCCCTGCTGGTGCGCCCCTCCTACGTCCTCGGCGGGCGGGCCATGCACATCTGCTACGACGAGTCCGACTTCGAGCGGGCCAGCCGCGAGGCCATGGTGGAGAGCGGCGCCAACGCCCTGCTGCTCGACCACTACCTGGACGGCGCGGTCGAGTACGACGTCGACGCCCTGAGCGACGGCGAAGAGGTGCTGATCGGCGGGATCATCGAGCACATCGAGGAGGCGGGGGTCCACTCGGGCGACTCGGCCGGGGTCCTGCCCCCGGTGCGGCTCTCCCCCGCGCTCACCCGCGAGGTCGAGGAGACCACCGCCCGCATCGCCCGCGCGCTGGGCGTGGTGGGCCTCGTGAACGTGCAGTACGCCGTCCACGACGACCAGCTCTACGTCATCGAGGTCAACCCCCGCGCCAGCCGGACGGTCCCCTTCGTCAGCAAGGCCATCGGCGTACCACTGGCGCGCATCGCCACCCAGCTCTGCCTGGGTCGGACCCTCGCCGAGCTGCGGGCCGAGGGCGCCCTCGACCGGCGGGGCGAGGGGATGTACTTCATCAAGGCCCCGGTCTTCCCCTGGCGCAAGTTCCCCGGCAGCGACGTGATCCTCGGCCCCGAGATGCGCTCCACCGGCGAGGTGATGGGCGTGGGCTGGGGCTTCGGCGAGGCCTATGCCAAGGCCCTCATCGCCGCCGGCCTGACCCTGCCCACCGAGGGCTCGGTCTTCCTCTCGCTGCGCGACGAGGACAAGCCCGGTGCCATCGGTATCGCCGGCAGCCTGGCCCACATGGGCTTCACCATCTACGCCACCACCGGCACCGCCCGCTTCCTGACGGAGCGGGGCATCGCCTGCGAGCGGGTGTTCAAGGTGGCCGAGGGCCGGCCCGACATCGTCGATCACATCAAGAACGGCAAGGTCCAGCTCATGCTGAACACGCCGCGGGGCAAGAAGGCCAAGTACGACGAGCGGGCCATGCGCCTGGCCGGCCTGCGCTTCGGCGTGCCGTGCATCACCACCCTCTCGGCCGCCCGGGCCGTGGTCAGCGCCATCCGCAGCCTACGGGCCGGGGAGCTCCGCGTGGTGAAGCTCCAGGAGATTCAGTAGGGCTGCGGGGCGCTTGGCCCCCCGTGATCCCGTACCGGAAGGGGTCTGAGACGCGCTGAAGAGTCCTGAGGGTCCGTCCAGGTTGAGTCCATCGCCGGGTTCGGCTGGGTACCCTCCAGGTGCGGCCAGCGACCGGACGCCGCGGGCGACCCGGCGCGGTGCCGCGTCCCTCCCGCTTCTCGATCCCCCTCTCGAACCTGCCGCTGCCCGGCCCCGCCGGGTGGCCGAGCGGCCGTGTGCCCGACGCCAGGAGTTCCCATGGACCTGCGACAGCAGACCGAGCGCATCTTCCACGACCTCATCTCGACCGGGGATCTCTCCCTGGTCGAGGAGCTCATCGCCGAGAACTACGTCGATCACCGAGGACCTCGCGGGCGCGAGGGTTTCTCCGGGGGGCTGACCATGGTGCGGGAGGCCTTCCCGGACTGGTCGAGCCGGATCGACCAGCTCGTGGTCGAGGGCGACACCGTGGCCGCTCGCTGGACGGTGCGGGGGACCCACCAGGGCCCCTTCATGGGGCTCCCCGGCTCCGGGAAGACCGTCGAGATGAACGAGTGCGGCTTCCTGCGCTTCGAGGACGGCCGGCTGACGGAGATCTGGCGGGTCGCCGACGAACTCTCGCTGATGCGCCAGCTCGGCGCCCTCCCGACCCCGTGAGGTCTGCCATGGTCCAACCCAGTGCACGGCAGACGCCCGGCACCGTCTCGGGAGCCCTGGCGCGGTGGCTCGCGGACCACGGGGTGCGGCTCGCCTTCGGGGTGTCCGGCGGCGGGGTCGCGGGCCTCTGGGACGCCTTGTGCGCCGATCCGGGGGTGGAGGTGATCCACACCCAGCACGAGGGGGGCGCCGCCTTCGCCGCGGCCGAGGCCTTCCTCGCCGGAGACCTCCCCGTCGCCGTCTTCACCACCACCGGGCCCGGTCTCACCAACGCCCTCACCGGCCTGGTGGCCGCCCGCGAGGAGGGGGCGCGGCTCATCGTCCTGTCCGGCGTCACGCCCGCGCCTCGCCGATTCCACGGTGCCACCCAGGAGTCCGGCCCCTCCACCGCCCTGGCCGGGCTTTCCACCCCGGGGGCGTGGTTCGACCTGGCCGCCACGGTGGAGTGCCCGGCCATGCTCGGGCCCCTGCTCCAGCGCGCCGGGGAGATCCTGGCCCGCCCCGAGGGGGGCGTCATCCACCTGGCCCTGCCGACGGACCTCCAGACCGAACCTGCCCGGGGACTGCCGCCGCGCGTGACGGTGGAGCCCCTCGGCGTGCCGGATCCGGAGCCCCTCGCCGCCGTCCTCCGGGACCGGCGGGTGGCGATGGTGGTGGGCTTCGGCGCCCGGCGGGCCGCCTCCGACCTGGTGCGTCTGGCCGAGCGCCTGGATGCGCCGGTGGTGGTGACGCCCCGGGCCAAGGGGGTGTTCCCCGAGGGCCATCCGCTGTGGCGCGGTGTGGTGGGCTTCGGAGGCCATGAAGCCGGAGAGGTGGCGCTGATGGAGCACCCGCCCGAGGTGCTCCTGGTGCTCGGCACCTGGCTCGGGGAGCCTTCGCGGCCCGGGGGGGCCGTGTGGGAGGGCCTCGACGAGGCCATCGTGGTGGACCCCCGCTCCGAGGCGCGCCTGTCCGGCCTCGCGCGGACCCGGTGGGTGCGCGCGCCGGTGAGGCCGATGGTGCGCGGGCTGCTCCGCAGGCTCCCGGAGCGACCCTCCCGTCCGCTGCGGCGGCGCCCCGTCCGCCCCCGCTCCGAGCGCCTGGACCTTCCGGCCATCATCGACGCCGTGGAGCGCGTGGTCATCGATGGCAGTGACGCCCTGGTCCTGGCCGAGGCGGGCAACAGCTTCGCCTGGGCCATCCACCGGCTCCGGTTGGACGCGCCCCGGCTGCGGGTGAGCGTGGGGTGGGGCTCCATGGGGCAGGCCACCTCGGGGGTGCTGGGGGCGGCCCTGGGCGCCCGTCGCCGCGCGGTCGCGGTGGTGGGGGACGGGGCCCTGCTGATGGGCCACGAGCTCGCCACCGCCGCCCATCACGGGGTGGATGCCACGTGGATCGTGGCCGATGACCAGGCCTATGGGATGTGCCTGCAGGGCACCCGCCGCATGGGCTTCCTCTCGGCGGCCTGCGACCTGCCCCGCGTCGACTTCGCCGCCCTCGCCCGCAGCATGGGGGTGCGCGCCCGGCGCGTGGACCGGGTCGACCTCCTCGATGCCGCGCTGGCCGAGGCCATCGAACAGCCCGGACCGTCCCTGGTCCATGTGCCCATCGTCGACTGTCCGGCCCCCATGGGCCGGCGCGTCGCCGAGCTGACCTTCGCGACCCGGAGTGCTTCGTGAGCCGCATCCTCTCCCTCGGCGTTCGATACGGTTCCGAGCGCCGGACCAATGACTGGTACCGCACCCACCAGCCCGAGGCCCTGGCCCGCGCCGCCGAGCGGGGGCTGGCCAAGGCCTTCTCGGACGCGGACGGGGACGGCTCGAGCGCCGGCTTCGACACCGCCATGCGCCGATACCAGCGCGACCCCTTCCGGGGCGCCACCATCCGCTACAAGCTCGGTCCCGGGGAGAGCTCCCGGACCCTCGAGGAGGCCGCGGCCCGGGATGCCCTGGCGGCGGCCGACGTCTCCCCCGAGGACGTGGACCTGGCCCTGTGTGCCTCGTGGCTGCCGGAGGACTTCGTGGCCCCCGGAAATGCCGTCTACCTGGCGCGGGCGCTGGGGATGTCGGCGCCGGCCATCAACGTGGAGACGGCCTGCTCCTCGGGCCTGGCCAGCCTGGAGCTCGCCGATTCCCTACTCTCGACGGGCCGGCATCGGCGGGTGCTGGTGGCCCTCTCCAACACCGTCTCCCGGCAGGCCGACGACGCCAACACCCTGAGCTGGATCTCGAGCGACGTGGCGGCGGCGGCCCTCATCGAGGCGGACGAGGGCCATCCCCTGATCCACGCCGTGGCCATGGAGAACACGGCGGCCACCTGTGACAGCTTCGTCCACCGGGTCCGCCCGGGCGAGGACGGGGATGCGAGGGTGCGCATGGAGGTCGGCGCGGCCGGCACCCGCGCCCTCCGGGCCACCTCCGGCCCCGAGCTGGTGGCGCGCCTGTGCCGCCGGGCGCTGGACCGGGCCGGCCTGGGGGTGGAGGACATCCGCCTCTTCGCCTGCAGCACGCCGCTGGCCTGGTTCGCCGAGCTGTGCCGGGAGGCGCTGGGCGCCTCCCCCGAGCAGGTCCAGGACCTCTTCCCCCGGCTCGGCAACGCCGGCCTGCCCTTCCCGGTGGTCCACTTGCACCACGCCACCGCCGAGGGTCGGCTCGCGCCCGGCGAGAAGGTCCTGATCTACACCGTCGGCTCCGTCTCCAGCGCCGGCGCGATGGTGGTGGAGGCCTCGGACTGGCGGCTCGGGCCCCACCCGGGGGTGGCCGCGTCTCCATGCCGCCGTGAGCCTGGTCCTCGGCCTCGCAGCATCCGTGCCGGCCCCGCGGGCGCGCCCCGTCCGAGGGGCGGGAGGGCGGAGAACCCGGGGTAGGCCCGTACCGAGCCTGGGCCGCCGTCGGGCACCTCTGCAACGAGCCCGGCTCGTGGGGGTGTCGCCGTAGCCCAACGAAATCTTGTCACCTGCCGAGACGTGGGGTTCGACCGAGGCATCCTTGTCTCCTCGGAGGATCCCCCACGAGCCTGATGAAGAAGCTGCGGCGCGTGTTCGGCGGCGACGACAAGAAGAAGGCGCCCGAAGGCCCCCTCACCATCTCCCGGTCCGACGACGGCTCCGGCGCCCGCGAGGCCCTGTCCAACCAGCAGGCCCGCGAGGAGCTGGCCGAGCGCCAGAAGAAGGCCGGTGGCTTCTAGGACATCGCCCGCGACGCCGATGACATCGCCAGCTCCGGCGTGCTGGCCCAGTTCGCGAAGCACGACGTGAGCGCCATCGAGGGCAAGGACGAGTACGACCGCTCCCTCGACGAGGACGCCCTTCTGGTCCAGAAGGAGTTCGCGGGCATGACCCCCGAGCAGATCGGCAAGCTCAAGGAGGCCATGTTCGAGGGCGACAAGAAGAAGGAGATCGACGACGACGTGAAGGCCGCCGTCGAGAAGGACCACTACGGCTCGGAGCTCCACAAGGAGTACGGCGCCACCGTCGAGTTCCTCACCGGCGGGATCCTCTCGGCCGAGGAGGCCATGGCCATGAATCCCACCGGCGGCATCGCCGGGCCCGGGGCCATGGGCATCGCCTTCTAGGACGACGGGGTCCTGCGCCGCCATGCCATCCGGCACGACGCGGTGGGCTTCCTCGAGACCCACTTCGGCGTGGGCCCGGGCTACGGCACCAAGACCACCTTCCTGGGCCTGGACTCGGACAACCCGCTCGCCGGGCAGCTCGGCGGCATCTTCCGCGAGATGGGGTCCTCCAGCGAGCGCATCGACACCGAGGGGATCGGCACTTCCTCCCGCTTCGGCAGCCGCGGCGGCGACACGATGAAGAAGCGCAAGGCCTGAGGCCGACGGCGGGCCCGAGAGAGCCCGCCGCAGCTGGGGGGCCGGAGCCCCCCCGGGGTCCGCGTCCAGCGAGGGGGTCGGCCCGAGCCGGCCCCGAAGACGCGCCCGTCGCCTGTCAGGTCCGCCAGCCGTCGAAGCTCGTGAAGTAGAAGTACGGCGCGATGGTGTTGTTCTTGACCGACATGCGCCACGCCGACTTGGTGTCGAGCTTCCACAGGAAGACGTAGGGCAGCTCCTTCGAGAGGAGGGCGTGGAGCTCGTGGTAGGCGTCGCGGGCCTCGGTGTCGGTCCGGGCCACCTCCCACCGCTCCAGGATCTCGTCGACCTTGGGGTTCGAGTAGTTGAAGATGTTGAGCGAGCCTTGGCCGCCCTGGCGGGTGTGGAAGAGCGGGTTGACGTCCTCGACCGTGCCGAAGGACCACTTGCCGATCACCGCGTCGTACTCGGAGGTGGCCTGGCCGGTGATGACCTTGCGGGTCCAGTCGTCATTGCTGATCTTGAAGACCTGCTGGTCGAAGCCGCCGGCGGTGAGCTGGTTGCCGAGCTGGGTGAGCAGGTCGCGGGCCTCGGCGTCGAGGGGGGCGTTCATGCCGATCCGGAGCATGACGGGCTGACCGTCCCAGATCCACTTGCCGGCGGTCTGGGAGGCGCCGGCCTTCTTCATGAGCTGCCCGGCCAGCGGACGGTTGTGCTCCTCCTTCACCGGGATCTGCCGGTTGTAGTACGGCGAGCTCTGGATGAAGGGACCGGAGATGAACTCGCAGGGCGGGTTCTTGTCGTTGGGGTCGATGCCGATGGTGAGCTCGCGGAGCTCGTTCCGGTCGAGGGTCAGGTCCACCGCCTGACGGACCTCCTTCTTCTGGAGGGCGCCGTTGTTGGTGTTCAGCGCCAGGAACCACCAGGAGCGGAGGTCGTAGGACTTGAGCGCCACGTCGTCCGAGGCGGCGACCTCGGGGCGGAGGGCCGGCCCGACCTGGATGACGCCCTGCACGCCCGCATTGATGATGGTGCGCACCTGGACGAAGGGATCGCCGCCCTCGGAGAGCTTGAGGTCGGCGATGGACGCGTTCTGGTGCTCGTTCTCGTACTTCGAGAAGTTGACCACCCGCCGGGTCTTGACGGCGGACATGGGACCGGTGCCCACCGGTTCGTTGGCGAAGCCGTGGGCCGGGTCGAGGGCCGTGTTCCCGTTGAAGGGGTGCTCGGGGATGATGGGGAAGGCGACCCGCTCCCGGGGGTAGGGGAAGACCTTCTTGAAGGTGATGATGGCCGTGGTCTTGCCCTCGGCGACGCAGTTGTCGATGCTCTCGCGGTAGACCTTGGCGTAGGTGGACGCCGTGTTCTCGTTGAGCAGGGCGTTGACGGTGAAGCAGATGTCGTCGGCGGTCAGCTTCTTGCCGTCGTGCCACTCGATGCCCTTCTTGATCTCGATCTTGAGCATCTGTCCGTTGTTGAGGACCTCGTCGCTCTCCACCACCCGGCTCTCGAGCTCGTTGGTGATGGGCGAGCGGTGGTAGAGCCGGTCGAAGACCAGCTCGTGGCTGCGAAAGTCGACCATCGACTTGGCGAACACGGGGTTCATCGTCGATGGCAGGGCTTCCTCGTAGTAGTCGACGCCGGCGGACCCGAGGGCCAGGGCTCCGACCAGACCGGCGCCGACCAGGACATGACGCAGACGACCCTTCACGATGCGCTCCATGGATACGTCGGGCGCGGGGTGCCGCGCCGTGGATCAGGACGCGACCCTACCAGCAGCGGGGGTCGCGGTCATCCCCTCAACACGGCACCGGCGCGGTTGTTCCCTCGGCTCCCGGACCCACGACGAGGCCCATGTCGTGCAGGTACCGCTCGGGGAGTCCCCGACCGCGGACGAAGGAGCGGTAGCCCTCCCGCGCGCGCCAGTCGCAGGTGGGCGGACAGTCATCGACCAGGATCCAGCCGCCCGGCAGGAGGCGGGGCCACAGCCGTTCCAGGGCGGCCTGCACGGGCAGGGCCAGATCCACGTCCACCAGCGCCGCCGAGATCCGAGCCGGCAGCCGATCCGGGTCCAGGGTGGCGATGTCGGCCTGGAGCAGGGCCACCTCGGGCGCGCCGTGGTGGTCCAGCACCCACCGGACGAGGGCGGGGCGGTTCTGGGCGAAGAGGTGGCGGTTGGCCGGGCGGTTGCCGCGCGCCAGGTCGTCCTCGAACTGGCCTTGGGGGAAGCCCGAGAAGGTGTCGATGCACAGGTAGGGCCGCGGCGGCCCGGTGCGGGAGACGAAGCGCGCCGCCACCGCCGCCGTCCCCCCGACGCTGCAGCCCACCTCGACGATGGCGCCGTCCAGGTCCCGGGTGGCCTCGAGGGCCCGCAGCCAGGCGTAGAGGCGCTCGGGCTGGAGCCCCACCGGCGGGTGACGGTAGAGCAGCGGGGCCAGGAGACGGTGCTTGAGGGCCGCGACGAGCCGGTCGCGGCGGCGGGGACCGGGCATGGATGCTCCTGCCCGGCAGGTAGCGCGGCCCGCCCGGCTGGACCTGCTGACCGCCGGTCGGTTAGCGGAAGACACTGCCCAGGAGGCCCCATGTCCCAGGTCGCCACCCCGGCCCCCGCCGCCTCGCCCTCCGACCCCCAGGCCCTCGTCCGGGCCCCCTTCGACCGGCTGAAGGCCGCCTGGCGCGCCGGCACCCCGCCCACCCTCGGCGAGCGCACCGCCATGCTCGAGGCCATGGCGCGCTGGACCCTGGAGCACCAGGAGGACATCGCCCGCGCCATCGACGCCGACTTCGGCGGCCGATCCCACCACGAGACCCGCATGGCCGAGGTCTGGATGGTCATCGCGGGGATCCGCCACGCCCAGAAGCACCTGCGCCGCTGGATGCGTCCCGAGGGCCGCTCGGTGTTCTGGGTCTTCCTGCCCGCCACCGCCCGGGTGGTGCCCGAACCCCTCGGCGTGGTCGGCATCATCGCACCCTGGAACTACCCCTTCCAGCTCGCCTTCGCGCCGCTGACCGCCGCCGTGGCCGCCGGCAACAAGGTCCTGCTCAAGCCGAGCGAGCTCACCCCGCGCACCTCGGCGCTGCTCGCCGAGGGGATCGAGGCCATCTTCCCGGCCGATCACGTGGCCGTGGTCCAGGGCGCGGCCGAGGTGGGCGCCGCCTTCTCGAGCCTGCCCTTCGACCACCTCTTCTTCACGGGCTCCACCCGGGTGGGTCGCCTGGTCATGCGGGCCGCCGCCGACAACCTCACCCCCGTCACCCTGGAGCTCGGGGGCAAGAGCCCGGTGATCGTCCACGAGGGCTTCGACGTGAAGCGCGCGGCCGAGCGGATCACCGCCGGCAAGTGGCTCAATGCGGGCCAGACCTGCATCGCCCCCGACTACGTGCTGGTGCACCACGATCGGCGGGATGCCCTGGTCGAGGCCCTGCGGGGTGCGGTGGGCAAGGCCTACCCCACCATCGCCGACAACCCGGACTACACCGCGATCGTCTCGGACCAGCACCTGGCCCGCCTGAACCACCTGGTGGACGACGCCGAGTCCCGCGGGGCCCGGGCGGTGTGGCTGCACCCCGAGGGCGCCCAGGCCGGCGGCAAGCTTCCTCCGGTGGCCCTCGTCGACGTGAACGAGGAGATGGAGGTGATGCAGGAGGAGATCTTCGGCCCCGTCCTGCCCCTGGTGGGGGTGGGCTCCACCGAGGAGGCGGTCTCCTTCGTCCAGGACCGGCCCCATCCGCTGGCGCTGTACGTCTTCGACGACGATCGCCGTCGGGCCGACGCGGTCCTCGACCGGCTGCCGGCGGGGGGCTGCGTGGTCAACGACACGCTCCTGCACATCGCCAACGAGGAGCTGCCCTTCGGCGGGGTCGGCGAGAGCGGCATGGGCGCCTACCACGGCGAGGCGGGCTTCCGGACCTTCAGCCACCTCAAGCCCATCTTCTACCAGGCCCGGCTCAACGGCGCGGGGATCACGTCGCCGCCCTACGGCAAGGCGGTGGAGCGGCTCCTCGACCTGCTGGTCCGGTGAGCCCGGCCCCGGTGGCTACTTGAGCTTGATCTTCTGCCGGTCCTTCGTGTCGGTGCCTGCCTGGACCGTGAAGGTCTCGCTGCCGAAGGTGTAGTCGCCGGTGGGCAGCAGGCCCTCGAAGCGACCGTCCCGGGCCAGCACCCGGCGGGCGTGGGCCACCGCGGCCTGGCGGTCGGTCTGGAAGGGGGGCTCGACCGCGGCCAGCTCGCCGTCGGTGCGGGCCACGATGCGGACCCGGCCGAACTGGGTGTTGAGCTCGCCGAGCCACTGGAAGGCCCGGGGGTCCATCTCCTCGCCCTCGGACAGGCCTTCCTCGACCTGGGCGAAGCCGGCGAGGAGACGCCGCTGGCAGGCCGCCGCGTCGCCGAGGGCGCGGGCCGCCTGGGCCCCCAGGAACCAGTCCTCGAGGGTGAGGGGGGCGTCCTTGAGGGCCTCGAGCTGGCGGAAGGAGCGCTCCACGCCGTCCCAGGCCGTCCGGGCTGAGAGGCCCTCCATCTGCTCCGTCAGCCGCTCGTACTCGGCCTCGACGTCCTTGGGTCCCCCCATGGCGGGCGAGGTCAGGGCCACGAGGGCCCACAGCACTGCGGCACGCACGGTCACCTCCGGGTGGTGCCGACCCCCGTAACCGGCAGCGTCATCCCCGCCCGAGCGGGGGTGCGGTAGGGTGGCGGCCGGGAGGCGAACGTGGAGGATGCGGCATCGCGGGTGGCGGCGCTCGAAGCGCGGATCCAGGCCCTGGAGGCCGAGCGGGGCGCCCGATCCACCCGTCTGGCACGCCTCTTCGAGGCCAACCCGGTGCCCCTGTTCGTGGTCGGGCCGGCCTCTCGGGTGGTGGACGCCAACCAGGGGGCGCTGCACGTGCTCGGGCGCACCCGGGACACGGTCCTCGGACGCCCCTTCCTGGAGCTGCTGGACCCGGCCTGGCGCGAGCGGGGCTCCCACCACCTGGCCCAGGCCCGGGCCGGTCGGGCGGTGGGCGAGCTGGGCCTGCTCACCACCGATGGCAAGGCCCTGTTCGCCCGCCTCGAGACCGTGGTGGTCCCGGACGAGGGCGGGAATCTCCTTCTGCTGGCCGTGCTGGTCCTCGACCAGGACCGGGACCGGGCTCGGGCCATGGGGGACGCCCTCCAGGATGCGCGGGATCGGGTGCGCGCCTTCAGCGACCGCTACCCCCGCCGCTGAGCCGCCTCCGACGCCAGGCGGCGCAGCTTGCGGAGGGGGGCGTGAAAGCCCAGCCGATCGAAGAGGGCGTCGGCGTCGTCGGCCGGGCCCGCCCAGTCCAGATCCGCGTCGCGCACCTCGAGGGAGGGGTCGTCCACGTCGGCCTTCAGGGTCACGAGACGCAGGGCCAGCCGGGCCGCCTCCTGGCCGGCCTCGAGCTTGCGGGCCAGGGTCTTCGCCCCCCGGACCGGCACCCCGGCCACCGCCGCCAGGTCGCCGTAGATGGCGTCCAGATCGCCCAGGTGGGTGACCAGGGCCGCCGCGGTCTTGGCGCCCACCCCCTTGACGCCGGCGATGTTGTCGGTGCTGTCGCCCATCAGGGCCTGGTAGGTGGTCCACCGATCGGGCGGCACCCCCCACCGGGCCGTGGCCGCCGCCGCGTCCATGAGGGTGCCCTTCTTCTCGTCCATGAGCCACACGCCGGGCCCGAGGCACTGGACCAGGTCCTTGTCGCCGCTCACCAGCACCCGGTCGGCCCGCAGTCGCGCCACCAGGGTGGCCAGCAGGTCGTCGGCCTCCACATCGGGCACCCGGAAGCACCGGGCGCCGAGGGCCTGGCAGGCCGCCAGGGCCAGGTCGAACTGGGGCACCAGATCCTCGGGGGGCAGGCCCCGGTTCGCCTTGTAGTCGGGGCTGATCCGGTTGCGGAAGGTGATCATGCCCGCGTCGAAGACCACGCCGAGGCGGGCCGGGCGGTGGCGCTCCACATGGCGGGCGAGCACCTGCGAGAGCCCGAGCACGCCGCCGACCTCGGTGCCGTCTGGCGCGGTGAAGGTGAGGTTCGGCGCGAAGTAGCTGCGGAAGAGCAGGGCGGTGCCGTCGACCAGGTGGACGGCGTCGGGGGCGGGGCGGTTCATGGGCGGGGCCGGTGCGCGGGGTGGAGGAGGTCGGCGAGGGACTTGACCGGGCGGAAGGCGTCGGGGGGCAGGGGGACGAACCGGGTGAGCCAGCCGCTCATGCCGCCGTTCCAGAGCCCCGGCCGCTCCAGGCAGCGGACCGGCTGGCCGTCCACGTGCTTGGTGGTGCGGATCCAGCGATCCGGATCCACGTGTCGCTCGAGGTCGTGGCGTCGACCGGTCGCGTCGGTGAGCCGGCACGCCAGATCCACGGGGTTGAAGTGGGTGGAGCGGCGCCAGATGGCGTCCTGGTCCGGATCCTCCCGATCCACCTCGACCCCCTCGACGATCTGGGGGCCGTCCCCGCCGCGCACGTGGAAGGGACCGCCCCCCACGCGACCCTCGTTGGGGACCATGCCGGCCACCCGCACGGGGCGGTCCAGGGCGTCCCGCAGATCCCGGGCGTGGGGGCGCCCCACCGACGCCAGGAGCGCCCGGGCCGGGCCGGTCTCGCCCCGATCCAGGGCGGCGAGGGCCGCATCGCGCTCGGCCACCAGACGCGCCAGGGCCGCCAGCAGCCGCCGGCGCGCCGCGACGACCAGGCCGCGGTGATCGGCGTGGATCACGTTGTCCACGTTCTTCACCAGGACCACATCGGCATCGAGCCCGGCCAGGTTGGGCAGCAGGGCCCCATGGCCCCCGGGCCTGAGCATGGGGCGCCCGTCCCGGGCCAGCAGAGCGCCGTCGGCGGTGAGGGCCGGGGTGTCAGTGGCCGGATCCTGCACCGACAGGGCGACCCGGGCGGCGATCCCCTCGTCGGCGAGGCGCTCCACCACGTGGTCGGCCAGGATGCGGAAGGCGTCGAGGTGCTCCCGCGGGGCGGTGAGGTGGACCCGGACCGGGCCGGGCAGGCCGGCGGTGACGGCGGCGGCCTCGCGGAGATGGCCCTCGAGGGCGGTGCGCACGCCGTCGGGGTGTCGATGGAAGGGCAGGAGGGCCTTGGGGCTGCGCGGCAGCGCGCTCCGCGCCACCGCATCGAGGAAGCCCATGAGGTCCTGGCGCGGATCGCCGGGCACCCGCGCCGCGAGGGCCAGCTCGGGCCAGGACCGGAGCAGCTCGAGGGCGACGGCGGGGGCCCCGGCCCGGGCCAGCTCCTCGAGGTCGGTGGCGGGGGGCAGGCCGCGGAGGGGGGCGAGGAGCCGGGTGGCGGCCCCCGAGGCGGGCACGAAGGTCACGATCCGGGAGCCGGTGAGGTGGTCCAAGGCCCCATCGTCGGTGGGGAGCGGGTCGATGCCGTCGCCGGGGGTGCAGGGGCGGTCCAGCATCACCGGGGGCGCCGGGGTCCGGAGGCGGCGCAGGTGGGCGTCGAGGGTGGACGGTTCGAGGGACACGGCTCTCCCGGGCAGGCAGGCGCCGTAACGCCCGACGGGCACGACCACCGGGCCGGCCCGGGCCAGTGGGCCTCGGGGGATCCATCGGACCGCGAGCCGGCCGCTTCAGGAGCCCGCCGCCCGCAGGCCCAGGGCCACCAGGAGCAGGACCCCCATGGCGGCCATGAACAGGATGCCGAAGACGTGGAAGGCCGTGAAGGCCGGGGAGGGGCGGTGCTCGGCGGGCACCTCGGGGCGGCGGAGGACCAGCAGGTTGAGCACGCCGAAGACCGCCCCGGTCACCCCGGTCAGGATGGTGGCCAGGTCGATGAGGGTGCGCATGGAGCCGGTGAGGAAGACGATGAGGGTCCACGCGCCCACCACGCACACCCCGAGCGCGACCCAGTACACCCAGGTTCGGTCGTGGCTGTCGCCCTCGGGGCCGCGGAAGCGCTCCACCACCCCCTCGAGGGCCCGGGGGAAGCCGTCGGTGACCGAGAGGGTGGTGGAGAGCATGGTCGAGAAGGCCGCCACCAGGATGATGGGCCGGGCCCAGCGTCCGAGCCCCTCGGCGTAGACGTCGACCAGCTCGCGGGCGAACAGGGGAGCGGCGTCGGGAAGGGGCTCGCCGCGCCCGTGGAGCACCGCCGCCCCCAGGAAGAGGAAGGCGCAGGCCAGCAGGGCGGTGCCGATGTAGCCGACGTTGAAGTCGAAGGTGGCGCCGCGGACCGTGAGGGGCGCGCCCCCGGTGCGGGCCTTCTCGAGGCCCCACAGGGACTGCCACACCGCCGTGTCCAGCGCCGAGGGCATCCAGCCGGCGAGGGCGCACAGGAAGAGGAGCGTGGAGGGCGCCAGATCCGGCAGCGGCGGCCCCCAGGTCAGGGCCCCGGGGTCGAGGCGCGGGAGGAGGAGGGCCACCGTGGCCAGGGTGGAGAGGGTGAGGAGCACCATCATGGCCTTCATCAGCCCGTCCAGGAGGCGGTAGCGACCCACCGCGAGGAGCGCGGCGGCGAGCCCCAGGAGCAGGGCGGACCAGACGGGCACCGAGAGGGCGTCGGTGACCAGGTTGGCGGCCATCCCGGCCGTCACCAGCGTCACGGCGGCGATGACGGTGAACATGGTGGAGACCGTCAGGCCCACGAACAGCACCAGCGCCCGGGTGCCCAGGCGCCGGTAGCCCTCGAGCAGGCTGCGCCCGGTGGCGGCCGCGTAGCGCGGGCCGGCCTCGAAGCCGGGGTACTTGGCCACGTTGGCCAGCACGACGAGCCACAGCAGGGCCAGGCCGTAGCCCGCGCCGGCGCGGGTGGACTGGACCAGGTGCGAGACGCCGATGGCGGTGCCCGCCCACAGCAGGCCGGGGCCGAGGGCGGACAGCAGGGAGGCGCGGGTGGGTCGCGGGGCGCGGGGGGCGGTCATGCACGCTCCGGGCTCGGGGCCTCAGTCTGCGTCACGCGAACGACACGCGCTGCGCCCCGCGTCCCCCCTCGCGGTCCGAGGCCGGGTCGGCCCGGGAGAGCCCACCTTGCCGGTCCCCACGCCCGCCGGGCCCACGGATGCCCCGTCATCCCCTATTCTCGCCCCATGACCCGCCCTCTCCTCCGTACGGATCTCCCCCGCGCCGACCGGCGCCGGGTGGGTCTTCGGGCGGCCCGGGCGGTGACGGATCGGGTCCTGGGGGACCTGGTGCGGAGGCGCTGCGGCGGCGATCCGGTGAGGCTGCAGGCGGTGTTCCGCCACCACCTGGCCGCCACCGTCGACGGCGCCTTCCCGAAGGACCCGCCCCGGTCGGGGATCGTCACCCTGGGGCTCCACCGTGGCGAGCGCCTGCGCCTCCGGGTGGGGGCGGTGCTGCTGCGCACCCCCCTCCCCGAGAGCTCGGAGCTGATCCCCGCCTCGGTCACCCTGGTGCACCGCGACCGGGGCAGCCTGCGCATGGCCCACCAGATCCGCTTCGGGGCGCCGGCCCACCTGCGCGCCGCCGCCCGGGCGGTGGGCACCTCGTCGAGCCTGGGCGTCGACGCCATCGAGGGCGTGGTCCGCGAGCTCGGACGGTGCCTCGAGCCCCATGCCCCCGTGGCCGCGCTCTACGAGGATCCGGTCCTCGGCTGGGAGGCCTACCGCTTCCTGGAGGTCCGCCACCGGGTGCACGACCCGGATCGCCACGTGGCCCTCGACCGGGCCCGCACCCTGGAGCCCACCTGCGGGCCCGGCGATCTCATCGGGCTCTCCCTCCCGGTGCAGGACTGGCTCACCCCGCTCCTCTCCTGGATGCGCGGCGCGGGCTGATGGGCCGCCACGGCCGTCGTGGGGTGCCGTACGCGATGTAGAGCGGGTGCCGGGGGTGTCCGGCCTGGGTGGTCCCGAGGCACTGGAGGGGGCCCGGCAGCCTGGCCGCCACCACGTGGTCCCGCCCATGGCGACCCCCCAGGTGCCCCCACGCCACCAGCACCTCGGCCGCCCGGGCCGCCGCCGCCGCGATCCAGGCGTCCGTCTCGGGCCCCACCGGATCGTCCGCCCGCCTCAGGTCCCGGGGCCGGGTAGCGCGACGGGCGTACAGGTTGACCACGTCCACCCCTCCGAATCCCCACCGCCGCGCGAAGCCCCGGCACCGCCGCAGGGTGGGGTCGTCCCGGGCCGCGTCGGCGGTGGAGGGGTTGAGGCCCACCACGAGCAGGCGCGGGCCCTCGGGATCCCAGCATCGGCCCAGGTGATAGCGGTAGGGGCCGTCCTCGATGCAGCCCTCGAGGGGTGGCGGCACATCACCGGGGCCGGTGCCGCTCATGGCAGGTCGGGCCGCTGCTTCCAGAGGGCCTCCACCGCCGCCCGCAGCTCCTCGACCGAGTGCTGGCCCGGGTCGAGCGGCGGGCCGAAGGTGACGTGGACCGGCCGCCGGGGCGGGCGCCAGCTCCGGAACGCCGCCCCGCCCCTGCGGCTGTACATGGAGCCCCACAGGCCGTTGAGGGCCATGGGGATCACCGGGACCGGGTCCTTGCGCAGGATGACGTCCAGGCCCCGCATGAAGGGCTGGAGCTCGGGGCTGTAGGGCAGGGCGCCCTCCGGGAAGACCACCACCACGCGGCCCTCGCGGAGGTTCTCGGAGATCCGGCGGAAGGCCTCCAGGATCCGACGTCTCTCCCGCGGGTCGTTGGTGATGGGGATGACCTCGTAGTGGCGCGTGAGGGTGCGGATCACGGGCAGGTCGGCGAAGGCATGCCAGATGACGAAGCGGTGGGGTCGGCGGACCGTGGCCATGACGATGAGCCAGTCCACGAAGCTCACGTGGTTGCTGATCACCAGGGCCGGGCCCTCCTCGGGCAGGTGCTGGCGGCCGTGGACGCGCAGCCGGTAGCCCAGGTTGGCCAGGATCTCGGCCAGGAGGCGCAGGGTGGGGGCGGGCAGGCTGGCGTAGGCGGCCACCAGCCATCCCGCGTTGATGACCCCCAGGCCCAGGAAGATCCACCGCTCCGGCACGCCGGCGGCGAGCAGTCCGGTCACCACCGCCAGGGCCCCGACCATGAAGGCCGCATTGACGATGTTCAGCCCTCCGATGACCCGGGCCCGGGACCCCACCTCGGCCCGCTCCTGGAGCACCGCGTACAGGGGCACCATGAAGAGCCCGCCCGAGGCCGCCAGCAGGGTCAGATCGACCACGATCCGCCAGCCGGTGGGGGTGGAGAGGAGCGCCTGGAGGCTGCGGCGCCCCTCGTCGGGCAGGGAGGCCCAGGGACTGCCCGCCGCCGCCAGATCCACGAGGAAGAGGGTGAGGCCCAGCGCCCCGGCGGTGACCAGCCCCAGCTCGATGCGGCCGCGGGACCATCGGGCACACAGCAGGCTCCCCGCGCCGATGCCGACCGAGAACAGCGCCGTGAACACCGTGAGGGTGGTCTCGTCGGCGCCCAGCGTGCCGGCGGTCCAGGTGGGCAGCAGGGCCAGGGTGCTGGCCCCGAGGGCCCAGAACCACGAGTTGGCCAGGGCGGGGAAGCGGAGCTCGGGCTGCTGGAGGAGGGCGCGGGTGGCCCGCCAGGTCGTGCTCACCGGCTCCCACCGGATCCGCAGGTCCGGGGCCTCGGGCGGGACGGCGGGGCTGGCCAGCGCCGCGAGCCAGCCCAGCAGCGCGAACAGCAGCACCCCGCCCCCCACCACCCACAGCCCGGCGGTGGGGGGACCGCCCAGAAGGCGTGGTCCGATGAAGAGGCCGGTGGCCACGATGGTGCCCAGCAGCACCGCCAGGTAGGTCCCCGTCTCGACGAGGGCATTGCCCGCGACCAGCTCGCCCGGCTCGGGGAGGATCTGGGGCAGCAGGCTGTACTTGACCGGCCCGAACAGGGCCGACTGGGTGCCCATGAGGAAGACCAGCACCAGCAGGGCGGCCCCGGCCGGCCCCGGCAGCCCCACCGCGGCCAGGAGGAAGCCCCCCGCCGCCAGGGCCATCAGGATCACCTCGGCCAGCTTCACCGCCCGCATCACCCGGTGCTTCGGGTGGCGGTCGGCGAGCTGCCCGGCGAGGGCGCTGAACAGGAAGAAGGGCAGCATGAGGAGCAGACCGCCGAGGGCGTTCAGGGGCCCCGCGCCCAGGGTGGCCACGGTGACCGGGCGCCCGAAGAGGTCCTCGCCATAGGTCACGAGGAGGACCAGCCCCATCTTGAGCACATTGTCGTTGAACGCGGTCAGGAACTGGACCCAGAACAGGGGCCAGAAGCGACGGTCGACGAGGAGGCGGGCAGTGCTCACGACGGGCCTGGGGCGGACCGCGAGGATGACGCAGATTCGCCGGATGCGCCCACCCCGGCCCCTCCCCCGGTGAGGCCGACGACCCCACGTGGCCCGCGATGCCGGGACGTTCCGCCCTTACGCCGCGCCCGGGCCCACGGCGGGGGGGCCGCCTCTGGCCACGCCGGGCTGGGGGAAGTTGGAGCGCAGGAAGGCGTCCCAGCCCCAGTCGGGGAGGAGGCGCCGGGTGGTGAGGAGCACGGTCGCGCTCGGCGTGACCGTGTAGCGGGCCCGGGGGCGGGCGGCGTCGAGGGCCCGCTCGATGACCCGGGCCACGTCGTCGGGCTCGCCCCCCAGCCGCGCCAGGGGCCCCTGCTCGTAGACCTCGTGGGTGGCCTGGGCCAGCCGGGCGTGGAAGGCGCCGTAGGGCGAGCCATCGTCGAGGGCCTCCATGCCGCCCACCGCCGTGTCGGCGAAGCGGGTGCGGATGAGGCCGGGCTGGACCACCACCACCTCGATCCCGAAGCCCGCCACCTCGAAGCGGAGGGCATCGCTGATGGCCTCCACCGCGTGCTTGGAGGCGTGGTAGAAGCCGCCGCCGGGCAGGGTGAAGCGCCCACCCATGCTCGAGAGGTTGATGATCCGTCCCGAGCCCTGGGCCCGCATCCCCGGGAGCACGAGCTGGGTCAGGCGCACGAGCCCGAACACATTGGTCTCGAACTGGCGACGCACCCGGTCGAGGTCCGTCTCCTCGATGGTGCCGGACTGGCTGTAGCCAGCGTTGTTCACCAGCACCCCCACCGCCCCCTCCCGCTCCACCACGTGGTCGACGGCGGCCTGCATGGAGGCTTCGTCGGTCACGTCGAGGGCGAGGGGGTGGCAGCCGGCGGCGGCCAGCTCGGTCAGGGTCTCGGGACGGCGGGCGGTGGCGTAGACAGGGTGGCCCGCCCGGACCAGGCGCAGGGCGGTGGCCTGTCCGATACCCGAGGAACAACCCGTGATGAGGACGGCGCGCGAGGGAGCCATGAGGGACCTCCGAGGGGGAAGGGGGCGCTCGGCGCCCCAGGGTGGTCTCCTCATAAATGACCGACGGTCATCATGCCAGAAAAAGATGACCTGCGGTCACTGGGGGCCGGGGAGCTCCGGGACGGCTCGGCCCGGCACGCCGGATCAGTCCCCCGTGGCTTCCACCTCGGCCCCCGCGATGCGCCGGGCCTCCTCCCCGTCGAGCGGCCGCACCGCCTCGGGGCCTTCGTGGCGGGCGTCGTTCATCCACGTCGAGACCCGCACCATCTCGAGGCCACTGGAAGGGGCGGGACCCAGGAGGCCCTGCAGCCGCTCCCGGTCGTCCTCGGCCGGATCGAGCCAGGCCTCCCAGGCCTCCGGGGGCAGGATCACGGGCATCCGATGGTGGATGCGCGCCAGCAGGGCGTTGGCCTCGGTGGTGAGGATGGTGGCGGTCTCGACCGTGGCGCCGGCCTCTCCCAGCGCCCCCTCCTGGTCGGTCCACGATTCCCACAGGCCGGCGAGGGCGTAGGGCGCGCCGTCCTCGCGGACGATCCGCCAGGGCTTCTTCGTCTTCCCCTCGCGCTCCCACTCGAAGAAGCCGTCGATGGCCACCAGGCAGCGCCGACGCTTGAAGGCCGCCCGGAAGCTGTTCTTGGAGGCGGCGGTCTCGGCGCGGGCGTTGATCAGGCGATAGCCGAGCTTCGCATCCCGGGCCCAGAAGGGCAGCAGTCCCCAGCGCAGCGCCACCCCCTCGCGGACGCCGTCCGCCGCCCGGATGCAGAGCAGGTCCTGGCTGGGCGCCAGGTTGTAGCGGGGTCCGGACCACCCCTGGATGCCGGCCAGCCCGAAGAGGGCCTCCAGGTCCACGACGGCGGCGGTGAGGCTGACGCGGCCGCACATGGAGGCTCCCGGGGGGCGAGGGGGGCGCCCCGGGTCGCGAAGCACGGGGCGGTGCTCCGCCACCCGGCGGCCCCGGACTGCTGACTAGCAGTCTATGACGCAAACTCCCGTCGCCCGGCCCGCCCGCCGGCTTCTCAGCGTTGTCCCGTCGTCGGTCACTTGGCCAGCCAAGCTCCCTCCTAGCTCCTAGCTGCGAAACCGGCGTCCTGGACCGGACTCGGTCCCTTTGCGTCACAGCCTGCTAGTCCTCGAAGTCGGCGCGGGTGGCGTCGCGGTCCTCGCAGACCTCGCCGTCGAGGAAGGCGTCGGTGTTCTGCATGGTCTCCTCGATGCCGTCCTTGACCTGGGCCACGTAGAGGTCGCTGCCCACGAAGGGGATGGCGGCCTCGGACCAGAAGGCGTAGGAGCGAAGCGTCGTGTCGCCGTCCTCGATGAACACGTCGAGCACGTAGCGCTGCCGCCACTCGGCGCCCCCGCCGTCGCCCACCATGATGTCCTCGATCCAGCCGCGCGAGACCAGGGCCTCGAACTCGCCGCCCTCCTCGTCGGGGACCACGATGCGCCGGTAGTCGGCCTTGCTCTGGATCCAGACCTTGGCCAACACGTTCTCGGTGCGGGACTCGCCGTCGGAGGTGGCGTAGTCGCAGGACTTGTCGAAGAAGCAGTCCTCGTTCGAGGTGAACACCCGCTCGGACCACACGGTGGACCCGGAGCCCAGGCAGTTCTGGTTGCTGTCCTGCTGGAGCGCGAAGAGCTCGTCGAAGCTGTGGGAGGACCGGTAGTAGGTGAGGGTGGGGGTCTGTTCCGCGGTGTCGGTGCCGGGGACGGGCGGCACGTCGCCCATGTCGGCCTCGGTGAGCGGGTCGATCTCGAAGACCCGATCGTCGGGCTCGTTCTCGTCGTACTGGTCGATGACGCCACGGAGCTGGAGGAGCTGCGCCTGGAGGGTCTCGAAGGCCTCCTCGTCCTCGGCGTCGGTGGTGGCGGTGCGGTAGAGGCTGGCCTGGAGCTCGGACTCCTCGAGCGAGGTGGCCTCGAGCTTGCGGGCACAGCCGGCGGCCAGGCCCGCCAAGGCGATCAGGGTCAGGGTCTTGCGCATGGGTCCCTCCGTGGGTTCCTCGGCCTCTAGCCCGATTGTGCCACGGCGTGCCAGGATCGGGTCAGCCTCGCGCGGCCAGCGTCTCGACGGCATCGACGAGGCAGCGGTAGTCGGCCGGTCGGTTGTAGACCTGGGCGCTGATCCGGACGAAGACCATCCCGTTCACCGCCAGCACCGGGACCTCGACCCGGTGCTCCCGCCACAGCCGGCGGGAGAGCGCACGGGTGTCGGCGTGGGTGGGCAGGACCGGGAGGGGGAGGGGGATGAGGGCCATGGCGGCGTGGAGCGCGGGCAGGACGGGCAGCTCCACCCGCCAGGCCGCGGCGATCGCGCTGGCGGCGGCGGCGGCCCGATCCCGGTTGTGCGCCATGAGCGCCTCGCCGCCCCAGTCCCGGTGGAGGTCCAGGCCGGCGGGGGCCGCCAGCCACCCCGAGAAGTCGCGGGTGCCGGGCCACTCGAAGGCCTCGGCGAAGGTGCCCCGCCAGCCGTGGGAGATGACCAGGGGCACCCGGGGGAGCCGGCCGCCGCCAGGCAGGTGGAGGAAGGCGGTGCCGCGGGGGGCGAAGGCCCACTTGTGCAGGTTGCCCACGTAGGCGTCGGCGCCCAGCGCCCCCAGGTCGAGGGGGAGCTGACCCGGGGCGTGGGCCCCGTCGACGAGGACGGGCACTCCGGCGTCCCGGCAGGCCCGGACCATCCGGTCGGCGGGCAGCACCACCGCCGAGGGGGAGCAGATGTGGTCGAGCACGGCCAGGCGTGCACCGGGGAGGGCGCGGACCAGGGCGTCCAGCACCGGCTCGGCGCTCGGGAGGGGCAGGGGGACCGGCACCTCCACCGGCACCACGCCGTGGCGGGCCTCCAGGAAGGCGATGGTGTTCCGGACGGCGCCGTAGACGTGGGAGAGGTGGACGATCCGGTCCCCGGGGGCCCAGTCCATCCCCCGGAGCACGGCGTTGACCCCGGTGGTGGCGTTGTCCACGAGCACCAGGTCCTGGGGATCGGCGCCCACGAAGGCCGCCACCCGCGCGCGCACCTGGTGAAGGGCCTCCTCCAGCGAATCCCACAGGAAGGCCACCGGCTGGGCCTCGATGCGGTCGGCCCACGCCCGGCGGGCCTCGTCCACCGCCCGGGGGAGGGCCCCGAAGGAGCCGTGGTTGAGGAAGGCGGCCTCGGGGTCGAGGAGGAAGGCCTGGCGGGGATCGTCGGGGAGCATGGCGCCTCCGGGCGGGCCGAGCCTGCCATGGGGGGCTCCCGCCGTCGAACCCCGGCGCGGTATCACCCGGCCGGGAGGTCCCATGCGTCACCTGCTCTCGGTCGCCGCCCTCGTCGCGCTCGGCTTCCTGGCCGTGGCCAGCTCCGAGTCCGAGCCCCCCGAGGTCTCGGGCACCTACGACGGACCCGACACGGTCACGGCCGGCGAGTCCTTCCCCTTCGCCCTGACCCTCGACAACGGCTCGGACGCCCCGGTGACGGTGGAGCGGGTGCTGGTGCCTGGCGACCTGGTGCGGGCCCTCGGCGTCGAGGTGGTGGGCGCCGAGGCCGAGCCCTACGGCGACGGCTTCCTGGCCTCGGTCCCGGCGGTGACGGTGCAGCCGGGCCAGAAGGGGCAGGTCGTCCAGCTCCGGGGCACCCCCTACCTGTCGGGCTCCCAGGGAGGGACGGTGGAGCTCTGCGAGCCCGGCGGCAACTGCCACCCCGCGAAGATCCGCACCCGGGTCAAGGGCGGGGCCGAGCACGCCCTGCAGGCCGACTGGGAGGTGCCCCCGACCGCCCGGGCGGGGGAGCCCTTCGACGTGCGCGTGACGCTGCGGAACGTCTCCGGCGGCGACGACCTGGTCGAGAGCCTGGGCGTGAAGGGCGACACCCAGGATGCGTGGACCCTGCGGTCCTCGGATCCGCCCTACCAGGGCCCCGGCGAGGAGATCGGCCGGACCGTGTGGCGCTACGATCTCAAGCTGGCCCCGGGCGACAGCCGTACGGTCACCTGGACCGGGACCCTGGACGGCACCGGGTCCCAGACCTTCACCACGAGCCTCTGCCCGGCCAGCGAGACCTTCTGCCGCGACGAGAAGCACACCATCGTCCTGGACCCGCCCCCCGCGCCCTAGTTCGTCGCCACGGCGCCCGGCCTCCGCAATGGGCGGGCCTCTACGCCCCCGGCACGCCTCCTGACGCGATCCTCCGAGCGGGCTCGCGACGCGCATAGGAGTGGCGGGGGATCCCAGAGGGCCCGGCCCGACCTACGTCAGCAGCGCCAGAACGGAGGTCCCTCATGTGGCGAACGCTGACCCTGACATCGCTCCTCATGCTCACCATCGACGTCGGTGGCGTCCTCACCGACGCCCCCTGGATCGCCCGGGCCGAGGCCGGCTGCAAGAAGTGCGATCCGCGCATCAAGCGCGGCAAGCTCGTCATCAAGAAGAGGAAGGTCGGCACGGTGGTGAAGCTGCCGCCCGTGCCGCCGCCCGACAACTCGTGGAAGTCCCTGGGCGGCCCGCCCACCGGCGGCGTCACCTTCACCGTGGCTGGCGCCACCCCGGTCAAGGCCGTCGACCCCATCCGCGCGGTCACCATCTTCTCGGGCAGCCTGCCCGAGGGCACCACCCTGGCCGACTACACCCTGGACGTGGAGCTCCGGAAGGAGGCCGTCGGCACGAAGCTGACCGACGACTTCAAGACCGCACTGAAGCTCGACCCGAGCGGCAAGACCGTGTCGGGCACGTCGACGATCGTCCACCGGGTCCGTGCGGATGGCTCGCTGCGCTTCCGGATCGGGAACAAGGACCGCGACTGGGACCCCACGCTCATCAAGTCCATCTCCCTGGTCCCCGTCAAGGGAGAGACCATCGCGCTGGAGAACGAGGAGATCCTCGCCCGCTTCTTCGCCCCGCTGCCCGAGGGCTTCGCGTTCGAGAAGCCCGTCGAGGTGACCGCCGAGCTGCTGGACGAGGACGGCAAGGCTATCCAGACGCTCACCCGCACCCTGTCGCCGCCCTCGGACGCGGTGCCGACCGTGCTCGACCGGGCCCGGCTCTCCGAGACCCGGCGCGGCGATGCCCGGCTGGTGACCTGGACGGTCACGGATGGGGAGCCGGTGAGCCTGGAGGTGGAGGTCACGGACGACGCGGACGGCGAGGTGGTCATCGAGGCCCTGGACAAGACGCCGCGGCGGGCGGTCCGGACCTTCATCGGCGAGGCCTTCACCTTCGAGGGCGGCAAGGACCCGGCCGGCACCACCTACCTGCTCCAGCTCGACACGCTCGACGAGGATGGTGAGCCCGTCGGCGACCAGTACGAGGTCGAGCTAACCATGCCCGAGCGCGCGAAGGGCGAGACGGCCGAGGCCTTCGTGACCTACGGCGGCGCGGACCCGCTCGGCGTGGTCGGGGTCCGGGTCGACGACGAGTGCTTCACCCTGCACGTCACGTCCGAGGACGACCTGATCGCCGAGGTGCAGACCGCGTTCCTCGAGCCCTTCGAGGGCCCGGCACCCCTCGCGGTGGACGACACCCTCGGCCTGACCGCCGTGTTCGAGAAGTGGGTGCAGAAGGGCTCCGGGCCGCTGCCGGAGTCCAGCACCGTCACCTCGGCCCTCATCGACGCGGACGGCGCCTCCATCGACGAGGTCATCGTGGACGGGGTCGGGAGCGGCAACGTCTACAGCAATGGCAAGGGGACCAGGTCTGCCACCGCGGCGGCCGCCTCGACGGTCTCGGTCCACATCGACCTGCTGTAGCCGGGGCTCACGCCCGTCCGGCCAGGATCTCGAGGGCGTGGCCCAGCGCGTCACGCACCGCCGGGTCCCGGTCGGCCCCGAGGCGTCGCAGGTGCTCCCGTCCCCGGGCCAGATCTCCGTCGCGGCGGTAGGCCCGGGCCACGGCCTCGGCGGCGGCGGCCCTCACCCGGGGGCTGTCGTCCTCGAGGAGGCGGGCGAGCTGGGGGAGGAGGGAGCCCGCCCCCACCGCGCCCAGGGCAGCGGCGGCGCCGGCGCGGACGTCGTCCGAGGGGTCGCGCATGAGGCCGCGCACCAGGGTGGTCTGGTCGCTGCGGGCGAGCAGGGCGACGGCCAGGGCGGCTCCCCGGCGGACGGCGGCGTCGTCGTGCCGCCGGGCCTGGCGCAGGGCGGTGGAGACCGCCGACTCGTCGTGGGTCTCGAGGGCGGCGGCCAGCGCGTCGTGATGGGCCGGGTCGGCGTCGCCGAGGGCCCGTAGGAGGCCCTCGGGGGTCTCGGGGAGGGCGCCGGGGGCCGGCGGCGGTGGCTCGGGGGGGAGATCCTCGAAGGTGGCGTCCAGCACGCTGTCCTCGGCGTCGCCGAAGGCCAGGGCGTCGGTCGCGGAGGGAAGACCCGGTCGGGGGGCGCCAGGCGGCCGCGGCGGGGCGGGAGCCGTCCCCCCGGCCGCCTCCGTGGGCGCCTCCATGGGCTCCTCCACCGCGTCCTCCCCGAAGTCGAAGAGGCCCTCCATGGTGCTGCTGGGGCCGGCCGGCGGGGTGGGCGCCTCCGAGGTGGCGGTGTGCAGCCGGCGGGAGACCCGGGGCGCGGGGGGCGGCGGCGTGTGGGGCGCCACCAGGGTCGGCGCCGGATCGGTCTCGTCCCCCGAGTGGCCCCGATGGCCGCCGCGATGGCCGCCGCGAT
>CAZPJM010000017.1:28973-34304 GCA_964586865.1 uncultured Enterobacteriaceae bacterium
CGATGGCCGCCGCGATGGCCGCCGCGATTCCCGCCGAGATGGCTGCCCGGATCCGAGTCGTGCTCCCCCAGCTCGGGATCTCCGATGAAGAGGGTCCGCCCCGCCTCGGCGTGCTCGGGCGGATTCCGCGGAGGCACCGGCGGCGGCGAGGTGCCATCGGCCAGCGCATCCAGGGCCTCCAGGGTGCGCCGGGCCTCCCACCGATCCTCCGGGCGCACCGCCATGAGCCCGTCGATGATCGCCTGCAGGGTGCCGTCCACGTCGGGCTCGGCCAGGCGGACCGGCAGGCGGCGCGGCACCTGATCCACCACCTCCTGGTAGGTGTGGACGGGGTCGTGGCGCTGGGTGACCCGCACCGGGGGCCGACCGGTCAGGAGGAACCACAGCAGCCCGCCGGCCGCGAAGAGATCGGTGGGCGGGCCCGGGTCCTGACCCAGGAGCTGCTCGGGGGCGGCGTACTCGGGGGTGCCCACGAAGGCGCCCACCCGGGTGAGGCCGCCCAGGCTGCCGTGGACCTTGGCGATGCCGAAGTCGGCCACCTTGGTGTCGGGGACGATCCGGGCCTCGACGGCGGCGCGGAGGAGGATGTTGCCCGGCTTGAGGTCGCGGTGGACGATGTCGGCGCGGTGGGCCACCGAGAGGGCGTCCACCACCTGGTGCACCGTGGCGGCGGCCACCGGGACCGGGAGCGGTCCCACCCGGGCGATGTGCTGCTGGAGGGTCCCGCCGGCCTCGTAGCGGGTGACCAGGTAGGGCGCGCGGCCGGCCCGGTGGACGAAGCCGAGGCACTCGACGATGTGCGGGTGCTGGAGTCCCTGGAGGATCTGGGCCTCGGTGGCCAGGCGGCGCAGGAAGGGCCCGCTGTCGCGCTGGTGGTAGAGGACCTTGATCGCCAGCTCGGGCCCGACGAGGGCGTCGTCCGCGTCGAGCTCGCGGCATCGGTAGGTCATGCCCGCGGCCCCGCCGGCGAGCACCGAGAGGACCCGGTAGGTCCGGTCCAGGACGTCGCCTGGCTGGAGCAGGGTGGGCCAGGCCTCGGGGCGCGGGGCGCCGCAGCCCATGTTGGGGCAGGCCGGCGGGTCCTCGGGGAAGGTGGTGAGGCAGCGCGGGCAGTAGCGGGTCACGGCCATGGCGCGGATGGTAGCCCGGCCGGGCCGCACGGTGTCGGGCGGCTCATCCGAGGGGCACCCAGTCCACCGGGGTGCGCAGCACCTCCAGCATCCGGGCCTCCTCCGAGTCGGGCTCGGGCTCGTGGCCCACCTCCCACCGGGCGGTGAGGGGGAGCGACATGAGGACGCTCTCGGTGCGCGCATCGGTCTTGAGCCCGAACACGGTGCCCCGGTCCCACACCAGGTTGAACTCCACATACCGACCGCGTCGGAGCTGCTGCCAGCGCCGGTGGGCCTCGGTGTAGGGCAGGTCCATCCTGCGCTCCAGGATGGGGAGGTAGGCCGGCACGAAGGCCTCGCCGCAGGACCGCTGGAAGGCCAGCAGGGCCTCCGGATCCCGATCGTCCAGATCATCGAAGAAGATGCCGCCGATCCCGCGCCGCTCGCCCCGGTGCCGCACGTGGAAGTAGTCGTCGCACCACCGCTTGAAGCGCGGGTAGAAGGCCGGGTCGTGGGCGTCGCAGGCCTCCTTGTGGACCCGGTGGAAGTGCACCGCGTCCTCCTCGAACAGGTAGGCCGGGGTCAGATCCGCGCCGCCGCCGAACCACCAGGTGCCCCCGTCCTGGAGCTCGAAGTAGCGGTAGTTGGCGTGGACCGTGGGGGCGAGGGGGTTGTGGGGGTGGAGCACCAGGCTCACCCCGGTGGCGAAGAAGGCGGCCCCATCGGGCAGGGCCACGTCCCTGCGGGCGCGCATGGCGGCGGCGGCCTGGGGCGGGAGCGTCCCGTGGACCGCCGAGACGTTCACGCCGGCCTTCTCGAACACCGCGCCGTCCTGCAGGACCCGGCTCCGCCCGCCCCCGCCCCCCGGGCGGTCCCAGGTGATCTCCTCGAAGGCGGTCCCGTCGACGCGGGCCATGGCCTCGCAGATCTGGTCCTGCAGCTCGAGGACGAGGGCGTGGGCGCGGTCTCGGATGGCGGTCACGGGGTCTCCTGGGCGGGCGGGCAGGGTAGCAGCCCGGGGCCGCTGGCAGGCCTCACCCTGGCAGCCAGCTTGTCCAGCTCGTCACTCATGGCCGTCCTCCACCGCCGGCTGGCACGATAGCGCACGAGATCAGTACGATGTCGGAGCCACACCCGCCGGAGGTCCTGCCCATGCAGCTACTCGACACATTCCGGGACGGTGGGATCTGGATGGTGCCGGTCCTCGGGTCCGCGACCCTCCTGGTCACGGCCTGGCTCGGCTGGGCCGCGGCCGCCCTGCTCAAGGTCCGCATGCCCACCGGGGCCTGGCTCGCCCTGGTCCTGCTGCCGCTCGTGCCCGGCGCGGCCGGCCTGTGGTTCGGGCTCCGGGAGGCGTCCATGGCCAGCGTCACGGCGCCGCCCGAGATGCAGGCCACCCTGGCCGCGGCGGGCCTCTCGCTGGCCCTGCTGCCCCTGCTGGCGGCCCTGTTCATCGGTCAGGGGGCGCTGTCGCTCGGGGCCATGGTCATCGGCGTGAGTGCCTGGGTCCGTCGCTCCGAGACCCGGGAGGCCTCGTGGGCGCACGCCGCGGCGCCCGTGGCGGCGGGCGCGCTGGCGGCGTTGGTCGCCCTGGCCCTGGTGGGCGGCGTGACCACGGCGGCGGTGCTGGGGGGCACCGTCGGGCTGGGGCTGGCCAGCGCCTGGCAGGATCCCGAGGGCACCGGCGCGCTCGAGTCCACCCGGGCCCGGGCCGGGGTGGTGGCCACGATGGGGGCGGTGCTGGCCGCGCTCATGGCGGCGGGCTGGAGCACCGCGGAGCAGTACCGGGCCCTCGCCACCGCTCCCCCGGAGGTGCGTGACGCCCTCGTGGCGGCCAACGACCCCACCTGGCCCCTGGTGGGGTTCGGCGTGGTCTCGGTGCTCATGGTGGGCGCCACCGTGGCCGCCCTGGTCCCGGTGGCCGGCCGTCTCCTCACCCCCCGCACCGGGATCGGCGCCGCGCTGGGGACCGTCGTGACCCTCGCCGTGGCCTTCGTGCTGGTGGCTCCCGCCGGCTCCCTCTTCGGGCTGGCTGCCGACGCCGTGCCCCGACCCCTCCGGGACGACCTGCCCTCGGCCCAGGTGAGGTACCCCCCCGAGGGCTTCGCGGATCTCGTCGTCGGGATCGGACCCGATGGCGTCGAGCTCGGGGGGGCCACCCTGCCGCCGCTGGACCACATGACCCGGTCGGACGGGCGCCACCCCGAGCTGGCGGAGGCGGCGCGCAAGGCCGTCGAGGCCGAGAGGTACCGCTTCGTCGATGGCGAGGCCGTCCTGGTGGTCGAGGCGCCTGGCGACCTGTCCGCCAGCGCCTTCGCCCCGGCCCTGCGCGCCTTGGCCACCGTGCCCGACGTCCAGGTCCAGCTCCGGGTCATCGACCCCGAGCACGGCGCCCGGCGGCTGCCCCTGCCGCTCCAGGCCCCGCCGCTCCAGGGGCCCTCGGCCGTGGTGATCCTGTGGGTCGATCCCGAAGGCTGGCGCTTCGTCGACGGGTCCTCGCCCGACCTGGACCCCGCGCTCCGGGTGCCCGTCCCCTCCGGCACCCTGCTCCAGCCGGCGGCCGTCGAGCAAGCGGCCCGGAGCCTCCTCGACGATGGCCGGCTCGACCGCCTCGTGGTCCGCCCCCACCCCGATGCGGGCCTCCAGGCGGTGGCCGCCACCCTGGCCACGCTGCGCGCGGTGGATCGGTTCGGTTTCGGGACGGTCCTCGACCTGGAGCCCGCCGCCACCGCCCTGTGATCCCCGGCCGCCCTCAGCCCGGATCGGCGAGCATGGCCCGGCGCCAGGCCGTGATCCGCAGGGCATCGGGGAGGGTGAGGGGCGCGACGCCGGCCACCGGGAGGCTCGTCAGCGCCCAGATCAAGGCCAGGGGCACCAGCAGACCCCCGGCGAGGCTGGCGACGATCCAGGCGATCGCCACCAGGACCTGTAGGGCCGCGAGGCAGGCGCCCAGGATGGCGGCCCAGGCGCGGCCCCGGGTGGTGAAGCCGGCGCAGGCCAGCAGCCCCACCGAGAGCAGCCCCAGGGCCCACGGCACGAGCGCCCACACACCCTGGAGGCCCACGAAGATCAGGAGCTGGACCGCGTGGGCACCCCCGAGCACGCCCCCCAGCCCCATGGCGCCCGCCGAGAGCCAGGTCATCCAGGTGGGGGTCGGCGGATCGGCGTCCAGGTCGACCCGGGCCGCCGTGTGGCCGGAGCGCGGCGCCTCGAAGCGGTCGGACATGGCGGCTCCTGGAGGGCGGCCGGGCATACCCGGTGACCGCCATGGCGGCAAGGCGCCGTCATGGCCGGAGGGGGGCTGCCTCGGGGTCGGTTCGTCCCGGGGTCTCCGGGTCGTCCGGGGTCGCGGCGGTGGCCCGGGGCAGGTCCAGGAGGATTCGGGCCCCGCCCGCGTGGTCCTCCAGGGCCACCCGCCCTCCGGCCCCTCCCACGATGGCGCGCACCACCGACAGGCCGATGGCGTGGCCGCCCGGCTTGGGCCCGCTCCCCAGGCCCGGGCCGTCGTCTTCGAGGATCAGGCGGACCTCGTCCTCCCCGGCGGTGCCATGGACCCGCACCCGGGTGGCGCCCCGGGTCCCGTCGCCCTGGGCGGCGTTGATGAGCAGGTTGATGAAGGCCCGGCTCAGGCCCGCGCGCCCGCCGCGGACCCGGACCGCGAGCCCGGACGGGACGGCCTCGGCGTCGACCGCGAGCTCGGGGAAGAGGCGCCGGACCACGCCGATGGCATCCTCGAGAGCGGGGACGACGGGACCGGTCGCCACCGGGGTGTCCACCAGCAGCTCGCCGCTCGCCGTCTCTCGGACGCTCCGCAAGGTGGCCGCCAGGTGGGCGGACTGGCTGCGGAGCTGGCCCTCGAGGGCGGCGCGGGCGCCAGGGTCGACGGGCCCCGAGAGGATGCGCTCCGCGGTGAGCTGGAGGGCGGTGAGCGCGCTGTGGGCATCGTGGTGGACCCCGCGCAGGGCCTCCACCACCTGGCGGGCTGCGGCGAGGCGGGTGGCCCGTGCGGCCGAGGTCCGGACGAGGGCCCGGGTGCGGCCGGCGGTCAGGGCCCCGACGACGGTCACGGCGCCGAGGAGCACCACCCACCACACCGCCTCGTCGGGCGTGTTGCGCACCGGGACCGGGCACAGGGTGACGTCCAGGGCCAGGATGCCGATGATGCCCGCGGTCACGATGGCCGCGGCCAGCAGGACGATGGGTACCGACAGGCGGAGGGCCG
>CAZPJM010000018.1:0-33350 GCA_964586865.1 uncultured Enterobacteriaceae bacterium
AGGGGAAGGAGTACGTGGTGGCCGATGGGGATGTGATGCATTTTCGGTTCAACGTCTGACCGGGGATCCTGCGGGGAGCGGCGATCCGCTGGGTGAGCGGATCGTCGGGAAGCAAAGCAGGGTCGTGACAGACGTTGCGGAACGGGCGGCGCACATCGGGCGCACAGAAGGCGTTCTCGCTGGGGTAGAGAAACCGGATGTTGATGGGCGACAATCAGGTCTCGCTGGAGTCTGCGTCGTGCCCGGTTGGTCCGTCCTCAAGCATCCGCAGGACCTCCTCCGCTGCGCTCTTGGTCGGCTCGAACGCAGCCGGTAGCGGCGTGCATGCACACGCACCGACCACCTCATGAGGTTGGATGCGGCGGCAGCCAGCTTCGACCTCGCTCCTCAACACTTCAAGGTGCTCGTCCGTGGCGAAACCAGCGACCAACTCCAGGAAGCGCCGGTCGTCAGCAGTACGGATGGGCCAGTCCTCCTCGAGCACAAGCTCCACTCCAGCCGTCTTGAAGACAGCAAGAATGAAGGTGGCGCACGTCAGGCCCTTGCTCCCCGGCTTCAACCGCAGCCCGCCCCTGGAGTTGAAGTCGCTACCCAGCCACGCCAGGGCATAAGGAAACGCCCTGCGCTTCTTGTAGACCCTCATGATGCGACGGCAGACCCCAGCCGCCACGCGCAGCTTCTCTGGTTCGGTTTCGGGAACAGCCCACAACTTCGCCCAGGACCACTCCTCCGACAGATGGTCCTGCCAACCCAGGTGCAGGACGCCCGGGTGCTGCCCGGCTCGGCGATGGAGGAGACCCGCATGCAGGTTTCCGTGGTCAGTTCGACAGACGACCGCCGCTGCCATGTGCCCGGAATCCATGAAAGGCACGTCCGAATCGAACTGGGACTCCCCCATCTTTCACACCGCCCGTCAGAGAAGTCCGGCCAGAAGGCTCTCACGACGCTTCGGTGCGAGCGATTCGAGGCGATGCTTGACCCGCCGAACGAACTCATCTCGGTGCGATAGCGCTGCCTTGGCGTCCCTCGTGACCGACAGAAGGGCGACCAATAGGTTGGTATCGAGTCTCTTCACGTCGACCGCCAACAGAAGCTCGTTGCAGGCATCGAAGTGTCCTTCCAGGAGCATCTCGTCGATATTGTCGAACACCAAGTCGATGGCAGTGTCGGGATCGCCCGAGGCGACCAGGGAATAGACCTCTTCAAGCCAGGCGGTGCCGTCTGATGCCTCCTTCAGCTCTGGAAGACGGCTGTCTCGACCTGCACCGATGTTGTCTGCCAGAGCATCCAAGTAGATTGCACTCTGCCCTGCCCCGACGAACGAGCCCGGAATCCACATGCCCTCCGTTCGCGGTCTGGGCATCGGACGAAGCGGGCCGTATCCGGCGCGGTCTACACCCCATTCCTGGCGAGTGGCTGCGGTCATTTGAACGTCTCCCTGAGCAGATCAGTTATTGAACCCTCAAAGATGTCGCGCTGGCGGTCGTGCATGTACTCGACATGCTCGAGCCAATCGTCGCCCGCAGCCTCGCAGAGAGGGTCTCCATCCATGAGCAACGACAAGTCGTAGAAGACGATGGGGCCTTCGCCCTCGTCCCTCGGACCGCTGGCCAACGTGAGGCTGGCATGCATGCGTGCATCCGGGTCGAAGGACTGCGTGACATAGTGGAAACCTGTCAGCTGACTAGGCATCGCATCGGGCCGCGCCGGCATGGCCGGAAGCATCTCGTTGAACGACTCGGCGTTCGGCGGGAGCACGATGCGGTCGATATAGCGGACCGCAACGTGCTCAAGAACGTGCCCTTCAAGAAGACCGTGGGCAGCTGCCATAGCGTCCCTTGTTTGCGTGATGAGCGCTTCCCAACCAGGGTACGGCGCGAGGACATGGCTCGACAAGACTCCATCACCACACCCCAGCAACCGGCGCTCATCGCCCGACACCAGGAAAGTCAGGTCCTTCTTGCTGCTTGCTGACGTGCTGACTGATCCCTGACCGATGGCTGCCCGCACCTCTACGCGGTCCCTGTGTTTAAGAGGACCCGGGTACTGCTCCGAAAGTGCTTCGGAGAGGGTTCGGTATAGCGCCAAGCCGGTCACCTCTGCTGAGAAGCGGAAGTCGACAACCGCTTCGACGATCGGCGGCCTGGGATAGCTGCGCCTCGTCACGGGCGACCCTCCTCGACCGAAGGATAGTGCCAGTGTGGCAACACGACCATGGTGGAACTGCCAGAAGATGTCCGGCTACACCGCCCGATGCTCCACCTCCCACCGCTCCAGCATCGCCTTCCGGTCCGCCCAGTCCGGCATCGTCGTGCCCAGGGCATCCCAGAACTCCGGCGAGTGGTTGCGGTGCAGCAGGTGCGTCAGCTCGTGGCCCACGACGTACTCCATGGCCGGCGCGGGGGCCTGGACGAGCCGCCAGTGGACCCGCACCACCAGGTCACGCCCGCAGGTGCCCCAGGCATGCTTCTGGTTGCCCAGGCGCACGTCCTCGGGCTCCACGCCCAGCCTGGCCTGGTGGCGTCGTGCGTAGGCTCTGGCGTCTCGGAGCGCGCGCTCTTGGAGCCAGGAGTCGAAGGCGGACCGGATGGCCTCCAGGCGCGCCTGGCCAGCCAGCCCCACTGGGACACGGACGTGGAACTTGCTGCGACAGGTGATCTCAACGCGCGCCACCTCGGCGGGCTGCACGTCGAGCATGAGCCAGCGCCCCTTGTACTGGAGCTTGGCCCCGGACGCGTATCGCTGGGTCAGGAGCTTCTCGTGTTTTGCCCCCACCTCGCGGACGGAGTCGAAGAGCCAGCGGCGCTTGCGGTCGACGTACTCCAGCACGCCGTCTGGGCCTTCCAGGGGCGTCCCAGCCGGCACGACGACCTCGACCCCGGCCGGACGCACCACGATGCGCTTGCGGCTCGCCTGGGGCGACTCCCGGACGGCATACGGGATGGTGGTCTCGCCGACCTGGAGCTCCAGGCGACAATCGGCAGGAGACACCGTCACGTCGCCTCCGCCTCGTCGGCAGCGATGGCTGCATCCTCCAGTTCCCCCAGAGTGCGGCCCTGGGCGTCTTTCCAACCGGCACGCCCGTTCCAGACGCCACCGCAGACCACGCCCGCCGCAGCGCTGGGCGAAGAGAAGAGCACGTCCCGGTTGAACACGATGCCCGCGCCCGTGTCGGTGATGGCTCCGTCGGCGATCAGCTCTTCACGGAGTGCTCTCCAACCCTTCGACAGGGAGTCCCGGACCTTGCTGTCCCCGAGCGACCCCTTGAGCACGACCAAGCCTTCGTCCGTGCTGTGACCGTTGGCGTCGACACCACGCTTGGGCACAGAGAAATTCAGAAGCACATCTGCGAGCGGTCCCGTGGGGCCCGCGGCCACACCGTCCTGGTCCACTCGCTTCGCCAGCGGCTGCAGCGCCACGAACCCGAGCGCGGCCAGCAGCAGGCGCATCGGCCCCAGGAACTCCTCCATCGCGTCCCGGTCGGCCCTGGGCAGGGACGGCCGGGGCGGCGTGTTCCCGTTGGCGAGCGTCACCCGGTCGATCTCCCGGGCCAGCTCGACCACGCGAGACTCCAGGTACTTCACGTGCGCCTTGGTCAGGTTGGCGTCCTTGCTGGTGAAGAGCACGACCTGGTCGAAGAACTCCTTCTTGAAGTCGGTCGCGTGCTGCCTCAGCCGGTCCTGCACATTCTCGGCCTCGCCGACGTAGACGAGCGGTCGCGTGCCGTCGGGGTCATCGCCGACGAGCAGGTACACGCCGGGGCGCTGGCTCTCGTCCCACTTCTTCAGCTCGCCGATGCGGCCGCGGGGGCAGACGATGGCCTGGCCCGTCCAGTTGACGACCTCGGCGTGGCGGATGCCCGCTGCGGAGCCGTCGGCCAGGTAGATGCGGATGGTTCGCCCGTGAGGCACGCTCACTCCTTCGCGTAGTGCTGCACAGCGTATTGCTCGACCGCCATTGGGATCTCCTTCTTCCACCCGTCCAGACCCAGCCGCATCACCAGCCGCCGCAGAGTGTAGCAGCCGGCCCTAAGTCCCCATGGCTGGTCCGGCCAAAGTCCCCATGCCTGGTTCGGGCAAGGTCCCCATGGTCGGCTCGGCCAAAGTCAAAGCGGATGCAGGGGAGCTCGGCTCCGATGGGGGGGACCTCTCGCTGGATGGGGAGGACCTCACGTTGGATGGGGGGGAGCTCACAACGGATGGGGGGGACCTTGCCGACGACGCCGCTGTCACCGGCACCTCGTCACCGCCTCCCGCGGTTCGGCCGGACCTTGCAGCCCGGATCGCGAAGCTCGGACCACGCCCCCGACGCGCTACCTTGCGGCCGATCATCCGTGCGCTGGTTGCCGACGGCCCGCTGACTGCGGCCCAGATCGCGGAACGACTCGGTCGCAAGAACGTGGCGCGACTCGTCGAGAAGCTGCTCACCCCGATGGTCGCCGATCGCGAGCTCGAGCGCACCCACCCGGACATCCCCAACCATCCCGAGCAGGCCTACCGCGCAGCACCCTCACGCCCGCCCGGCCCGCTGTTCGCGTCGACTCCTGACGACGAGGAGGCCTGACCGTGGACGACCTCACCCCCAAGCGCATCGACGGCCGCACGATGTGACGCCGTGACCACCGCCCACCACCTGCTCCTCACCGCCGCGAGCACCGCCTTCGAGGTCACGGGCATCGAAGAGCACCCCACGGCTCCGTCCGGCTCGATGACCATCCACCTGGAGATCGACGACGACGACATCGAAGACGGCGGCATCGCCCAGGTGTTCGCCCGACGCCGAGCCTGGAGCCGATGCGGGCGGCGGTGGCGCACGTTCCGGCCACCGCATGACCGGTCCCGGGGAGTAGTCTGAGGTCGGCTTCCGGGAGGGACGTACGATGGCAGAGCCGAAACCCGACGCGCTGGCCGCGTACAAGGGCTTCATCGACGAGCTGGTCGAGAACACGCCGTCTCTCGGAGCGCGGCTGGTTCGAGAGGAGGAGCGCTTCTCGAAGGCGCCCGATGCGGCCGACATCAACGCGCTGGTCGCGCGGCTCGGACCCGAGGACCGGGAGCTGCTGGCGAAGGCGCTGGACCGGGAGCGGATGTCGGCGGTCCACGACGCTCTTGTCACGCTCACGGGGTGGCTCGACACGGAGCGCATCACGTGGGCGTCGAACGGCGAGGCGCTGCCCGCGGGGATCGAGGGCGGGCTGCACATGGACTACGTCGGGCGCCTCGACGGGTGGGCGTGGCCCGATGCGTAGTGGCTTGCCGTCACACCTGACGCGGCTCGCCGGCTGACCCGGCCGCTTGCCCACCGGGTGCTCGACCAGGTGCCGCAGCCGTCTTCCCGCAGAGCCTGCCGCCACACCGGCATCCTCGCGGAGCCCGGCCTGACCGTCCGCCTCGCCCACCGCACCGGGATGCCCGGGCGTCCTGCCGGACCCCCATCGGACGGGGGCCGAGGACGCGCCTGGGCCCTCCGGCACCCGAGCCGCCGCGGTCAGGTAGGCCACTTGTAGGGCGTGACGTCCCACTCGCCGTCGCCATCCAGGTCGTTCCAGCGATCAGGCTTGGGCGGGGGGGGCTTCGAGACGGGTGCGCCGGTACTGCTTGTCGGGTCGATCTGGATGATCATGGTCTGGTCCCAGTCCTCGGCCTCCACGCGGCTGTAGAGGGCCTCGACGCGCGCGGTGCCGGACTCGGTGAGCGCGCCGCGCAGGCGCTGAAGCCGGAAGGTCTCCTCACCGAGCCGGATGCTGGCCCGATCGCCCACGGGCGTCACGGTGTGGGTCCAGGTCGCGGCATCGACGGTGGTACGGGCGATGAGCTCGGTGCTCTCCCAGTCCGTCCAGTCCCACCGCGTGCCCCTCCCACGGACCGACCAGGCGATGCCATCCCGCAGGGAGCCGCCCGTGATGTTGCGGTCGCTCTTCTCGGCGCCGACGACACCGGTGACGGTCACGCGGTAGGGACCGGCGATGACCTCGCCGTCCTCGTCCAGACCGGTGGAGGTGATCACCCAGGACTGACCCAGGGGATCGCCGCCCGAGCCGGTCAGCGCCACACCCTGCCGGTGGATGGTGGTGATCTCGGGCGAGAAGGTGGCGAAGGGCTCCCCATCCACCGTGTCGAAGAAGCTGATGTCGACGCTCGCGACGTCCTGGAGCCGGTCGGCACGCCCACGGATGGTGATGGCCACGCCCTCACCCTCCCTGGCGAACTCCGCGGTGAGCTCGCCCTCCACGATGTCGGGCGTGATGTCGAGGGTCTCGGACAGCAGCTCGGTGCCGTCGTCCGCCGTGACCGTGTAGGTCCAGCCGTCCCAGACGCTGCTGTCGCTGCTCGCCCCGTCCAGGCTGGCCGGCACGAAGGTGCCGACGCCGCTGGCGACCGAGCGACGGAAGGGCAGCGCGGTCGTCTCGACCAGCTTGGCCTCGGCGTCGAAGACGGCCACATCCACCACCGCCTCCTCGTCGGCCGTGAAGGTCTCGCCCTCGAGGACGACCCGGTGCACGAGACGATCCTTGCGGTCGAGCCAGGACCGGAGCGTCACCGTCGTCTCCGAGGCATTGCCCTCGAGCGTGACGGTGCAGGTCTGGGTGTAGGTCCCCTCGACGGTGTAGTCGGCGAACTTGCAGGTCTCCCGACGGGGGCGGACCTTGCCGTCCTCGGAGGCCGTCGCCCCGACGCCGACGACCACGGTGCCGCCCGTGATGGCCCCGGAGGTCCCGCGACCCCGGAAGACCTCCCGGCTGTCGGTCCACTCCCACGGCACGGTCGTGGTGACCCCATCCTCGTCGGGGACCTCCAGCTCCCCGCTGGAGATGCCGAGGCGCTGCCCGACGAGGCCGCAGCGGACGAACAGGGTGGGCTCGGCGTCCTTGATGTCCTTGTCGGCCGTGACGAAGCAGTCGTCGGCAGCGCTGGCGGGCGCGCCGAAGAGGAGGGCGAGAAGCAGGACCATGGTGACTCCAGGGCTCGAGGGCACTCGCCCCCTATGGAGCCCCGAGCCACCAGGGACCCTTCACGGATCAGAGCCACGCCGCGGAATCGGCGCCAGGACGCCGCTCAGGGCGCGCCCTCCGCAGGCTTCTCACCCGCCTCGGGCTTCTGACCCGCCTCGGGCTTCCCTGCCGCCTCGGGCTTGGCGCCCTCCGCCGGCTTCTCACCCGCCTCGGGCGTCGCGCCCTTGTCCTTTTTGGGCTCGCGGTAGGTGCCCTTCAGGTAGACGATCCACTGGTTGCCACAGCAGAGCGAGGGCGGGTCGCCGAAGGAGGACGGGTCGGGCGGGTCGTTGGAGGCGACCTGCACGACGAGGGAGGCGGTGCCCGGCTTGAGCCGACCGCCGCCGCCGCTGGCCGCCTTGAGCTGGTTGGTGAGCACCTTGCCCTCGGCGTCCTTCATGACGAGGGTGAGGGGGTAGATGTTCATGCCGAGGAGACCCTCGAAGATCTCGGGCTCGGACTTGCCCTCGCGGATGAGCCAGGTCTGGGCCTCGTAGGCGTTGACGCCCTCGCCGACGGCGACGTTGAACCGGTCCCGGTCCGTGGTGGTGTACCAGTAGCCGGTGAGCTTGATCCAGGTGTCCTTCTCGAGGGTCAGGCTGGTGTCGACGGGCTCCTCGTCGGTGCTGCTCTCGTCGGGGTGGGCGAAGGTGTGGGCCTCGTCGACGGCGGGAGCCTTGGCGGGCTCGGAGCTGCCGAAGCAGCCCACCAGCAAGAGGGCCGAGGCGGTGAGCCAGGGGGTCGGGCGCATGGGATCTCCGGGTCGGGTCTGGGCGGGTGCAACGCCCGCGGGAGCCGTTCTATTCGTGACGGGTGGGCAACGTCGACGTGGGCCACCCGACGAGGTCCCTGTCCCCCACCCCCTCATCGACCCACGCGCCGCTCCTTCTCCCCCTCGAAGGCCTCGTACAGGGCGGCGTGCGCGGCCCGCCCCAGCGGCCCCTCCCGGGCGGGGTAGGCCGCGATCCAGTCGAGCAGCATGGGCAGGTTGGCGTCCTGCTCCTCGGGGGTGGGGTACTTGTGCGGCTCCCACGGCCGCTGGCGGGCGTGGGCCTGGCAGGTCGCCACGGGCAGATCCAGAAACACGAGGCGCGTGGCGTGGGGCAGGGCCCGAGCGATGAGATCGGCGTAGCAGCCCTCGATGACCCAGCTCGAGTGGGCCTCGATGAAGGCGTGGATGGCGCCGCCCGCCTCGTCCAGCGGGACGCGGGTGGGCGGATCGGTGGGCCGCCAGGCGAGGGCGTCCAGGTCGAGGTGGGCCGCGCCGTCCCGGGCCAGGGAGCGGGCGAGGGTGGACTTGCCCGAGCCGGAGTGGCCGAACACGACGCAGCGCATGGGACCTCCCCGGCAGGGTCTAGCCCGGCTGTGATCAAGGCAGCGGCGCGCGCGTGGGGCGCGGATCCGTCGGGTGGCGCCGGAGCGGGGAGCCCCAGGTAGGCACAGGTAGGTCGAGGGGGAGCCGGGACCGACCTGGCTGGGGGCCCCACTCTCTGGAGACCTCCATGCGCCGCCTGCTCATCGCCCTCACCCTGTCGACCCTCGCTGCCCTGCCCGCCCACGGCGGCCCCCACCGCACCCCGGATCCCGCTGGCCTCGAAGCGCGCGTCGGCGTGGAGTGGGAGCTGTGGCAGGAGGCGGCCCTGTCTGCCGACGGACGCCGGCTAGCGGTGGACCCGGGCTGATCGCCGCGGGCTGGCCCGGGGAGCGCATGCGGCCCGACGCGGCGATGAACCGGCTGCACAAGACCCTCTCCCAGCTCCGCCGCGCGGGCCTGGCCGGGGTGCTGCGGCGTGACGGGGAGCGCTACCACCTGGACGATGCCGTCCCTCGGTGGCCTCTGCCCCCGCCGGGACGGTGGAGCGGCGACACCCTGCGCACCCTCATCGTCGCCCTGCAAGACCCCTCCCACCGCCCCTCGGTGGACCTCGGGGTTACCCGAAGCCCTTCCCCGGAGCCCCGGTGACCCTCTCCCTCGAGCACACCCTGGCCGAGGCCCTGCCCGCCCTCGCCGAGCCCGCGACCCCCGCTGCCTGGCCCGACCCCGAGCTGGCGCTGCTCAACGCACCCCTCGCCGAGGAGCTCGGCCTGGACGTCGACGCCCTGCGCGCCGACGCCGCCGCCTGGTTCGGCGGCGGGCAGCTCCCCGAGGGCGTCACGCCGGTGGCCCTGGCGTATGCGGGGCACCAGTTCGGCCACCTGAACCCGCGCCTGGGCGATGGCCGGGCCGTCCTGCTGGGCGAGCTCGTCACCCCCGACGGCGCCCGGGTCGACCTGCAGCTCAAGGGCACGGGCCGCACCGTCTTCTCCCGGGGGGGCGACGGGCGGGCGGCCTTCGAGTCGGTGGTCCGCGAGTACATCGTCAGCGAGGCCATGCACGCCCTGGGCATCCCCACCACCCGCGCCCTCGCCGCCATCCGGTCGAGCGCAAGAATCCGCCGCTACCGGGTGGGCCCCAGCGGGGTCCTGGCCCGCACCGCCAGCAGCCACCTGCGGGTCGGCACCGTCGAGTACCTGGCGATCCGCGGCGACACCGAGGGCCTCCGCCGCCTCGTCGACCTGGCCCTCGCCCGCCACGTCCCGGACGTGGACCCGGGCCCGGTGCCCGCCCTGACGCTCCTCGAGCAGGTCGGCCTGCGGCAGGTCCGGCTGGTGGCCCGGTGGATGCAGGTGGGCTTCATCCACGGGGTCATGAACACGGACAACATGAGCCTGTCGGGGGAGACCCTGGACTATGGGCCGTGCGCCTTCATGGAGCGCACCGACCCGGACGCCCGGTTCAGCGTCGTCGACGAGGGCGGCCGGTACGCCTGGGGCCGGCAGCCGCAGATCGCCCTGTGGAACCTGGCCCGCCTCGCCGAGGCGCTGCTTCCCGCCATCGACGCCGAGCCGGAGCGGGCGGTGGCCCCGGCCCAGGCCGTCCTGGAGCGGGTCTACGAGGCCGGCGAGCGGGCCCGGGTGGCGGCGATGGGGGCCAAGCTCGGGCTCGGCGACGTGCAGGACGGCGACGAGGCCCTGGTCGCGGACCTGATCGGCCACCTGACGGCCGCGGGGGCGGACTGGACGCAGAGCTTCCGCACCCTGGCCGAGGATCTGCGGCACGGCCGGCCTCCCATCCCGGGCACCCTCCCCGAGGCGTGGACCGCGCGGTGGCAGGCGCGCCTGGGCGCGGCGGACCCGGTCGAGACCGCCAGGGCGATGGACCGGGTCAACCCCGTCTACATCCCCCGGAACCACCGGGTCGAGGCCGCGCTCACCGCCGCCATCACCGGCGACCTCCAGCCGACCCGGGAGCTGCTGGACGTCCTGTCCGACCCGTTCCGCGTCCAGCCCGGCCGCGAGGCCTACGCGGCACCCGATCCCCAGGGCGGCCGCGGCACCTGGACGCACTGCAACACCTGAGGGGCGCCCCATCCGGGTCGATCCGCAGGATGGGCGCGAGAGACCCCGGTCGATCCGTTTGCACCCATGCATAGGGATGGCTAACTCTCTGCAACCCTGCAGACCGCGAGGCGTGCACGGCCCTGCCGAGGCCCTCACGAGCATCGGAACACGACGAGGAGCCCTGTTGTTCACCGAGATCTCCTGGCTCGATGTCCTGCTGCGGGCGGTCATCCTGGTCCCGATCGCCTTCATCGTGGCGGTGGCCTGGATCCGCATCGTGGGCCTCCGGGCGCTGTCGAAGATGTCCAACTTCGACTTCATCGTCACCCTGGCCTTCGCCTCCACCCTGGCATCCACCTGCACGGCCCCCTCCTGGGCCGCCTTCGGCACGGGGCTCCTCGTGATGATCACGCTGCTCGGCGTGCAGTGGTTCGTCGCCCGTCGCCGCAAGGACGATGACCGCTTCCGCGAGATCATCGGCAATACACCCACCTTGCTCGTGCACCGCGGCCTCTTCCTCGACGACACCCTGAAGCGGGTGCGGGTGACCCGCGGCGACATCCTGGCCAAGCTCCGGGAGAACAACGTCGCCGCGCTGGACCAGGTCCAGGCCGTCGTCCTCGAGCCCACCGGGGACATCTCGGTGCTGCACGGCCACGCCGGGCGTGTCGAGGAGCGACTCTTCGAGGATGTGCAGACCGGCAACACGGCTTAGGCCCGTGCCCGCGCCCGGTGTCACCGGCAGGGCCCGGCGAGCCTCACCCTCCCAGAGCCCGCTCCAGCACCTCCTCGCTCCGGAAGCCAGGACCTTTCTGGGTGATCCGCACCTCGTCCAACCCGTCCGAGCCCGGGGTGAGCCGGGTCTGCTGGTCCACGTCCATGCCCCACCAGCGCAGGCGGTAGCGGGCGCCCAGGCCGTCGTCGGCGATACGGCCGGACCCGGTGACGTCGCCCGAGATGCGCAGGGACGCCCCATCCTCGGCGACGTGGAACACCTCCCGGGAGCGCTCCAGGGTCACGCCCCGCCACCGGAAGGCGGTGGTGTGCACGACCTCATCCGGGGCCTCGACGGCGACGGTGGTGTGCATCTCGATGGGGCCGAGCCAGGCGGGCCAGGCGGCGAGCACCCGGAGCTGGAGACGCTTCAGGGACGACACCCCCGCGGCAGCGAGGGCGGCCGGGTCGTCGACGCGGATCCGCACCGGCCCGCACCACCGCCCGGTGACGGCTGCGTAGTACCGCGCGGCGGGTCCGGGCGAGGGGTCCAAGATGGCCTCCGAGGGTGACGGGTAGCCGCCCACCACCGCATCTGCCGCCTGCCGGAAATATCCCCGCCCGCGGTCCGTCCACCCTGGCGCAGCCCTCGGAGCCCCCATGATCCTCGCCGACGTGACCGCCGTGATCGCCTCCCTGGTGGGCCTGCTGGTCGCGGTGCCCGCCCTGCTCCTGGCCGTCCGCGCCGTCCTCCCGGGCCTCACCCGCCAGACCACGGGACGGTTCGCGCGGACCGCCTGGCTGACCCTCCCGGTGGGGATCGGCCTGCTGATCCCCCTGCTGGCGCCCGCGATCGGGCTGATGAGCTGGGGGCCCGGGCCGGTGCGCGGCCTGGGCATCCTGTGGCTGGGCGTGTGGCTGCTGGTGGCGATGGTCGGGGCGACGGGGCTGGCGACCCACATCGGCGCGTCCCTGGCCGGGCCGGCGGATGCGGGGAGACCGTGGCTGGCGACGCTCAAGGGCGGGGTGGTGCTCACCCTCGTCTGCGGCCTGCCGGTGGTCGGGTGGTTCCTGCTGCTGCCGGCGGTGCTGGTGGCCGGGACCGGGGCGGCCGGGCTGGGGGCGGTTTTCCGGCTGGGCCCTCGCGAGGCCGTGTCGGCCGATGAGGCCTCGGAGGCGGCGTGAGTGACGGTCTCGCTGGGAGCGGACCGAGCCGGCGTGGGGTGCTGGTCGGGGGGCTGGCGACGGTGGCCGTCGCGGGCTGCGATGGGGTGCGCGGGGCGGTGGCCCGGAGCCTGGGGGCGGCCTGGCCGGTCACGGTGACCGTGCCAGACGGCCTCGAGATCGACTCCGAACACGCCTTCCTGAACCGGGTGGGCCTCGGGCCGTGGCCCGGGGATCGGGCCCGCCTGGCCGCCCTGGGCCGCGCGGCCTTTCTCGAGGAGCAGCTCCACCCCGAGGGCATCGACGACACGGCCTGCCGCGCCCTCGCGAGGCGGTTCGAGTCCGTGGAGGGCCCGGCCGCCGAGAACCTCTCCACCCGCCACGCTCCCCTCGCCCGGGAGCACGCCCGCCATGAGCTCCTCCGCGCGACGTTTTCGCGGCGTCAGCTCCTGGAGTCGCTGGTGGTGATGTGGGGGGATCACTTCAATGTGGCCCTCGGCAAGGGCGACGTCGTCTACTACAAGGCCGCCGACACCCGCCGCCTGCGCACCCACGCCCTCGGGTCCTTCCGGGATCTGCTCCGGGCGAGCGCGACCTCCCCGGCGATGCTGCTGTACCTGGACGGCGCCGACAACAAGGGCGGCCCCGGCGAGGTTCCCAACGAGAACCACGCCCGCGAGCTCCTGGAGCTGCACGCCCTCGGGGTGCACGGCGGCTACAGCCAGCGCGATGTGATGGAGGCGGCCCGGGCGATGTCGGGCTGGACCCTCAACGGCGATGACGACTGGGGCCGCGGGACCGTCGCCTTCCGGCCCGGCCGCCACGACGACGGGTCCAAGACGCTCCTCGGCCGCGTGCTGCCCGAGGGCCAGGGCGAGGCCGATCTGGACGCGGTCATCGACACGGTGGTGGCCCACCCGGGGACCTCGGTGTTCATCGCCTCCAAGCTGTGCCGCTGGTTCCTGGGCGAGGATCCCCCCGAAGACGCCATCGCGAATGTCGCGCAGGTCTTTCGCACCACCGATGGCGACCTGCGGGCGTGCGTCCGTGCCACCCTCGAGCACCCCGCCCTGCTCCGGGCGCCGGGGACCCGCCTCAAGCGCCCCCTCCGATTCGTCGTCTCCGCCCTGCGCAGCCTCGGCGCCCTCCACCACGCCGGCCCCGACCTGCTCCGCGCCCTCGACCGCATGGGCCAGTCCCACGGCGGCCACCCCACCCCCGACGGCTACCCCTGGGCGGCGACCCGGTGGCTCGGCACCCTCGACCTTCGCTGGGCCTTCGCCCGCGCCCTCGCCGACGGCCGCGCCGGCGCGTCCGTGCCCTGGGACGCCCTGAGGGACCGGCTCGGCGACGATCCGACCGCCCTGTGGGCCCACCTGGTCGGCCGGAGCCCCACCGAGCACGAGCGGGTCGCCCTGCTCGAGGCCTGGTCCGACGCGCCCGATCCGTGGCGCGCCACCGCCACCCTCACCCTCGCCAGCCCCGCCTTCCAGGGGTTCTGATGCCCTGCCGCAGCCCCGTCGATCCCCTGCTCGTCCACGTCTTCCTCCGCGGTGGCGCCGACGGCCTGAGCCTGGTCGCGCCCACCACCGACGACACCTACCGGGCCCAGCGCCCCACCCTGGCCGTCGCGCCCCCCGACGAGGCCGGCGGCGGGCTCGACCTGGACGGCACCTTCGCCCTGCACCCCGCCCTCGCGGGCCTGCACGCCCTGTGGGAGGAGGGCGGCGTGACCGTGCTGCACGCCGTCGGGACCGACGACACCTCCCGGTCCCACTTCGAGGCCCAGGACCACCTGGAGCACGGCGGCGACCGCCTGGCGTCGGGGTGGCTCGGCCGGCACCTGCAGACGCTGCCCCAGGTCGGACCGCTCACCGCCCTGGCCTTCGGCCGCACCCTGCCCGAGGCCCTCCGCGGTGCGCCCGGGGTGACCGTGCTGGACGGCCTCGACGACCTGCCCCGCCCCCCCGAGGGGGGCCTGCGCCAGGGTCTGTCCCGGCTGTACGCCGCCGAGCCGGGGCCCGTGGGGACCGCCGGCGTCCGCACCCTCGCGGCCCTCGACGCCCTGGAGGCCCTCCGCGATGCCCCCGCCCCCGAAGGCGCCTTCCCCGACGACCCCTTCGGACGCCACCTCCGCGACCTGGCCACCCTCATCCGGGCCGACCTCGGCGTGCGCGTCGCCTGCGTCGACCTGGGCGGCTGGGACACCCACTTCGTCCAGGGCGCCCTGTTCGCCGAGCGCGCCCGCACCCTCGGCGACGGCCTCCGCGCCCTGCGCACCGCCCTGGGGCCCCGGTGGGCCCGCACCACCGTCGTCGTCGTCTCCGAGTTCGGTCGGCGGATCCCCGAGAACGGCTCCCTCGGCACCGACCACGGCCGTGGCGGGGCCGCCTTCGTCCTCGGCGGGACCGTGCGCGGGCGTCGGGTGATCACCGACTGGCCCGGCCTGGCCCCCGGCGGCGTCCTCGATGCGTGGGACCTGCCCGTCACCCTCGACGCGCGGGCCATCTACGCCGAGGTCCTGTGCGGCGCCCTCGGCCAGCCCGACCTGGGTCGGGTGCTGCCCGGGGTGGAGGCCCGGGGCCTCGGGGTGCTGGGGTAGGGAGGGGCGGCCGCGTCAGAGGGGGGCCGCTGTGGCAAGATGCCGGCATGACTCGCCTTCCCCTGGTGATGATCGGCCCCATGGCCGCCGGCAAGACCACCCTGGCGCGGGCGGTCAGCGCCGCGCTGGACCTGCCCTACGCCCCGCTCGACTGGATCGGGTTCGCCCCCATGGTGCGGCACGGCCTCGACGTGCGGGCCTACGAGGCCGCCTCGGACTGGGCCGCCCGGGATGCCATCCGCCGCCCCCACTGCCTGGCGGCGGCCGAGGCCGCCCTGCGCGACTTCCCCGACTTCGTCTTGGACTTCGGGGCCGGCCACGCCCACGCCGACGATCCCACGGACATGGCGCGCCTCGAGGCCCTGCTCGCCCCGATGCCACACGTGGTGTGGGTGCGCCCCCACGAGGACCCGGACGAGGGCGTTCGCATCGTGACCGCCCGAGACCAGGCTCGATTCGCCGCCCAGGGTCATGCGTGGGATGCCTCCCGCGAGCCCGCCCTGCGCGCCTTCGTTCACTCGCCCTGCTTCCCGCGGCTCGCGACGATGTCGGTGGTCACCGGCGGGCGCGACATCGATGCCTGCGTCGACGAGGTGGTCGCGGCGGTGAGCCGCTGAGCAGACACGCCCAGGCCCATCAGGACCCGGGCATCGGCGTGCGGGAAGACGGGCAGCACGGGCGGGTCACGTTGGCACCTCCCGGAGGCGATCCGGCCCGTCGTCGATGACCTGGATGGCCAGCTGGCACAGCAGGTCCGCCTCGGGCCCGGCCCCGGGCGGTGGCGGGCCGACGGCGTCCGCCCCCACATGCAGGTTCGCCGCCGCCAAGGCCCCCGGCGAGCAGGCGCTCGTGAATCTCACGGAGCAGCCGCAGCGAGAGGGGAAAACCGTTTCGGAGACGCTCCAGCCCGTGCTCCATGGCTCGGATGTAGTTCGAGACCTCCGCGACATCATCGACCGGGACGCCCGGAGCAGCGTCCACCTCGTGCCTGAGCAGGTCGGAGAGGGAGGACTGCGTTCCCTCGATCTGTGACGACAGCAGGGCCTCCTTCCGAACATACATGTACACGAACAAGCTGGTGTTCGGGAGAATATAGGAGAGGCCGTCGAGGCGCCCGAGGGCTCGGTTGGCAAGCTCCATCAGGTCCAGATCGGCGCGGGACAACGCGAGCGGTGGGTCGAGCGGAAGAGGCGGAGGCACGAACGCACGCACCTGCTCTCCGGCGGTCGAGGTCAGGACCCATCGACCACGACGCGAGTCAGACACCCACCCTCCAAAGATGAAGCGACTTGGACAACGCTCCGCGCTGTCTAAAGTTCACCGGCCTGCTTTAGATAACGCGCCGGCTGAGGCGGTGGAGAGCCCCGGCTGACGGTGGGGCTCACCGGTCGATCATCCGGGGCGGACCACCCCCGCCGACCCCCGCGCACGCGCCCTTCCCGAAAAAGATCGACCCACAGGTTCCCACCTGCGGCGGCTCGGGTGTGTACTGGGTGAAGCCCCCGGAGCGTCCATGTTCCTCCCGTTGCTGCTGGCCCTGGCCCCGGCCGCCCTCGCCGCCGAGCCCGATCCGACCCCGCCGACATGGGCGGTGGTCATCGGCTCCAACCGTCCCGGCCCGGGCCAGCGACCGCTGCGCCACGCCCACGCCGACGCCGCCCGCATGGCCGAGGTGCTCACCGAGCTCGGCGGTGTCGCCGAGGAGCGGCTCACGGTCCTCCTCGACCCCGACCCGGAGGCCGTCCGCGATGCCCTCGACGACATGGCCGTGGCCATCGAGGCGGCGGATGTGCCCCACGCGCGGGGCCTGTTCTACTACTCGGGCCACGCACGCCCACACGGCCTCGACCTGGGTCCGGAGCCCCTCCCCCTCGCCGACCTCCGCGCCACCCTCGCCGACAGCCCCGCAGCAATCCAGATCGCCATCGTCGATGCCTGCCAGTCGGGCGCCCTGGCGACGGCCAAGGGGATGCAGCCCGCGCCGGCCTTCTCCACGGCCACCGTCCAGGGCCTGGAGGTCGAGGGGCTCGCCATCCTCGCCTCCTCCACCGGCGACGAGCTGTCCCAGGAGCTCGACAACCTCGGCGGCAGCGTGTTCACCCACCACCTGATCACCGGCCTCCGCGGGGCGGCGGATGACAACGACGACGGCCGCGTGGACCTCGACGAGGCCTACGCCTACGCCTACGACCGCACCGTGGTCGGCAGTGCGGCCACGGTGGTGGGCCGCCAGCACCCCACCCTCGAGACCGCCCTCCGGGGCCACGGACGGGTCGCCCTCACCCAGCCCGGCCTCGGCGACGGAGGGCGCGTGTGGATCCCCGACGGCGCCGCCCGGTGGACCCTGACCCATCGCGACTCGGGCACCGTCGTGGCCGAGGTGGACACGGTCCTCGGCGACCCGGTGACCCTCCGCCTGCCCGCCGGGCGCTACGACGCCCTCGTCGACGAAGGCACCGGCGAGGTCGGCCTGTGCCCCTTCACGGTGGACCCCGCGACGACCACGGCCCTGGACCCCGCCTCGTGCGTCGTCCAGGACAAGATCGCCGCCGACGACAAGGGCGGCGGGGGTCGCTCGGGGGCCGCCGCGGGCGAGCACGTGCAGCGGTGGTGGCAGCGCGAGCCCCTGGAGCGGGTCGCCCTCGAGCTCTCCGTGACGAACGAGCAGCATCGGACCTCAGCCCTCACCGACAACCTGGTCGCGTTCGGCTTCCGCCAGTCGCCCTGGCACTTCTTCAGAGGGCGCGCTCAGCTGGTGGTCACCCCGAGCCGCCACCTCGCTGGCTTCCTCGCCCTGAGCCCCATCGAGCAGCTCTACCGACGCGCGGTGGGCGGCACGAGCGATGCCACGACCCGCCAGACCCAGTTCTCCTGGCACGGGTGGCGCGCCGCTGCGGGGGTGCGGGTCCAGGCCCCGCTCGTCCGTGGCTGGTTCGTCCCCTACGCCCAGGCCGGCCTGGGCCCGGCGCGGGTGGCCAGCCGGTACATCCGCCGCTCCTATGACGACCAGCGGGAGTCGTGGGTGGACGACAGCGTCGTCCGCGAGGCCTTCTGGGGCCCCAACCTGACCGCCTCCCTCGGCCTGCAGATCGTCCCCACCGTCGGCGAGCGCCCGTGGCGTCCGTTCGGCCTGTACACCCAGCTCGAGGCCTCGACCGCGCCGGTGCTGCGCGACCTGCACGGCAACCGCCACGACTCGGGCCAGCTCACCCTCCACATCGGCGCCCGCCTCGCCTACTGATCCCGGAGACCCCCATGATCCCCCCCCTTCGCCTGCTTCTGGTCCTGCCCACCTTCGCCATCATCTGTGGCGGCCCCACGGACCTCCTGTCGGATCCCCTGTTCGAGGCCTGGTGCGATGACGGCCCGTGCGACTGGGAGATCGAGGAGGGCCAGGTGCTCCCGGAGACCCTGTGGCACCCCGAGGAGGTCGGCCCCCGGCTCCGCGGCGACCCGGTCCGGCTGTCGACCCTGAGTGGGGTGACCTCCGAGCAGGCGACCTGCCTCCAGTTCACCGTCGCCGCGCAGCGGGAGGGAAGGGCCAACCTGGACATCCTGCTTGACTTCAACGACGACGGGGAGGTCGAGCAGACCCACGCGGCGACCGTCGACGACTTCGAGCCCTACACCTGGTTCGCAGCAGCCCCGGAGACCTACGAGGGCCTGCGGGTGACCCTGGTCAAGACCGGGCCGGATGACATGATCATCGGGCAGGCCCGCCTGCAGGAGGCGCGCGCCGTCGACTGCGAGACGCCCGACACCCTGTGAGCCTCCCGTCGCCGATCCCACCCCGATCCAGCAGCTGTACGCGCGCACCGCACCGGCCCTGCTCCGCAAGTGCGAGCGGGTGCTCGGCGATCGCGCCAGCGCGGAGGACATCGTGCAGCAGCTGTTCATCGACCTGCTCCACCGAGGCCGGACCGACGTGGACCTGCCGTACCTGTTCCGCGCCGCCACCCACCGCTGCCTCAACCGACTCCGGGACCGCCGTCGCCGCCAGGACCTCCTCGATCATCACGGAGATCTGCTGAGCCCCGCTGTCGCCGCCCGGATCGACGACCGGGCGATCCACCACGAGACCCTCACCCGGCTGGTCGCCACCCTGGACGACCGCAGCGCGGAGATCCTGGTGCTGCACTTCGTCGACGGGGTGGCCCAGGGCGAGGTGGCCGCGATGATCGGGGTCAGCCGACGCGCCGTGGTCAAGCGGATCGGACAGATCCGCGCGGCGGCCCGGGCCGTGGCGGAGGCGCCATGACCGTGAACTGGCTGCTGCTGGAGCGCTACGCCGCCGGGGAGCTGTCCTCCGACGAGGTGGACCGGGTGGACGCGATGTGGGGGGAGGACCCAGCGACCGCTGCGGCCCTGGAGACCATCCGGACCGATGCACAGCCGGTGCCCCCCCTCGACCTGTCCCGGCCCCCGTCCATGCTGCCGCTGCCCGAGCCCGATGCGGTCCCGGACACGGCCGATGCGCCCGGCCCCGTCCCGCTCGAAGCCCTGCCGTCCCGATCCGCGCGGGCCTCGCGCCCGATGGGGCGGCTGTGGCGACTCGCTGGCGGAGGGCTGGCCCTGGCCGCGGCGGCCCTGCTGCTCGTCGGTGTCTGGCCGGCCCTGGATACCGTTCGGACCAAGGGCGGCGCGGTGCACCTCATGGTCGAGACCGCCGATGGAATCCTGGCCCCCGGCGCCACCATCGACGCCGACCAGCGGATCCAGCTCCGGATCACCACCGGCGCCGGCCCGCAGACCTACCGACTGACCGACAACGGCGAGCTCGTCGACGAGGCGCGGATCGAAGGCGGCAACCGGGTGCGCCTTCCCGGCGCATGGACGCTGGAGCCCGGACCTCACACCCTGTGCATCACCGTCGAGGACGAGCGCGCCTGCACCGAGGTCATCGCGCAGCCCGCCCCGCGCTGACCATCCACCACGGGGCAGGCCGGCGCACCGCCACAGGCCCGGACCCGGTCAGGCCAGCCAGTCGCGGACCTGACCGTAGACCGCGTCATCCCGGAGGAGTCCCAGGTGGGAGACCCCCTCGGCGACCCAGGTGTGTCCCTCGGGGAAGCCCAGGTCAAGGGCGGGCCGGCGGTGTCGGCCGAGGGCGCTGTCGACGGGCACGAGACCGTCGCCGGGCAGCGCCCTGGCACCCAGGTCCCCGGCCACGGCGAAGCAGGCCACGCCGTCGGGCAGGGGCAGCGGGGTGCGCGGGTCGGGGCGCCGGACGAACCGGTCCCGTCCGAGCCAGTCCTCGTCGCGCAGGAGGCCGTGGCGCAGGTCGGTCACCCCGGCGCTGCGGATCTTGCCGAGGCGGGCCAGGGGCGCGCTGTACGCGCTCACCCCCAGCAGGATGTCCACCCAGTTGCCGCCGCGCTCCAGGGGCGCGCCATGGTGGGGGGTGCCCAGGAAGACGACGGCCCGGACGCGGGGTCGCCAGGACAGGCCACGCGCCTCGGCGACGGCCAGGGCGCTGCGGGCCACCAGGCCGCCCATGCTGTGGCACAGGAGCACGATCTCGTCGAGGGGTGGGCCGGGCCAGTGCTGGACCAGGTCCTCCAGGAGCGCCGCCAGGTCGGACCCGTTGGTCGAGATGTGCCGGCCGGTGTTGTAGTTCAGGTCGATCCGGGTGCGGTCGCCGTCATCGGCCAGCCGCCGCGCCAGATCGTGACCGTCCTGATGCCACTGCCGGTCGTTCATGCTGGAGCCGTGCACCGTCACCAGCAGGCGGCCCGTGCGCCGGGGGAGGGCCTGGGCGATCCCGCCGGCCGTCAGGACCACGGGCATCGCGTCCACCCGCAGGCGCATGGGGATGGCCAGCGGGTTGTCGGTGGCCTCCAGGTAGTCGCCGAGCACCCCGTTGAGCGCGGCCAGCACCGCCTCGTGCTCGGCGGTGGGGCGGGCCTCGCGGAGGAGCGGCGTCAGGCGGGCGAGCGCCCGGTCGATCCCCGAGCCCACCACCCCGGCCGTGCCGCCCACGCCCCCGTAGACCACCCGGGTCACGGCCCGCGCCGGGACGGCCAGCGGGCGCCCCAGCACCGCGGGGCCGGAGCCGATGGTGCGGTGCATCTCCTCGACGAGGGCGGTGATCCCCTGGGTCGCCTCCACGGCGAGGCGACTGGCGCCGCGGAGATCCTCGACGGGACTGCGGGTGGGCTTGGACATGGGGCGGACTAACCGGTCCGTCGACGATGCCGGTTACGCCCTCTCCCCTCTCGGAGCCCTCGTGCACCTCTCCACCCTGCCCTGCGAGCTGTTCCGGCCCCCGGCGCCCTCGGGCAAGCTCGTCGTGGTCCTCCACGGCCGCGGTGACTCGTCGAAGGGCTTTCACTGGATGCCCCGGGCCCTCGGCCTGCCGGGCGTCAGCTACCTCCTCGTCAACGCCCCCGACCCCTGGTACGGCGGCCGGAGCTGGTACGGCCTGCCCCCCGACCACCTGCCCGGCGTCCTCCGCTCCAGGGACCTCCTCGACCGCCTGTTCGACGAGCTCACCGACCAGGGCCAGGCCCCCGAGGACACGGCGCTCTTCGGCTTCTCCCAGGGCTGCCTGATGACGCTCGAGTGGGGCGGCCGCACCGCGCTCCCGCTGGCCGGCTGCTCCGGGGCCTCGGGCTACGTCGCCTCCCTCGACGCCCTGGTGGACGCGCTCTCCGACGCCGCCAAGGCCCGCCCCTGGCTGATCACCCACGGCCGCGCCGACCCCGTCGTCCCGTTCGACCGGACCGCGCGCCAGATCGAGGCGCTCATCGACGCCGGCCTGCCCGTGGACTTCCAGGCGTACGCCCATGCCCACACCATCGGCGAGGACCTGGTGGCGATCCGGGCGTTCCTGGCGGGGTGTCTCGGGGTGGGGTGAGGGGGGTGGGACGAGGTCGGCGTGGGCGTGTACGCGTCCGGCCTCGAGTCCAGCCGCGGGATCCATGAGACCCGCATGGGGGAGAACACACGTGTCGACGGGGGACGAACGCCGCGTGGTCGCGTTCAGCGCGTGTCCACGTCCTCTGGGGAGTACGTGTCTCCGACAGCCGCGTTCCTCGTGCCCACGACATCCTCTGTTCCGCACTGCGGTTTCCGCCCGTCCCGCCGGCTCGTGCATCCCCCCGCGGGGTACGGATCCTGTTTCGGCGGTGTGCAGGCCTCCGGTACCTGAGAGGGGGCGAGGAATGGCCCGGCGGGTACTACCCATCGGGCGTCCTGGCTGCTACGCCGCCGCCTTTGTCGCTTGGAGCACCGCCGTGAAGTCCCTGCGCAACCCGTTCGCCAAGAAGCCCCGTCGACGCGCAGCCGCCGACAACCCGGGCGCACCCGCGGAGACCACGGCCGGAGGCGCAGGGAATCAGGCCATGCTCGATCAGGTCGCTCCCGCTGGCGTCAGGGCGGAGACGCCCATCCTCGATGCCGCGCAGGACGCGGACCTCGGGGCCGCGCCGGGTCAGGCCCACCGCACCGGTATCCTGCAGGGCACCCACAACGCGCTGAAGGCCACCGGCGGCAAGTCCGTCCTCGGCAAGGGGCGCTGGAGCAGGATGCTCGACGCGGTCAAGAGCTACGAGCGCGCCGAGAAGCGATCCGACGGCTCGAGCCAGAGCCGGCAGGACCTCCAGGCACGCCTCGACGCCCTCCTCCAGCGCGTCGAGACCTACATCGCGGACCACGCTGACGACCCCGGCTCCGCCGACCGCGTGGCCACCGCCGAGCGGCTCCTCCCTCGCCTACGGGTGGAGCACGAGACCCTCGCCACCGGGCTCTCCCACGGCCGCAACGTCAAGAACCAGGTCGGCGACATCTCGGTCCTGGGCGAGGGTGCCTCCAACGCCGTGTTCTCGAGCGCCTTCCGGGGTGCCGACGGCGGCGAGGTCGCTGGCGTGTTCAAGCCTGACGCCGGCGTCCAGGCGGGCACGCTCGACGAGAAGCGAAAGGAGAACGACCGCTCCGTCGCAGCAGCGCGCGCCGACGCCTTCCTCGGCACCGACGCCACCGTCGCCACCGAGTACGCCTCCCTCGGCGGCACCATGGGTATCGTCATGGACCGTGCCGGCGGCGAATCCCTCGCCGACACCCGCTTCTCCCCCGAGCTCGAGGCCGAGGCCGACGTCTACCGGGACTTCGACTACGACGATCCCCGACTCCAGGAACGCCTCAACGCGCTGCAGTGGCTCGACGCCTTCACCGGCGAGCGTGATCGCCACGGCGGCAACGTCTTCGTCCGTCAGGGTCCGGACGGCGTCGACCTGCAGGGCATCGACAACGACGGCGCCTTCCTGGAGGCCGAGGGCGACGGCATGCTCGGCAGCCTCCCGAGCGTCATCGACGCCGGCCTGTACGACCGCCTCGCCGCCGAGGACGCGACGCCCGAGGCCTTCGTGGAGTCCCTCGGCTCCGGCATCGACGAACCCACGCGGGAGATCGCCCGCGAGCGCTTCGAGCGCGTCCGCGCCCACGCGCTCTCTCTGGGCGAGGAGGAGGGCGGCGTGGTGGGCCGAGAGGGCGGCGCGGTCTGGGGCGACGAAGCGGTCTCGGACCGGCAGGACCCCACCAACTCCTACTGGAGCTTCTACAAGGAGCAGCACGACGCGGCCGCGGCCAACGCCGACAACGACCTCGCCTTCTGGGGCTTCGCCAAGACCACACCCCTCGACGCCGACAAGCACCAGACCTGAGCCGCACGCTCGGGGGCGAGCTCGACACCCCACGTGGCCCACGACGCGGTCCTTCTCCGAGCCCTGGGTCATGCTCGTCGTGGGCCTCCCCGGCCGCACCATCGGGGCGGCTCAGGCCGCGTCGCCCTCCCCATCGTCCGGCCACCAGTGGCCCAGCTCGAAGGGCTCTTCGTCGAAGGGCGGGATGGTGGCCGGGCCCGTGCCCCCGAAGACGCCGACCTGCAGGTAGCCCTCGGGCTCGTGGCGGTAGGCCTCGACCGTGTGGGCGAGGGGGTCGACGATCCAGAGCCAGGGCACGCCCAGGTGGTGGTACAGGGGCATCTTCACGAGCCGGTCGAGGCGGGCGTTGCGGGCGCCCGGCGAGAGGATCTCGCACACCCAGTCCGGCCGCAGCGTGATGGCGGCGGTCGAGGGTCGCCGCGGCATGCGCGCCCGGCGCCAGCCGGAGAGGTCCGGCACGATGACGGTGCTGTCGGGGACCGGATCGCCCAGGTGCAGCTCGACCTCGGTCATGATGATCCAGCCGTCAGGGGGCTCGTCGTCTCCCCGGCGGCGACGGTGGCGGATGATCAAGTCCGCTCCCAGCTCGTCGCTGACCGCCTGGTGCGGGACGCTCGGCCGCGGGGTCACCCACAGGGTGCCGTTCAGGATCTCGGCGGTGTGCAGGGGCGGGGCGTCGAGGACGTCCTGGTAGGTGATCGGGCGATGGGCAGGCTTGGCCATGGCTCCTCCCACCACCGGCTAACCGGACAGGCGAGGGGCGGGTGAGCGGCGCTACTCGACCTGCTCAGAGGACAGGAGCTCCAGCCCACCGGCGTCGGTGTCGGTCTCGAGCGGCTCGTAGACCACCGCCCGCCACACGTCGCCGCCCAGGTCCAGCCCCACGCGGTAGTTGGTGCCTGCGACCACCTGCTGTTGCGCGCACAGCAGCGTGTACGACGGGTCGGCCGTGCCGGCGATCTCCGCAGCGGCGAAGTCGGCGGCGGCGACGACCCCCGCGTTGTCCAGGCGGGCCTCGATGAAGCCCCCCGGACTCTCGTCGACCACGCCGCAGACGTTGTCGTCATCGGTGGTGGCCCCGGTGCAGGCCGCGAGGGGGACCAGGAGGAGGAGGAGGTGGATGGCGGTGCGGGGCATGGGAGCCAGGGGGTGTCGGGTCATGGGTGCAGGGCGACGCGCCCCGCCGTTCAGCCGGCGGCGATCTTGACCTCGTTGTACCAGCCGGCGGGCATGGGGTGCGCGAGCTCCCAGACGATCTGAATGGGGCGCTCGCCCGACGCCGCCACGCAGCGGACGGGCCCGAGGCAGAGGTAGGGCATGGTGAGCCCGCGGGGGTCCTTCTTCGCCTGACGGACGAACAGGAGGATGCGCCAGTCGGGGGGCGGGTGGCGGTAGCGGTGGCCGGTGGGAGAATCGAAGCGGGTCACGCCCTGGCTCTCCCAGTGAAAGCGCCGCGGGGACATGGGGTAGTCGTTGTAGAGGGTCGTCGGGGTGAATTCCTTCTCGTCCTTCTCGAGGGTCACGAAGAGCACGTCACACCGGTGGCGCACGCACTTGTAGACGCCGCCCTGGGTGCGGAGCAGCTTGCCCTTGCGGATCTCGCCGAGGCCCGCGCTCACCTCGTCGCGGCTGTAGGTGGCGTGCACATGGAACGGGAGACCCGGCAGCGCATGGGTAGGCCGGCGACGCCGGTCGTCGAGCACGGCGAAGAGCTCGCGGATCTCCCGGAGAACGACCGGGTCGCCCCACAGCTCGGCCAGGAAGTCATGCAGCTCGGACAGGGGGCGGCGGGCCTGCCCCAGCGCCGCGAACAGCATTCGCTGGAGGGGGTCGTCGGGGTCCGGCTGCGGCGGCCGGTCCTCGGCGAGCCAGGTCCGCCAGCGGGTGAGCCGATCCAGGTCGTCGATGTGGAGCACCCGAGGCAGCGCGCGGGTGAGCACCTGGTCGACGACCTCGGCGATGAAGCCGCGCTTGGCGCGAAGCTGCGAGAAGCATCGTCCGCTCCGGTACAGCTCCTCCAGGTCCACATCGGCCCGCTCGAGAAAGGTCCCGAGGGGCCAGTCCTCGACGAGGTCGTCCGCGAGGGCGTTCCAGTTCGAGAGCGTGCGCTTGATGTTGTCGAGGACCGCCCGCTGGGTCTCTCGGTCGAGCTGGATGGAGCACCCGGAGGGCAGGCGCGGAAAGCCGTCCTCCACGGCGTCGCGGACCTCGGCGCGGGTGCCGCCGCCGAGCATGGCCCGAAAGCGTCGATCGAACCGGAAGCGACGATGGGCCCGCCCGATGAAGTCGAGCACGGTCAGGCAGGCCTTGTCCTCGTGGAGTCGCAGCCCACGCCCGAGCTGCTGCAGGTAGAGCGTGGCGCTCTCGGTGGGCCGGAGGAAGAGCACGGTGTCCACCTCGGGGATGTCGACCCCCTCGTTGAACACGTCGACGCAGAACAGAGCGCAGAGCTCCCCGGCAGCCAGCCTCCTGACGGCCTCACGCCGCGCGCCGAGGTCCGTCGTCCCCGTGACCGCGGCGGCGGGTAGATCACGCCGCTCGAAGAAGGCCGCCATGTACTCGGCGTGCTTCACCGAGACGCAGAAGCCGAGGGCGCGCATGGACCTGGGATCGCGGACCCGCTCGGCGAGGGCGCCGAGAACGCGCTCCGCGCGATGCTCGTCGGCGGTGTAGACGTGCTCCAGCGCCGCGATGGCGTACCGGCCGCCTCGGAAGTCGATCTGGGACAGATCGGTGCCGTCGCTCACCCCGAAGTACTGGAAGGGCACCAGCAAGCCCTGGTCGAGGGCATCCCAGAGGCGGGATTCCGCGGCGATCCGGCCGTCGAACCAGTGGAGGATGGACCTGCCGTCGGTGCGCTCCGGCGTGGCGGTGAGCCCGAGCAGGATGTCGGGCCCCAGGTGTTCGAGGAGCGCGGTGTAGGTCGCCGCCTCGGCGTGGTGGAACTCGTCCACCACCACGACCTCGTAGGCGTCGGGAGCCAGATCCTCCAGGCGCCGCCCGTGCAGCGACTGGATGGACGCGAAGACATGGCGCCCCTCCAGCGGCCTGTCGGTCCCGGTGAGCAGCTCGCCGAAGCTCCCGTCCCGGAGCGCCGCACGGTAGGTCGCGCGGCTCTTCTCGAGGATCTCCCGCCGATGGGCGACGAAGAGGAGGGCGGGCCGATGGCCGCGCTGCTGGGAGAGCCGCCGATAGTCGAGCGCCGCCATCACGGTCTTGCCGGTGCCCGTCGCTGCGACGACGAGGTTCCTCGTGTGGCCCGCCGCGCGCTCGGCCGCGAGGGCCTCGAGGACCTCGGTCTGGTGGGGGTAGGGCTGGAGGTGCAGGAAGAAGGCACCCGCGCCTGGCTCCGCCCGCCGCCGGTCGACCAGCGCCCGGGAGAAGCGCTCCGGGTCGTAGGGCTCGAAGGAGCCTTCCCCCCAATACTGCTCGAAGGTGGCCTCGAACTTGCGTAGGATGGGCGCGTTGTCGACGTTCGACAGGCGCACGTTCCACTCGCACCCGTCCCGCAGCGCCGAGTGGGACAGGTTCGAGGAGCCGATGATCCCGGTGGAGTAGCCGCTCTCCCGGTGGAACAACCAGGCCTTCGCGTGCAGCCGCGTGCGACGGGTGTCGTAGCTGACCCGAATGTCCGCCCCGAGCTCGGCCAGCCCATCGAGCGCCTCGCGCTCCGTGGCCCCCATGTAGGTGGTGGTGAGCACGCGCAGCGGGGGCCGGCCCGCGTGGCGGTCGCTGAAGGCCCGGAGGGCTTCGCGGATCTCCACGAACCCCGTGAACTTCACGAACGAGACCAGGACATCGACCCGATCGGCCGAGACCAGCTCCCGCTGGATCTCCCGACCGACCCGGAGGTCCTTGGGGCCATTCACGATGAGGTCACTGTGGCGCAAAGGAATCGACGGCCGCGGCAGGGCCCCCTGGCCGAGCCGCACCTCGTCGTGGCGCAGCACCTGCAGGAGGCGCTCCGCGGTGACCCGATCTTCCGCATCCACGATGCCGTGGGCGCCCCCGAGCCACTCCAGCACCTGGTTGGTCAGGCCGATCTGCTTCTGGATGCGCTCCGCATCCTTGCCCTTCACGGACGAGAGCACCGTCGAGGCGAAGCGGAAGATGTGGCGGGCCAGCACCTCGGCCGCCGCGTCGGGACTCAGCGGCGCCCGCTCCGTCACGAGCCGGGGGTCGTCGAGGTGGCGGCCGAGGGCGAGCGTGACGATCTCGTCGTACAGACCCGGGGGCAGTCGCGGCATGGCGCGAGTCTACGCCACACCGCTTCCCACCCGCCCACCGCCCGGCGTAGGCTCCTCCGCATGAGGTTCTCGCACGACGCCAGGCTGCTGCCCCCCGTGGCGCTCGCGGGCGACCACCCGTGGGTGCGTCGGGCCGCCGGCGGTGCGAGAGCGGTGCATCGCGGCCCTCGGGTAGCCCGCATCTCATGACGGATGCGGGGTCGCCGGCGCCCCGGCGCCCCACCATGGCCGCGCCCGGTCCTCGGCGTCGAGGGTGTAGTACGCCGCCTGATCGTCGTGCACCGCTTCTGAGTCCGGGTAGGCTGCGTGCGATGTACTGGAGTCCCCGTGACGGTCCTGCTGCTCGCCCTCCTCCAGGTGGCCTTCGCGTTCGAGCCGCCGCGGTTCTCCCCCGACACCCGCCTGTACACGGAGGGCGATCCGGTCGTCCGCAGCACGGCCGCCCGCCAGGCCCTCTCCGAGGCCGAGGTCCGGGTCTTCGCGGTCATCACCGCCCGTGCCTCGGACCCCAGACACGCCGCGCTCTCCTGGTCCACCGAAGCCGAGGCGGCCTTGGAGCGCACCTGGGAGGCCTGGTCGCGGGACCCACGCTTCGATCCCTCCACGGATGTGCTCGTGCTGGTGGCCCTCGCGGAGCGGGAGACGCGGATCCGCACCGGCTCCACCTGGGATGCGGTCTACGGCCTGCACACCGACGCCCTCTCGTTCATCACCGACTCCCACTTCGTGCCACGGGCCCGCGCGGGCGATGTGGACGGGGCCATCGCCGCGACGGTGAGGGCGATCAGCACGCAGTTCGCCGGCCTCCGGGACATGCCACCGACGCTGCCCGAGCCGAGCCCGGACCCGCTCACCCTGTGGCCCGGGAAGCCGACCCTCCCGCGGGTCCGAGGCGCCGGGCGGGCCCTCGTCCTGCGCTCCCCGCCCCAGGTCTTCGTCCACGTGGCCCAGCACCTGCCGGCGGGCACCGACGCCGACGCACTGGCCCGTACCCTGCTCGGAGACGTGGAGCGCGGCATCGTCGTCCTGTGGGACGTGCGCGGGAACCGCCTCGAGCTGGCCCTGGGCGCGGCCTTCCTCGAGGCGGGTCTGAACGCCGAAGAGAGTGAGGAGGTGCTGCGGGTCGCGGGAGCGGACGCCGCGGGAGGGCTGAATGTCGAGAATCTGGGCCGTGCGCTCGAGAAGCACGCCGCTCGGATGCTGGAGGCGGTCCGCGAGGCGAAGAAGGAGGCCGCCGAGGCCAGGACCGAGGCGCAGATCACGTGGGCCTTCGACCCGGACACCGCCGGCGCCCCCCTGATGAGCTCCCCCCCCAGCCTGCCTCTCCCGGAGACCCGTCGGGCGCTCCTCGAGCTGGGAGCGCTGGGGCTGGACGCCCGGGTGGTGGCTGTCGATGCCGTGGGGGAAGACGGCAGCGCGACCGCCCCCAATGGAAGGCCCTGGTGGCGGATCATCCAGGACACCGCCATCGCTCTGGCCCCGGATCTGCCCTCGGGCGGCGGGCAGGAAGGCCCCTTGGTGCTCTACGCCATCGGCGAGCCCCGCGGCCTGGTCGCTCAGGCGCCGTGGGAGCTGCGCCTGGACGGGGTCGACCTGGGGGCCTGGCGGTACGGGGGCCTGTACTACTTCGAAAGCACCTCCCCGGACTTCGACCTCGACATGGCGGCCCGCCTTCGCGACATGGGCGAGGTGGCGCGGGGCCAGCTCGCCGCGCGACAGGAGGCGGACGAGGCGCGTCGTCGCGAGCGAAGGGTCGTCTACGGCACGGCCGGGGGCACCGTCGTGGCTGTCCTCGGGATCTCCCTCGCCGGCCTCCTCGCCCTCCTCGCCAGGTCGCGTCGCCGGGAGCGGGCGCAGGCCTTCTACCAAGACCACGAGCGCATCGTGAGCCGGATCCGCGCAGGCCGGGAGCGCCTGGACGACTTCCGACTGGATGCCGACACCCGGCAGCTGGTCCAGGCCCTGAAGGACAGGGGCCCCGAGACCCGCGCCGTCTACCGCGCCGTCACCGGGGCTCTCGACCAGGTCGAGGTCGGGCTGCGGGGCCTGGAGCGGCGGATCGCCGACCTCGATGCGCGGCTCGACGTTCCCGGCCCGCGAGGTGCTCGGCAGTGGCGCGCGCTGCACGAGAGGCTCCTCGCGCCGGTCCGGGTCGAGCCGGCCGAGGTGGACGAGAGCCTCTTCGCCCCGGTGGACCAGGACCGGGAGGTCGCGCTGGAGGCGTTCATGGACGAGCTCTCCACGCACTTCGACACCGCACGGACCAACTGGGACCTGCTGCTGGACGCCGCCCGGGCCCGGCTCCGGCGGCTGGAGGACGATCTGGACCGGAGCGGACTGGCCTCCCTCGCGGTCGTCCTCGTCGAGAACGACCTGGACCCGACCTGGCTGGAGACACACCCCTACCACGTCACCGCCCAGGACCTGCCCGCGCTCGACGCCCTGCGTGCGGAGGACCCGGTGGCCTACGTGCGCGAAGTGACGCTGCTCAACGACGAGGCCGCCGACGTCGAGGCGATCCTGCTTCGCCTGCCAGCCGAGAAGCAGGAGTCGAGGGAGGCCCGCGCCCGCGCCGAGGCCGCGATGGCGAGCGCGCCCCACGAGGCCCGCCTGGCCCCCGCGAACGACCCGCGGGTCGCGTGGCAGGCCGCCGAGGGGGCCGAGCAGCTCGCCGAGGCCACCGTGGCGGCCTGCGCAGACCCCATCGACGCCATCCGGAAGCTGGACGCGGCCCAGGCGGCCTGGAACGACGTGGTCGCCCTCGTGGAGCGCCTGGAGCACGCCATCGCCACGGTCCCGACGGCCCTGGTCGCCCTGGCGGCCCGCGTGGACGAGGCGGAGAGCGCGCTCCGGCAAGGGAGCGATGAACTGGACGATCTCCACGCCAGCCACGCCAACCTGGAAGAGCTGGATGCCCACGTGCGCGCCGCCCGCACCGATCTGGAGGAGGCCCGCGGGGCCCTCGCCCAGGCCCGCGACCGGCACGGGGAGGGGCGGATCGTCGAGGCCGCCAAGCTCCTGGAGCGGACCGAGCGCGAGATCGTGGAGCACGCCGAGGATCTCGCCGCCCTGACCGCCGGCATCGCCTCCCGGCGCGATGCTCGGAGAGCGGCGGAGGCGATGCAGAAGAAGCTGCATCGGGCGCGCCACGAGGCCATGACCCGCCTGGAGACGCTGGAGCTGGACCAGAGGCTGGCAGGACGCCGGCTCGAGGAGGGGGATCAGGCGCAGTCCACCTTCCTGTCGGCCATCGCGGAGGAGCGGACGGACTGGGTGGCCGCCCTGGCGATGGCCGAGACGGCTCGGTCCGCGTGGTCCAAGGCGGTGAGCGAACGGCAAGAGGAGATCCAGGAGCAGCGCGCCAGGGAGGCCGCCGCCGCCCTGGCCCGGCAGCGGCGCCGGGCGGCGCGGCAGAGGAGCTCCTACAGCTCGTCGAGGAGCAGCTGGTCGTCGAGCAGCAGCTGGTCATCCTCCAGCTCGAGCGGCGGATCCTCCTGGTCGTCCTCGAGCCGGAGCGGCGGATCCTCCTGGTCGTCCTCGAGCCGGAGCGGGGGCTCCTCCTGGTCGTCGTCGGGCCGGAGCGGTGGATCGACCTGGTAGGGCTATCCCCGCCCCCCATACACCCGCTCCACGAACCGGCCGGTCGCCGCGAGCAGGCCCTCCACGTCGGCGTGCTGGGGCACCGAGATGCGGCAGATCTGGACCCCGTCGCGCTTCTGGGCCTCCTTGACCTCGGCCGAGAGGGCGCCCTGGGTCGATTCCTCCGGGTTGATGACGTAGAACGGGTCCGGCTGGCCGCCCCCACGGGACTGGCCGTAGCTGACGCGGTTCTTCACCAGGCCGGGCGCGGTCTGGAGGAGCTCGTCGACGAACTCGTCCACCAGATCGGCGTGGGTGGTGGGCGCGGGGGGGAGGTAGAAGGAGACGATGCCGCAGTGCAGATCGGCCCGGAGCTGCTCGGGGGTCATGGCGTAGAGCAGCAGGTCGTGCCCGCGGGCGGCGAGCTGCTGGCGCAGGCCCTCGGCGAGGCGGAGGGTGTTGGCCGAGATCTGCTCCATCCGAGGCCGCAGGTCGGAGAGGCCCTCGTGCAGGGCGTGGAGCTGGACGGGCTTGGCGAAGCTGTCGGCGTCGCGGCCGAAGGCCCGGGTACCCTCGAGGATGTCGCGGGCGAGCGGGTCCGGGCCGGCCATGACCACCCCCAGGGTGGCCTTGCCCCGGGTGAAGTACTTGGAGCCGCTCTTGACGACGAGGAACGGCCAGCCCCTGGCGAAGTCGAGCGCGAACAGGGGGTAGAGGGGGGCCATGGTGGTGTCGACGAGGACGGGGACCGTGTGGCCGGTCCGGTCCCGGTACCCCTTCAGGCCCCGCGCCAGGCGCGGGAAGTCGTGGACCTGGAGCTGGGGGTTGGTCGGCGTCTCGACGAAGACCACCGCCGGGCCGCTCATGCCGTCGAGCCTGGCCAGCACGTGATCCACCAGGGTCTGGCCGCCCGCGTCCATGACGGGCAGCGGGGTGGCGGCCAGGACCCGGTTCGCGTCGAGGACCTCCTGGATGAGCTGGCCGGTGCCGCCGTAGCCGTTCTCGGCGTAGAACAGGGGGACCGGCTCCCCGCGCGAGACCCGGGCCGCGGCCGCCTCGAACACCGCGGCCTCGGCGGCCAGGCCGGTGCAGAAGAAGGCGGCGCCCTGCACCTCCGGCAGGACCTGCTTCAGGGCGGCCTCGCACGCGGCCTCGGTGGAGGTGGGGGCCGGCGGGACCGGAAGACCCAGGAGGCGCATGAGCTCGGCGCGGGCCGTGTGGGCCAGGAGGGCCGCCACGGTGCGCTTGCGGATGAGCTGGAGCCCGTCGGGGTCGAAGCGGTCCTCGCGGCGGAGGAGCAGCACCCCGCCGTCGGTCACGGGGCAGGCCACCGCGTCGGCCTGGATCGCGGCCAGGTCGGTGTCCTCGGGGGGGGTCTTTGCGATGAACAGGGTCGACATGCCGGGCTCGGGCTCGGGCAGGGGGCCGGTCCAGTCGTCGTGGAAGGTGATCTGGCGGCGGTCCCACCGGGCGCGGCTGGCCTCGGAGAGGGGGATGCGCCCCCGGCTGATCAGGCGGGCGGGCCCGGTGCGGCCGGGCACCTCGAGGGGTGCGAGGAAGGCCTTGGTGCGCGAGGCGAAGGAGACCGCCCGCGCGGCCCCGGTCAGCGCCTCGAGGTACAGCTCGTAGACCGAGGACCACGGATGGCCGAGGCGCGCATAGTCGTAGGGCAGGCCGCAGGCCGCCAGGGTCGCGACGGGCTCGGCGCCGTCCAGGATCTGCCGTCCCGCCGCCGTGAACCGCGCGACGAACGCCTCGCCGCCGTGGAAGCGCGGCAGGTCGTAGGTGGTGGCGGCCGGATCCCAGTCGGCGGGCACCCGCCCGGGCGCCTCGAGCAGGAAGGTGAGCAGCCGCCTGAGATCGGAGAGGGAGAGCGGAGAAGAGGACATGGTTCTCGCCTCGCGGGTGACGCCGGTGACCCACGCGGAACGGCGCGGGCCTGTCCTCTACTGGCGCGTGCCGCGCACCATCACCGTCACCACCAGCGAGGTGATCGAGGCCATCGAGGAGCC
>CAZPJM010000019.1:0-32970 GCA_964586865.1 uncultured Enterobacteriaceae bacterium
CGACCAGCAGCAGGACCGCGGCGATGAGGGCACCGATGAGGCAGCCCGACCGGGACGACTTCTTCGGGGGAGGGGCGTCGTCCTCGGTGCTCCCGGCGGTGGGGGGAGGCGCGGGCGCCTCGGCGTCGTCGGTGGGCTCGGCCCCCGGTGCGGTGTCGGCGTCGCCTGCCGAGGCCGAGGATGGGGGAGGGGTGGGCGGGTCGGCCTGTGCCCGGTCCTCGTCGGCCTCGGGCGGCGGGGCGATGGTCGCGCCCGGCTCGCCCGGGGTCATGGGGGTTGGCGCGCCGAGTGGGTCGGTGGCCAGCGGGTCGGCCGGGGGATGGCCCGGCAGGTCCGGCGCGTCGGCGGGGTCCGGAGGGGCGCTGCCCACGACGCCCGCCGGGCCGGGGGGATCGGCCGGGTCCGGCGCATGGACGGCCTCGGCCGGGTCGGCGGTGCGGACCGGAGGGGGAGGGGGCGGCGGGGGCGGCGAGGCCCGCAGCTCATCGCCGAGGAGCCCCGGGGGGGCGATGTCGGGCGCGGCCTCGTCCTTGTCGTCCCGGTCTACCTCTTCCTGGTCTTCGTCGGCGTCGGCGTCCTCGTCCAGGAGCAGGCCCGGTGCGGGAGGTGGGGCCAGCACGCTGTTCGGGTCGAGGACCGTCGCCTCCTGGGCGTCGTCCTCGAGCTCGGGCTCGGAATCCTCGGGGCCGCCCTTCCCGTCGAGGCGGTCGCGACCGGGCGCCATCTCAACGGCCCCCGGACGCCAGGGCGGCGACCACCAGACCCCCGGTGACGGCCGTGAGCCCGGCCGAGGCCAGGAAGGTGCCGTTCACGGCGTTGTAGGTGCCGCGGCTGGGGTCGTTGTCGAAGCTGGAGCGGAGCGCGGCCGAGGTGGCGAAGAGGCCACCGGCAGCCACGCCCGACCCGGCGGCGGCGAACCAGAGCGGGCTCGGGCCCCCGCCGGCGCGCGGGGCGTCCAGGTCGGCCATGGCGGGCTCGGGCTCGGGAGCCACCGGGCCCACCGGCTCGTCGGGCGGGGTTGGCGCCTCGTCCATGTCCAGGAGGTCGGCCGGGTAGGCCGGGTCCTGCTTCGGGAGCAGGTAGGTCGACCACCGTGGCGCCCGGTCGCCGACCTGCAGCACCACGGGGAGGCTCTCGGGCTTGCGGTCGGACTCGACCCCGTCCACCCAGGCCCGCAGGCCGTCCGGCACATCGAAGCGGTACACCACCGGTCCCCGGTCCAGGCGGGCATCTTGGAAGAGCGTCTGGAGCTTGCCGCCCTCGGGGGCGACGCGCTCCGAGAGCTGGTAGTCGGGCTGGGCCACCGAGGCGGCCTCGAAGCGGCGTCGGGCCGCCTCGGCGTCGCCATCCAGGAAGGCCTGGAGGGCCATGACCCGGTGCAGCGAGGCGGCCTGGGCCGGGTCGAGGGGGGCATCGAGGCAGGGGAGGGAGGCCTGGATGGTGCCGACCTGGTCGGAGAAGCCCTCGGGGTCCATGGAGGCCCAGGCCAGCATGGCGTCGTCGACCTGGGCCACCAGGGCGCTCGGGGACAGAGGCTCGGGGCACTCCGCAGCGTGGCCGAGGGAGGCGAGCAGCAGGATCATGGGCACCTCGCGGCGCCCCCTAATGGGTTGGTCCGGACGATGCCCAGGGTTTCGGGCCCGGTGAAGTCGGATGCGATAAGGCCGGCCGCGGAGGCGCCATGCGAGTCCCCCTCACCGTTCCCGCGCTGGTCCTGTCGACGGCCTGCTGGCCGTACCTCACCGAGCCCTACGAGTCCTACGTCAACGCCGATACGGACGGGGATGCGGACACGGACACCGACACGGACACCGACACCGATACGGACACCGACACCGATACGGACACCGACACCGACACCGACACCGACACCGACACGGATACCGACACGGACACGGATACCGACACGGACACCGACACCGACGTGGACATCGACGGGGTGGGGCTCTCGGGCTGGGTCTTGAGCGCCGAGGGGGTCGGGGTCTTCGTCGACGAAGAGGAGATCTCCAGCGCCATCCTCGGGTGGCACCGCACCCCCACCCGCGACTTCGACAGCCTGGACTTCCTGACCGACGCGGGCCCGGGGTGCGTGCAGGATCGCATGCTGACCGACTGGGTCGAGCTGCTCGACACGGAGCTCCCTGATGGGAACCTTCGGCTGTCCTCGGCGCGTGGGACCCACTCCGCCATGGCGGCGTCCGACCGGGCGGCGTGGCTCGGGACCCTGACCGGCCGCACCATCGGTGCCCGGGCGCTGGTGGACATCGAGTCCATTCCCGTCGGAGGCGTCAGCTACACGGTCGACAATGCCCTCCGGATGCCTCAGCTCCCCGCCTTCGAGGGGCCGGACATCGCGGCCGCTGAGCCCGTCACGGCGTTCGACAGGGACCTGCGCTGGACCTGGAGCACGGGTGTCGACGCCGACTACGCCTTGATCCGGGCCTTCCTGATCGGACGGTCCGGCGACACGGCCGAGACCCTGACCCTCGTGGAGTGCGTCTACGACGTGCGGGACGGCAGCGGATCCATCCCCACCGACTCCTGGTCTGGATTCGGTGGAGAGTACTGGGTAGTCGAGATGGGATTCGTGCGCGACAATGTCTTCACCATCGAAGATACCGGACGAGAGGGTCGGGTGCTCACGACCTTCCTCGAGTACGGCGCCATCCTCAGGCGCTGAGGCACCCGGGACCTGGGCGCCTCCGGTGAAGCCCTACCGGAACCTCATACGGGTGAGAAAGATCTGGTGGGTTCGACGCCGCCTGTTAGGGCCCGCGGCCCCGAACCCGGAGCTGTCGTGTCCGACCTCGCCCGTGCCTCCCTCGTCCTCCTGGCCGTCGCCGCTGCCGGCTGCGCCAACAACGCCCGCAAGGTGAACCTGGCCAACCAGGCCTCCCTGGCCGTCGAAGCGCACGGCATGTGGACCCGCCCCACCGAGGTCGGCTACGCCATGGGCGGCGAGATCAGCGCCACCGCCGAGGCCCGGCGAATCCTCGGCTTCAACGTGGGTGAGTCCAAGCCGGGTGGCGTGTCCGTGGCCGCCATCCTGAGCCCCCTGACCGGCGGCGACGGCCTGGGGGCGGTCGAGTCCTTCGCCGCGTACAAGGCCGTCACCGAGGCGCGGGCCGAGGGCATCTACGTCACCCGCATCGAGACCGACCGGAACGGCTTCCTCTTCTTCTTCAACCGTCAGACCGTCACCATCTACGGCCGGGCCCTCACCCTCGAGGACTACGGCCCGGTTGAGGAGGCGCGGGCTGACCGGTGGCGGTACCGGAACTACCAGCCCGAGGCGGTGGTCGTGAAGGAAGGCTCGGTCGACGTGCTCATCCCGATGGAGTAGCCGGGCCCGCCTCCCCGAGCATCGGACCTCATCCCTCGATCCGCACCGCGGTCCGGCCCCGGACCGCGCCGTGCCGCTGTCGCGATAGCGCCCCGGGGACCTCGTCCAGACCGACCTCGTCCCCGATCCAGGGGACCAGCCTCCCATCGGCGAGCCACCCCAGCAGCTCCGCGAGATCGTCCGGGTCGGGCTTGGTGGTCAGGACGACGATGCGCCGATCCACGAGCCCGCGGAGGGCGGTCCACGCCATCCGCGGCAGGGGGCCGAGCCAGGCGCCCCCGTCGATGCCCGAGCTGCTCACGAAGGTGCCGCCCTCGCGGAGGGTCGCCAGGCAGGCGTGGAGGGGCTCGGCGCCGGCCAGGTCCAGCACCAGGTCCCAGGCGCCGCGGGCCTCGGTGAAGCGCTCGGTGCGGTGGTCGATGATGTGCGTCGCCCCCAGCTCCCGGACCCGCGCGGCCTTCGTGGCGCTGCACACCCCCGTGACCGTGGCGCCCGTCGCGGCGGCGAGCTGGACGGCCAGGTGACCGACCCCGCCGGATGCGCCCACCACGAGGACCCGCTGACCCGCGCGCAGCCCGCCGGCCCGGAGCCCCTGGAGCGCAGTCACGCCGGCGACGGGCAGGATCGCGGCCTCGCGCAGCCCGACCCCCGCCGGCACCCGGGCGAGGGCGCCCACCGGCAGGACCACCCGCTCGGCCCACGCCTGTCCCGCCTCGCCCACCACCCGATCACCGACGTCGATGTCCGACACCCCTGGGCCGAGGGCCTCGACGACGCCGGCCACGTCGCGACCCAGCACGGGCGGGCGCAGCATGGCGCGGTAGATCGGGCGGAAGACGTAGGGGCGCCCGGCCGCCATGAGCCCGTCACCGGCGTTGATCGAAGAGAAGGCCTGTCGGACCAGCACCTGGCCGCGGCCCGGGCGCGGCGCCGGGACCTCGCCGGGGATGGGCGCATGACCAAAGCGGTCGAGGAGGACGGCACGCACGTGGACTCCAGGCATGCCTCCTCCGTAGCTGTGCATCGGTGTGCATTCACTGGGTGACTTCGGACAGTGGCTGTGCAAGGATGCACATATGGACTGGGATGACCTCCGCTTCCTGCTGGCCATCGGCCGCCGGGGCAGCCTGAGCGGCGCCGGCGAGGCCCTCGGGGTCAGCCACACCACCGTCGGTCGCCGGCTCGGCCGCCTCGAGTCCGCCTTGGGGGTCCGCCTCTTCGACCGGACCCCCGACGGCTTCCAGCCCACCGACGCCGGCGCGGATCTGCTCCAGGTCGCCGCCGACGTGGAGGAAGGGATCCACCGCGCCGAGGGCCGGGTCCGCGGTCGGGACACCACCCTGCGCGGCGAGCTGCGGATCTCCACCCTCGACCTGCTGTTCGACGCCTTCGCGCCGGTGTTCGGGTCCTTTCGGGAGCGCTGTCCGGGCATCGCGCTCACCGTCACCGCCACCGAGGCCCAGGTCTCCCTGTTCCGTCGGCAGGCCGACGTGGCCTTCCGCATGACCAACACGCCGCCCGAGACCCTCATCGGCCGGCGGGTGGGTCACGTGGACTTCGCCGTCTACGGCCACCGGGACCTGGTCGGCGACACCGACGACTGGAACGCCCTGCCCTGGCTCCACTGGGACGAGCACCTCCACGACTACGTCAGGTGGCTCGATGGCTGGCTCGCCCGGGTCGCCCCGGATGCCCCCATCGCCATGCGCCTGGGCGAGAACACGCTCCTGCGGCGCGCCGCCATCCACCAGGGGATCGGCGTCCACCCGCTCCCTTGCCGCTACGGCGACGCCCAGGCCGATCTGGTGCGGGTCGGCCCGGTCCTGACCGACTTCCGCCGCACGCTCTGGCTGCTCACCCTGCCCGCCCTGGCCTCCACGCCCCGCGTGCGGGCCTTCATCGAGCACGTGTCCGAGGCGCTGGCGGCCCCCCCGGCCGAGGCCCCGCCCCCCGAGGAGGCCTGATGGCCCCCCGCACCCGGTCGCCAGGTCCGGCCGGCCTTGTCCACACCGACCCTCAGGCGGGCGCGGCATGCCGCCGATCCTCCGGAGGCCCCCCGGAGGCCCCCATGCGCCTGGCCACCTTGTCGCTCCTCGTCCTGGCTCCCCTCGCCGCCGCGTCCCCCGCCGTCGACGACGAGGCAGGGTCGTCCCAGCCCGTCGTGGACGATGGGGGGGCCGACGCGGGCCCCGCCGAGCCGCCTCCCGACGCCCCCCGCCAGGCGGCGCTGGTGCGGGCGAGGGCCGACGCACCGGTCGAGGATCACCTGGTCATCTACCCGGGCTTCGAGCGCGAGGAGCTCCCCTCCACCGCGCGTGACCTGCTCGAGGTGGCCCGGCTGTGTGCCGTCCGCGGGCGCACCCTGCGCACCCCGCGCACCCGCCTCACCGAGGTGCCCCTCATCCCCACCGAGGTCGTCGACGGCCAGCCCGTCGAGCAGCTCCGCCGCCAGGTGGACCTGGCGTGCGGCACCGCGCCGGTCCGTCGATGCACCTACACCTATGTGTGGTCCGAGGAGAGCGACCAGCTCGGGCATGCCACGGTGCAGTGCCTGGGCAGCTTCGACGACCCCTACACGAGCTACCTGGTGACCGTGACCCGGGACCTGCGCCGGGCCCGGAAGCCGGGGAGGGCCGGGACCCGCAGGGACAAGGCGCGGATCGGGGTGTCGGTGGGCTTCCAGACCACGGAGTTCCCGGGGACCCACCTGGTGGCCTTCGGCCTGCGGCAGCGACGCGACGGCAAGGTCCTGGAGCCCGCGGTGGTGCGGCGCTTCGACGACTTCGACGACCGGGATGTGGGCGTGGAGCTGCCGCTCGAGGACCTGGATGCCCTGGCCTCCGAGGCGCTCCGGACCGCCTGCCTGGCCGTGGGTGCCTGCGGGTAGCCTGCCTCGCGGCGGTGGCCGCCGGGCCGGATCCGGAGCGGCCGACGGGGTAGGGCTCCCCATGGAACGCGCCCTGCCGGTCCTGCTGATCCTCCTGGTCATGGGTGGCCTGACGGCCGCCATGGTGGTCTGGATCCGGAAGAATCGCGCTCTGTTCGACCGGCGCGACTACCGGCGGCTCCAGGCCCGACGGGAGCAGCTCTTCCGCGCCATCGGCTGGGGCGTGGTCGGCCTGCTCGTCTTCGCGGCCATGGCCGGCACCGTCTACGTGCTCAACGCCGGCGGGACCCTGGCGGCCGTGGAGTAGGGTTGCCCGCCCGACCTTCGGGGACGTCCCGCGACGGCCGGTGATGACAGGGTGTCGGTCCCTCCACGCGCCGCTCCGACATCCTGTCCGTGACGGGGCCGCTGGGGCCGCGCCCACGCCCCATGGGCGCTTGGCACGCATCTCGCATGACGTCTGAGCAGCGGGCCGCCGACGACCTCCCCGCCGTCAGGACCTCCAGTCCATCGTGCGTCGTGTGTCTCCGGAACGGGCGAGGTCGTCGGCCGGCTCCCGCTCTTCCGGGTCACCCTCGGCCTGCAGCAGGCGCCGGGCCTCCTCGAAGCGGGCCTTCCGATCCGGGTCGGGCGCGGGCCACTCGGGGGCGATCCGCTCGAGGGTCGCCAGCAGGAGCCGGGCGACCATGAGGCGCATGTACGGCTTGTCGTCGGCGGGGACGACGTACCAGGGGGCCCACTTGCGCGAGGTCCCGGCCAGCACCGCGCGCCAGGCCCGGTCGTAGTCGGTCCACCGGGCGCGCTCGGTGAGGTCGGACATGTCCATCTTCCAGTGCTTCCGGGGGTCCTCCAGCCGACTCAGCAGGCGCTGGCGCTGGGTCTCGGGGCTCACGTGGAGGAAGAGCTTCACCACCGTGGTGCCGTTGCGGGCCAGGTGCTGCTCGGCCTGCCGGATGCTCTCGAGGCGCTGCTGCCAGAGGGTGGCCGGATCCCCGGGCCGGGGGATGTTCTGGGCATCGAGCAGCTCGGGATGGACCCGGACCGTCAGCACCTCCTCGTACCAGGAGCGGTTGTGGACGCCGATGGTGCCCCGGGGCGGGGCCGCCTGGAGGCCGCGCCACAGGAAGTCGTGGTGGGCCTCCTGGGGGGTGGGCGGACCGAAGGAGGTCACCCGGACCCCGGCCGGGTTCACGCCCCGGAGGACGTGCCGGATGGTGCTGTCCTTGCCGGCGGCGTCGCGGGCCTGGAAGATCACCAGCAGAGCCCGTCGCCCATCGGCCCACAGGCGGCGCTGGAGCTCGGCGATGGCCCCTCGCACAGGCTTGAGGGCCTTGCGGGCCGCCTTCTCGGAGGGGGCGCCCGCCGGCGGGCGGGTGCTCCGGCGATCCAGATCCTCGGTGCCGTCGAGCGGGGCGAGGTGGGGGCTCGGGACGGGGTCGAGGATCACGTGAACTCCGGGGCGGACCTCTCTCCTAGCGGGAGGCTTGACGCCGCGCCCCACCCCCAGCGCTGACGCGCCAGGCCCCGGCCCGTCCGCCGGGTCGCCGCGCGCCTCCGCCCGACCCGCTCGGTGGGGCCGGGGCGCCCTCGCTCAGCCGCCGCCATCCGAGGTGTCCCCCTCGGACGCGTCCGGGGCCGGGGTCCCGGGGGGCCGCGGCAGGAAGAGGACCTTCCAGAGCATGGGGTCGGGGGTGATGGCCGCCTGGGGGAAGCGCAGGGCGGCGAACTCGTCCACCACGCACCGGCGCACGTGGGGATCGTCCAGGTCGGAGGTGGGCAGGATGGCCACCTTCTCGGCCGTGCCGTCGGGCTTCACGCGCACCTCGAGGGCGAGCATGCCCTGCAGGCCCGTGTTGTCGCTCTCCTCGTCGCGGTAGCAGGTGAGGACGTGCTTGAGGCGGCTGCCCACCTCGGGGGTGTTCAGGGCGTCGGCCAGGTGGGCCGGGGGCGTGAACACGGCCACGTGGGGGGTGGAGCCGGTGATGCTGAAGCGCGTCACGTTGCCGGCGGTCCGGCGCTCCTCGGCGGTGCCCTCGGGGATGGTGATGGGCACGGCCTGGACGCTGCGGGTGCCGGAGACGGTCCGGACGACCGCCTGGGGCACCGGCGCCACCCGGCTGGCCCGCAGGTCGTCCCGGTCGAGGCGGGGGAGCACCGCCGGCTCGAAGCCCTGGGCCAGCAGGGCCCCCGCCGCCCCGGCCACCCGGGCGAAGGGGCTCACCGGGTAGGGGACCACCCGGGCCGAGCGGCTCGCCGCCGGGCGGGGGAGGTAGGTGAGGAGCTCCTGCGGCGAGTCCTGACCCTCCTCCTCGTAGTCGATGCCCAGCCCCCCGTCGCTGGCGACGAAGACGCGGACGCTGGCGTCCCCCACGCTGGGCGGGTCGTTGAGGGGATCGGGCACCACCCGCCGCGAGCGCGCATAGAGGTAGAAGTGCTTGAAGCGGGCCTTGCGGGCCGTGAAGAGCACCTCGTAGACCACATCGAAGGGCACGTCGGGGGCCACGGCCAGCAGCAGGCGCTCCCCGGACGCGGCGGTGGGCGCGCCCCCCTTCTCCCAGGCCGGATCGCCGCAGGCGCCGCGGAACTGGAAGAGCACCTCGCGGTGGGCGAGGAGGGTGTCCAGCAGCGGGGTGAGGACGAGGCCCTCCTTGAGACGCTCGGGGGTGTCGCCGCCCTCGAGGGGCATGACGGTCCGCCCCGACACCGCGATCCCCTCGGCGGTCACCTCGACGACGGCGTAGCGGAGCAGCTCACGCTCCCACAGATCCTCGGCGCCGCGCGGTCGGAAGCCCAGGGAGGAGCGGAGGTCCGGGCAGCGGGCCATGTCGTCGCCCAGCACCTCGGCCACCGCCTCGGGAGCGCCCATGGGGTGGTGGGCGTCCACCCAGACCAGGCTGTCGACGGGGATCTCGATGACCGCGGGCACGTCGACGGGGGCCACCCCCAGGCGAAGGGCCGGGGGGGCGGCGAGGGCGAGCCATCCGAGGAGCAGCGTCAGCATGGGGCGGAGGATGCCACGGTGGGCGCGCGGCGTGGGGGGATGCCCGAGGAGGTCGGGCGGAGGGCGTCTCGGCGAGGCATGATGGGGGCTCCTGGCGTGGAGAGGTGGCGCACGTGATGCGGCGATGGGTGTTGGGGCTGATGCTGGCCGGGTGCGGCGGGTCCGGGCCCGGCGACACCGGCGTGCCTGTCGACACGGATGACGAGCCCATCGAGGACACGGACACCGGCACCGACGACACGGACACCGGCTCCGAGGACACGGACACCGGCACCGACGACCCCCTCGCCGCCCTCCGCCTTCCCCCGCCCGAGCCGGTCCAGGGGCACTTCACCGCCGGCTCCGAGGTGTGCGCCGACTGCCACAGCAACGCCGAGGGGGCCGACGCCATGCGGGACGCCGCCGACCGCCCGGTGGGCCCGGTCGACCTGTGGCGCGCCTCGGCCATGGCCCACAGCGCCAGCGACCCGCTGTTCCGCGCCACCCTGGCCGCCGAGCGGGTGGCCACGCCGGCCGCCCCCGAGGGGCTCGAGGCCGAGTGCATGGCCTGCCACGCCCCGCTGGCCCACCTGGACGCCGTCCTCGGCGGCGAGCCCGCGCCTGGCGCCAAGGTGCTGGAACGGGCCGACGCCCTGGGGGCCCTGGCCCGCGACGGCGCCTCGTGTCTGGGCTGCCACCTCCAGGATCCGGAGAACGGACTCGGCGACGATGCCACCTGGTCGGGGCACCACCCGGTCAACGACCGGCGTGTCGCCTACGGCCCCCACGCCTCGCCCTTCGCGGGTCCCATGCGCAATGTGGCCGACGTGACCCCCGCCGAGGGGGGACACGTCCTGGACGGGGACCTCTGTGCGAGCTGCCACACCCTGCAGACCGCCCCCCTCCGCGCCGACGGGAGCGCCGTGGGGCACCTCTTCACGGAGCAGGCCCCCTATGTGGAGTGGCGCAGCTCGGACTACGACCCGTCCCGCGGGCAGGCGCGCGCCGCCACCTGCCAGACCTGCCACCTGCCCATGGTGGATGCGGATGGCGTGCCCATCCGCACGGCCATCGCCCGCAACCCGGCGGGCCTGGACTTCCCGCGCGTCTACCCGCGCGAGCCCTATGGACGGCACCTGCTCGTGGGGGGCAACACCCTGCTGCTGGAGATCCTGCGCGACCACGGCGACCTCCTGGGCTCCCCCGCCACCCCCGAGGCCCTGGACGCGGCCCTCGACGCCACGCGCGCCAGCCTCCGCACCGCCGCCCGGCTCGTCCCCGGGGAGGTCCGTATGGAGGACGGCACCCTGACCCTGCCAGTCACGGTGGTCAACGAGACCGGCCACAAGCTGCCCACCGGCTACCCCGCCCGGCGCCTCTTCCTGCGGGTGATCATCCGGGACGCGGGGGGCCGGGTCGTGTTCGAGAGCGGCGCCACCGATGCCCGAGGCCGCCTGCTCGGCCCCGATGGTCCCCTGATGGGCGAGGCCCCCGGCGATCCGGTGCCCGGGCACGTGGACCGGCTCACCGCGCCCGATCAGGTGGCGGCCTGGTACGCGGTGATGGGGGACGAGGCCGGTCGACCCACCACCACCCTCCTCCGCGGGACCCGCTTCGTCCGCGACGACCGGCTGCTCCCCCACGGCTTCGACCCCACCCCCGAAGACGCCCCCCTGGTGGCACCGGTCGGGGTCGAGGGCGATTCCGACTTCGGTCCCGGCGGCGACACGGTCACCCTGGCGGTGCCCGTCTCCGGCGCCGGCCCCTTCACCGTGGACCTCTCGCTCCACACCCAGGCCTTCACACCCCGCTTCCTCGACGCCCTCCGCGCCGTCGACACCCCCGAGAGCCGCGCCCTCGACCACCTGCTCGCCGACCGGACCCTGCCGGTGGAGACCCTCGCCGAGGTGCGGGTCCCGGCTCCATGACGGCCCGCCGGGTGGGCCCGGAGACCCCGTGGCCTGATCCGGGTGGCACGATTCCTGACGCCTTCCGTGTCAGGGCCTGTCACCGATCGGGTGCAGACGGCGGTCGACGAAGCGGCATACCCCTTGCAGCACAAGGCGGCGGCACGGCACCCCTTCCCGGAGATGGACATGACGACCCCCCAGATCCCCTCGCTGTCCCGATGGTCCTGGCCCCTGCTGGCCGCCGGCGCGGTCGCCACCCTGGCCCTGACCGGCTGCAAGGCCGAGACGGTCCCCTCGCCGGTGAGCGCCGAGCTGCGGCGGCTCGGCTCCTGCGGCGAGCTCCGCGACTACGCCACCGACGTCATGCTCGAGACCGCCGTCGAGTCCCGGTACGGCCACGGTCTGTTCCTGGACTCCGGCGTGGCCGACAGCGACGACTCTGGCGGCGCCCGTGACGGCGGGCCCACCGACTTCACCACCACCAACGTCCAGGAGGAGGGGGTCGACGAGCTCGACATCGTCAAGACCGACGGCAACTTCATCTACGTCGCCCAGGACCGGGCCCTCCACATCGTCCGGTCCTGGCCGGTGGCCGACAGCGAGAAGCTCGCCACCCTCGAGCTCCGCGGCTGGGTCCGGGGCCTCTTCCTCCGCGGCGATCGGGCGGTGGTCTTCTACCAGCCCGAGAACATGCGGGGGATGGACTGGGGCCTGCGCGCCGCCGTCGTCGACGTCACCGACCGCGCCGCGCCCGAGATCGTCCGCGAGGTGGACATCGAGGGTCACCTGGCCGACGCCCGGATGATCGACGACGACGTCTACTTCGTCGTCAACCACTACCTGCCCCTGCCCGAGGAGCTCTGGCGGGTGGCCGATGGGCGCACCGACCTGCCCGAGGTCGACTGGACCCTCTCCGGCGATGCGCTCATCGAGGACATGGATCGGGTGAAGGACGAGGCCCGCGAGCTCCTCCGCCCCGACGTGGAGCGCATCGCCCGGGACATGGACCTGGCCGACTTCCTGCCCGAGTGGCGGGACAGCGACGGCTCGGGCGAGCTCGAGGTCATGCACGCCTGCTCGGACCTGTACCGCCCCGACGGGGTGGGGCATCACGGCGGTCTCTCGGTGGTCAACCTGGACCTGGCCGACGGCACCCTGTCCTCGAGCGGCATCCTCTCGGCCGGCTGGCAGCTCTACGCCTCGCGCGAGAACCTCTACGTGGCCCAGTCGAGCCGCTGGTGGTGGTGGGGCGGCTGGGACCGCGAGCTGACGACCCACATCCACAAGTTCCACCTCGAGGAGGATGGCGAGCCCACCTACACCGCTTCGGGCGAGGTCCGGGGCTGGGCCTACGATCAGTTCGCCTTCTCCGAGCACGAGGGGCGCCTGCGCGTGGCCACCTCGGACATGGACTGGTGGTGGGGCTGGGGTGCTGGCGAGGAGGACGATGGCGAGGAGCCCGCCAACAACCTCTTCGTCCTCGAGGACGACGGGGCGGGCAGCCTGGACGTCATCGGCGAGGTGACGGGGATCGCGCCCACCGAGCGGATCTACGCCACCCGCTACATGGGCGACGTCGCCTACATGGTCACCTTCCGCCAGGTGGACCCGCTCTTCACCATCGACCTCTCCGAGCCCACCTCCCCGGAGGTGCTGGGTGAGCTCAAGATCCCGGGCTACTCGGCCTACCTCCACCCGATGGGCGAGGATCACCTGCTCGCGGTGGGGATGGACGGCAACGACGCGGGCCAGCTGCTCGGCCTGCAGTTCAGCCTGTTCGACGTGAGCGACCTCTCGAACCCGACCCGGACCCACACCTTCGAGATCGAGGGCAGCGACTGGTCCGGCTCCGAGGCGCTCTGGAACCACCACGCCTTCACCTACCACCGCGATGTCCTCACGGTGCCCTTCTACGCCTGGTACGACGGGCGCTCCGGGGACGACCGGTGGTTCTCGGGCGTCATCAGCCTGCGGGCCACCACCGAGGGCTTCAGCGAGGTGGGTCGGGTGGATCATCGCCCGCTGGTGTCCGACTCGGAGTGCCTGTGGGCCCGGTGGTGGGACTACCCCTCCGAGGCGTGCAACGACGGGTGGTGGTACGCCCGGGTCCGCCGGAGCATCTACATCGAGGACAACCTCTTCAGCCTGTCGGACTACGGCCTGCGGGTGACCGACCTGAACGACCCCTCGGTGGAGCACGCCCGGGTGCTGTTCTACCCCGAGGTCCGGTAGCCGCACCCTTCGGCCGGCCGGCGGGGGTCAGTCCTCGTCGGCCAGGCCGGACAGCTCCTCGTAGCCGGGCAGGGTGGACAGGTCGGGGATCACGACGATCTGGATCCGCCGGTTGGCCGCCTTGCCCTCCTTGGTCCGGTTCGAGGCGACCGGGTCGAACTCGGCATAGCTGGAGGCCGAGAGCCGCTCGGGCGCCATGCCCACGTCGAGCATCTCGCGCACGACGGTGATGGCGCGCCCCGACGCCAGCTCCCAGTTGGAGGGGTAGCGCTCGGTGGCGATGGGCACGTTGTCGGTGTGGCCCTCGACCTGGAAGCTCCGGTCGGGGATGGCCTTGAGCACGTCGGCCACCTCGCGGACGGCATCCCGACCCTCCTTCGAGAGGCTGGCCGAGCCGCTGGCGAAGAGCACGTCGGTGGCGAGCTGGACCACCATGCGCCCGTCCAGGATGCGGACCTGGAGCTTGCCGGCGTCGATGAGGTCCTTGAAGCGAGCCACCAGGTCCCGGAACTCCTGGATGCGCTTCTCGGCCTGGGCCTTGCGCCGGGCCAGGTCTTCGAGGGCGGCGGTCATCTCCTCGATGCTGGCCTTCATCCGACTGCGCGCCTTGACGAGCTCGGCCTTCTCGCCGCGCTCCTCCTCGAGCTGCTGCTCCACGGCCTGCAGCTCCAGCCGGGTGTCGGCGATCTGGTCCTCGAGCAGGGCGATGCGGGCCTCGGCGTCCTCCACCTCCTGGTTGGCCGCCCGCAGGTCGTCGCGGAGCTGGGCGGCTTGCTCCTCGAGCTCGGCATTCTTGCTCCGGGCCGCCTGGAGGGCGTTCTGGGAGGCGTCGTACCTGGCCTTGCCGACACAGCCGACGGTGAGGGGCACCACGAGGAGGGCGAGGAGGGCAGGGCGCATGCAGGGTCTCCAGGGTCGGGCGGCCGGAGCGTAGCAGGGAGGACCGTTTCGGACAGCCTGGCTGCGTTACGGCCCCGCGGTGCTGACGTGGCTCACCACCGCCGCCCTGGCTGCCTGCCAGCCCACCGACGTCGGGTCCTTCGTGGACCGGGTCCAGGCGCCCGCCGTGGTGATCCTCGGTGAGCGCCACGGCGATCGGGGCGACCTGCGCCGCGCGGGCGAGGTGGTGCGGGCCCTGCGGGAGCGGGCCCCGGTGACCCTGGCGGTGGAGGCCCTCGACACCTCGCACCAGGGCGCCATCGAGGCCTGGGCCGAAGAGGAGCGCGGCCTGTGCCGGCTCAAGCGGGTCACCGACTGGAAGGAGGACTGGGGCTACCCCTTCCGCACCTACCGGCCCCTGCTGCGCGAGGCCCGGCGGGGTGCGACCCTGGTGGCGGCCGGCCTGCCCATCGGACCCGCCCCCGACGGCGTCGAGATCGAGATCCCCGAGGGCTACGCCGCGGCCCTGGCCGGCGCCATGGCCGCCCACGGCGACATGCCGCCCGAGATGCTCGACCGCTTCACCCGCTCCATGGCCTGGCGGGACCTGCAGATCGGCACCGCCGGGGTCGACGGCTGGACCGGCGAGGGGGTGCTGGTGATCGTGACCGGCCGCGGGCACGTGGAGGGCGGCCGAGGGACGGCCTGGCAGCTCGAGCGGCTCCTGGACGTTCCGGTCCACGAGGCGATCCTGGACCCGGAAGGGGCCGAGTGCCCGGCCGACGACGTGGTGCTCGTCGACGGGTGAGCGGCGTCACATCCGGGCCCGGCGATACGTAGGACCTGCCGTTGAGGGCTGGGCCGTGTACCCTCGGGCCTGGAGGTGGCATGACGCTCATGGGCCGGGTGACGGCACTGCTCGGGCTCCTGGGCTGCGCCGGCGGCGAGGCGGACACCGACCTGGCTCCCCCGCCGCTGGCCGCCCGATACGTGGCCGACGCGGTCCTGCGTGACTGCACCTGGTCCGGCGAGCGGTGGTACGGCGTCCGTCAGCTCGCGCTCACGCTGGAGCACGACCTGGACGGCCTCGACCTGCGGGAGCTGCCCCCACCGGGGGCATGCACCGAGGGGGTGGAGCTCTACGCCGAGGAGGCCTTCATCGAGGGAGATCCCCTCCCCGACGGCGCCGACCGTCCCCGCTGGAGCGGCCCCCCCGGTGGAGGCGTCCTGCCCGAGGTGCTGCCCGGCCTGTGGCACGCCACCGCCTTCACCGCGCCCGAGCGGTGCGGCACCCTGGAGCAGACAGTCGGCGGCGGCTTCAGCCTGGACGAGGCCGGCCCGTTCACCGGCATCGCCACGCCACCGAGCCTCACCCTGCCGGAGGCCACGGCCGACGGGGTCCGCTTCGGCGACCGCGACCCGGTCTCGGTGGGCGAGTCCGTCGATCTGGCCTGGGAGGCCGACGGTGTCGACGTGGCCTTCGTGCAGATCCGCCGCCTCCACGAGGGCCAGATCCGCCAGACCATCACCTGCACCCCGAGCGAGCCGGGCCGCTTCACCCTGGACGACACCGCCTGGGATCTGGCCGACGACGGCATCCTCGCCGGCCAGACCGCGGTGCGCCTGGGCCTGTCCCGCCGGGTGGAGCAGACCCTCGACGACGGCTCCGCCCGGGTGCTGGTCCGGACCCGCGCCCTCCTCGACCTGGGCCCCTGAACGCCCCTGCCCCGAGCTCCCATGCTGCCGCGCCTCCCCGTCCTGTCCGCCCTCCTCGTACCCGCCCTCTCGGCCTGCGAGCCGGAGGTCGTGGAGACCGACCCCGGCCGCGCCGACCTGGACGGAGACGGCGTGGTGGCCGCCCTGGACTGCGACGACGGGGACGCCGAGGTGGCGCCGGGCCTGGACGAGGTGTGCGACGGCAAGGACAATGACTGCGATGGCGAGACCGACGAGGGCGCCATCGACGTGCAGGCCGTCTACCTGGATGGCGATGGCGACGGTTACGGCACCCCCGACAGCGTGGCGGCCCGGTGCGGGGTCCCGGAGGGCTTCGCGGACAACGCCCTCGACTGTGACGACCGGGACCCCGACATCCGTCCCGGGGCCGAGGAGCGCTGCAACCAGGCCGACGACGACTGCGACGGGACCGTCGACGAGGACCCCGTCGACGGCACCCCCTTCTATCCGGACTTCGATCGGGATGGCTACGGCGGTGAGGCCGGCCGGGTCCTGGCCTGCACCGCGCCGCCCGGACACCTGACGGTGGGGGGGGACTGCAACGACAACCGGGCCGCCGTGAATCCCGAGGGCGTCGAGGTCTGCGACCGGTTCGGCATCGACGAGGACTGCGACGGGCTGGTGAACGACGCCGATCCGGACGTGGCCGAGACCGTGCCCTGGTTCGAGGACCTGGACGGCGACGGGTTCGGCGACCGGGACCGACCGGTGTTCGCCTGCGAGGCGCCGGCGGGGCGCATCGCCGAGGGGAGGGACTGCCGGGACGACCTGGTCGCGGTCAACCCCGACGCCGAGACGGTGTGCGGCAATGGCCTGGACGACAACTGCGACGACCACGAGGCCTCGTGCGGCGTGGCGGGGGACATGCCCGCCGATGAGGCGGACGGCACCCGGGTGGCGGGGACCGCGCTGGCCTTCGGGGGCGAGGCGGTGGTGGGCCTCGGGGACTGGGACGGCGATGGCCTCGGGGATCTGGCGCTGGGCGCGCCGGGCCACGACCTCGACCGGACCTTCCGCAACGCCGGGCGGGCCGGGTGGTTCCGCGGGCCGGTCTCGGGCACCGACGACCTCCCCGATGCGCCCCGCCTCTGGGAGGGCGCCGAGCGGCTCGGGGTCCTGGGCGAGACCCTGGCGAGGGTGCCCCCCCTCACCGAGGGCGATCCGGTGCGCCTGGCGGTGGGGGAGCCCGGCCGCGATCCTGGGCGGGTGTGGCTGCTCGGGCCCGACGATCCGCTCTCCGAGGCGCCGGCCGTCCTCGAAGGCCTGCACGCCGACCGCTTCGGCGAGGCCATCGCGGCGGTGGGGGATCTGGACGGCGACGGCCTGGGGGAGCTGGCCATCGGGGCCCCGGACCGCCTCCGGGACGGCTCCCGGGTGGGCGAGCTCGCCGTCTTCGAGGCCCCCTCCGGCCGGCTCACCGCCGAGTCCGCCGACCTCCGAATCGCCGGTCGGGCCCGCAACGATCGGTGCGGGGTCTCGGTCCTGGCCCTCGATGACGACGGGGACGGCACTGCCACCCTGGTCCTGGGCTGCGATGATGCGTCCCGGGTCGGCAAGGTGGTGCTCTTCGACGGCATCAGCTCGGGGGTGGTGAGCGACGAGGACGGCGTCGCCGTGCGCACGCCCTCCGGCTTGCTCAACACCCACCTGGGCACCGCCATGGCCCAGGCCGATCTGAACGACGACGGCTATGCCGATCTGGCCGTGGGCGCCCCGGGCCGGGGCACCGTCGTCCGCTCGGCGAACCGGGTGTGGGTGATCCACGGCCCGTTCGACGACACGCCAGGACTGGATGACGCCGCCACGGAGCTCGTGGGCGAGGCGGAGCTGGACCGGTTCGGCGAGGCCATCGCGGCCGGCGGCGACGTGAACGGGGACGGCCTCCCGGACCTGCTGGTGGGGGCCCCGGGCCACGACGAGCGGCGGGGGCGCGGCTACCTGTGGACCGACCTGCCCACCGGCACCGTGGACGCCGCCGATGCAGACGCGCGCCTGCTGGGCGAGGAGCCCGACAACGAGGCGGGCCGCTCGGTGGACATCGCCCCCGACCTGGATGGGGACGGCTACGACGACGTGCTCCTCGGGGCGCCCGGCCTGAACCTCTCCGTCTCCATCAGCGGCGGGGTCTGGGTCCACCGGGGGGGCGTCGGCTTCTGAGCCGTCCGGGCCCCTCACACCACCAGCGCCACCACGCCGGCCGCCATGAGGGCGATGCCCACCGCCTTGCCGAGCCCCAGGGGCTCGCCGAAGAAGACGCGGCCGTTGATCACGCTGGCCGTGAGCCCCACCGCCCGCTTCACCGCCTCGACGAGGCTCACGATCCAGGCCAGGAAGGCCAGGTACTGCAGCGCGATGGCCCCGCAGGACGCCGCCACCGCCCCCAGCACCCACCCGGCGTGGCCCCGGGCCCGCGCCAGCTCGCCGAGTCGCCCCCGGACGCCCAGCACCCCCGTGAGGCAGAGCCCGATCCCCGCCGTCTGCCAGGTGCCGTGGCCCGGGACCGAGACGTGGTCCAGGGCCACCTTGTCGAGCACCCCGGTGAGGCTCCACAAGCCCGCCACGCCGAGCATCCACAGGGCCCCCTTCTCGCCCAGCAGGGAGCGGACCCAGGCCACCGGGCCTCCGGGGACCGCGCCCGCCTGGAGGACCAGCGCGCCCACCACCACCGCGGCCACGCCCAGGGACTGGCGCCAGCCGAGCCACTCCCCCAGCACCAGGGCCCCGAAGATCGTCGTGAGGACCGGGGTGAACGAGAGCATGGGGATGGTGAGGGAGAGCGGCGAGACGCGCACCGCCGCGACGAAGAGCAGGCTCGCCGCCAGGTTGGCCAGCATGACCGCCACGCCCGGAACCCAGTAGGCGGGCGCGGGGAGGACCAGGCCGTCGAGGGCGTACCAGCCGCCGAAGAACAGGACCTGGCCCAGGCTCAGCCACCACACCAGCACCAGGGGGCCCAGCGGCTCGGCGAGGCGCTTGCGCAGCGCATCGAGGGTGGCCCAGCACGCGCTGGCCAGCAGGGCGAGGACGATGCCGCTCACGCGGGAGCGGGGGCGGGGCGGGCCACGGGACCTCCGAGCGGGCCGGTAACGCGGGTCCTAGCGCGCTCGAGGTCGGACGGATCACCGGGGCGGCGATCTACGGGCTGGACTCGCGCTCCGCCTCGCGGGCGGCCCGGGCCTCGGCCGCTTCGGCCTCGAGCTGCTCCAGCTCTTCGGGGGTCATCTCCCGGCCCCCCCGCGGCAGGTCGCGGCGGAACTGGAAGACCGGGTCCGAGCCCACCGTGGGGGCGATGGCCATGGGCTCCAGCGAGACCAGGATCTTGTTGCCGCGACGGCGCATCTCGTAGCGCACCCGTGAGGGCGCGTAGCCCGCCGCCGTCACCTCGAGGGTCAGCTCCATGCCCTTCTCGAGGGGGATGGCGTCGTTGTAGCTCGGGTAGAGCATCGTGGTGGAGAACTGCCCCGTCTCCCGGTTGACCCCGTGAAGGGCCTTCTCCTGCTGCTCGCGCACCGCGGCGAAGGGGATGGGGGCGCCCGTCCGGGCATCCACCACCGTGACGACGAGGGGCAGCCCCTCGTCGTCGTCCTTCTTGGCGTGGGCGGATCCGGCGAGGCCGATGAAGACGAGGGCGAGCATGGGACGCATGACGACTCCGGGCGTGCTTCCAAGGTGACGGAACACGGCGTCCGGTTCAAGCCGTCCGCCGCCCGATGCGAGGGAGACGACAGGACGCGGCCTCCCCCCGACCGATCCGGGACGGTCGGGAGGGTGCGCGGTTACATCGGGCATGGAGGTGCGCTCATGTCGGCCCCCGCGCCCTGGCGATTCCCCGTCGCCCCGCTGCTGGCGGGGATCGTGGCGGTGGGCCTCGCCACATCGGCGAGGGCGGTGGAGCCCCGGGCCGAGCGGTGGACCCCCATCACCGAGGAGACCGAGCCGTCCTGGCTGGTGAACTACGCCAACCTCCCGGTGAGGCGGGCCCGCGACCTGCTCCTCACGGCCGAGGCCAGTCTGCTCTGGGACCCGGAGATCGCCCTCGACGCCCTGCCCGCGGACGAGCCCGTCGCCCTGCGCGCGAGGCGCCGCCTGGCCTTCGACCCGGCCTACGAGGTCGTCCGGGACGACGAGGGGCGCCCGGTGCTGGTCTATCGGCCCCGACGCCGCGAGTCCCCGGTGCGCGTCCACGATGCCCCGGCCCGTCGGGTGCTCGGGCTGCCCACCGCCGGCCGTCGCGGCGCCTGGTCGACCCTGGCCCCCTACGACCCCATGGTGTTCGAGGTCGAAGAGGGGCTGGTCATCACCTGCTACGTCGAGACCCGGATGCGGGACCCCTTCGACGTCCGCGGCAACCCCATCCTGGCGGCCCTCCCGGCGGTCATGACCATCCCCTACGACGCCATCCTGGAGGCCCCCCGGGATCGCTACCGGCTCATGCTGATCCTGGGCGGCAAGTCCCGCACCGAGCCCCGGCTCCTCTTCCTCCCCGTGCGCCCCGACGGCCAGCTCGACACGGACCGGGAGGGGGTGGTGATCCGCATGCACGCGCAGCCTTCCTCGGTGGAGCGGTGGGAGCCCCGGCTGGACGAGCTGCTCCGGGCCAGCGCGGTGCGGCTGCACCTGGGCGACGAGGCCAGCCTCGAGGCCCACCTGGCCGCCCTGCCGCCCGTGGATCGGTCCAGCTACCAGGACCCCGGTGGCCCCGACGACCCGCTGATGCTCACGCCGCGCACCGATCGCGACCCGCTGGGTGCTGGCATCGAGATCCGGAGCGGGGCCCTCGGTGACATCACCCTCTTCGACCTGCGCGGGGTGGCGCCGAGCCACGTGGTGCCGCGGTGGGGTGGCGTCCGGGTCCAAGGCTGGGTGGGCCATGCCTGGGCCGGAGCCGTGATCCGCGACGATGTCATCCAGGGGGCCGCCGGGGTGCGGCTCGGTCGGATGCGCGACACCGAGGCGGTCGAGCTGGGCATCGAGGTCGGGCGTCACCTGGGGCTGGGGCCGTCGGCCAGCTTCTCCACCGGAAGCCCCCTCTCGGTCAATGCCGTCGCGCGGTGGACCGAGCTCACCGACGGCCGCGCCCTGGGCCGGCCCGTCGAGGCGGCCAACGCCTTTCGCGTCGGGACGCTCGGGCTCGAGTACCACGGGGCGGTCGGGGTGCGTCTCCCCACCGGAGACGGCCTGATCGTCACCCCGGCCTTCGAGTGGGGCATGCGCTACGCGCTGCGGGAGCGCCGGGCCCTGCTCATGCTCGGCGGCGCCATCGAGGCGACCTGGAACCGCAACGTGTGGGTGGGTCGCCGGTAGGGCGGGCGCGGCTCAGGCCGGGTCCAGGCCCATCGGGCCGGCCGCCGCCGTGAGGGCGCCGGGGACACCGTGCAGGGCGCCCTGCTGCACGACGATGCCGTGGGCGAGGAGCGCCTCGCTCTGGGTGCGGGTGTCGACCCCCTGGGCGAGCAGCGAGAGGCCCAGGCTCCGGCACAGGGTGGCCAGGCCGGCCACCAGGGCCTCGTCCTCGTGGACCCGGTGCAGGAGGAGGCCATCCAGCTTGACCCCGGTCAGCGGGAGGGCCCGGAGCTGGGGCAGGGACAGGTGGCTCGTGCCGTAGTGGTCCACCAGCACCCCCACCCCCAGGTCGCGCAGCGCGGCCAGGCGCTCGCGGGCGGCGGCGTCGAGGGTGATCAGGGCCGCTTCCGGAATCTCGAGGATCAGGCTCGATGGTGTCCGGCCGGTGCGCTCCAGGGATGCCTCCATCCGGTCCACCATCGCCGGATCCGAGAGCCAGCCCGGCCGGGCGTCCAGGTGGACGGGCCGATGGGGCCCCAGGACCCGGGTGGCCTGGTCGAGCATCCACCCGAGCAGGGGGCGCTCGAGCCCGGCCTCGTCCAGGAGCGGGAGGAAGGCGGCGGGGGAGACCGGCCCGCCGGGCTCGGGGGTCCACCGCAGCAGCAGCTCCACGCCCTGCACCTCTCCGCCGGGCGCCCGTCGGAGGGGCTGGCCGTCCACGGTGAGCTCCTCGCGGTCGAGGGCGCCCCCCAGGGCCTCGAGCAGGGTGGCCCGCCGTCGCTCCTCGGCGTCCAGGCGGGGGTCCCACACCGCGTGACCGGCCTTGCCCCGGGCCTTCACGTGGTACATGGCGTGGTCGGCGTGGCGGATCAGCGCCTCGGCGGTGCGCCCGTGCTCCGGCCACACCGCGATCCCCAGCGAGGGGGTCACGAAGAGCTCCTCCTCGCCGAAGCGCACCACCCGTGAGACCGCCTCGAGGATCTTCTCGGCGACCCGGACGGCGTTCTCGACGGCGCCGATGCCGGGCAGCACCACGACGAACTCGTCGCCACCGAGGCGGGAGACCGTGTCCGAGGCCCGCACCATGCCGGTGAGCCGCTCGGCCACCACCCTGAGGACCTGGTCCCCCGCGTCGTGGCCGACGGTGTCGTTGATGGCCTTGAAGCCGTCCAGGTCCACGAAGATGACCCCCACCGCGTCGTCGTAGCGGCGGGCGCGGGCCAGGGCCTGCTCCAGACGGTCCTGGAGGAGCTTGCGGTTGGGGAGGCCGGTGAGGGCGTCGTGGTGGGCCAGGTGCACCAGGCGGGCCTCGACCCGCTTCTTGCGGGTGACATCGCGCAGGATCCCCACGTGGTGCGGGGCCGGGCCGCCCGCCTCCACCCGCCCGAGGTGCAACTCCAGGTGCCGCGCCGACGCGCCCTCCCCCTCCGTGAAGGAGGCGTCCCAGCTGGCCTCCTGCGAGAGTCCCCGCACGAGCCGCTCCCGGTGGCGGGCCAGGAAGCCCACCGTGCCCACGGCTCGGTCCAGCAGGTCCTCGCGGGCCACGCCCACCAGGTGGCAGAAGGCGGTGTTGGCCCAGCGGATCCTGGGACCCTGCTCGCCGATGGGGCCCTCGGTCACCACCATGCCGTCCCGGGCCTGGTCCACCGCCGCCTCGAGGAGGCGGAGCTCCCGGGCCACCGCCGCGAGCCGGTCCTGCAGGGCCAGACCGTCCATCGCCGCCCGCACCGCGTGCCCCAGGGTCTCGTCGGCGCTCCCATCCCCCTCGACCCCCCCCTGCACGACCACCACCCGCAGCACCTCCGCGGGGAGGCCGGCCGCCTCCAGGCGGCGGCGGAGTGCCGTGGCGACGTCCGGATCGGGCGCCAGCACCAGCGGCAGGGCGGGGTCGGTGGGAGGGGTGGGCATGGGGTCGTCGTCCCTTCGGGTCCAGGTCCCCGCACTTTACCCTCGGCCCCTTTCCCGGCGGCGGTCCGTGGGCATCCTGGCGGTCCGGGGAGCGGAACCCGGTTAGCGCCCTCCCCGAGCCGGATGGGGACCCCGAGCCCGCGGGTTCGAGGGCCCCTCCCATCCCTCGCGCGCCCTCGACCCCTCCCACACTGGAGAGCCCCATGCGCCTGGTCCTCATCGCCGCCCTCGCTCTGGGCACCCTGGGTGCCGGCTGCAAGAAGAAGACCCAGCCCGAACCGCAGGTCGACCCCCAGCCCATCGTGCAGGAGCGCCCCGAGCCCGAGCCGGTCAAGTCCGAGCCGGTGCAGCGCATCGAGCGGAACTTCGGCCGCGTCCACTTCGCCTTCGACAGCACGGAGCTGGTGGACGACTCGGCCGAGGCCCTCACCGAGAACGCCGAGATCCTGCAGGAGTTCCCCGCCATCCGGGTCGAGGTCCAGGGCCACGCCGATGAGCGCGGCACCACCGACTACAACCTGGCCCTGGGCCAGCGCCGCGCCAACACCATCAAGGAGCGCCTCGAGCGGCTCGGCGTCCCTGCCGGCCGGATCTCCATCGTCAGCTTCGGCGAGGAGCGCCCCCTGGTGTCCGGCTCCGGCGAGCGGGTGTGGTCGAAGAACCGCCGCGCCGAGTTCCGGGTCACCGAGGGCACCTCGGCGGCCGACATCGAGGGCACGGTGGACTGAGCCGTCGGGCGGGTGGTCCGCCCGGGGTCCGCGCCAGGTCAGGGCAGCAGGGTGGCGGTCCCCAGGACGCCGCTCTGGGCCAGGGTCTCCAGGCTCGCGCCGTTGACCGGGATGACCGCCTCGTCGATCCAGGTCCGGTACAGGCCCACCGCCAGCAGGCTGAAGGCCGGGTAGCGGGAGAGCGCCGCCGCCGGGAGGGTCATGGCGCCATTATCGGCCCCGTGGCAGTAGACCTGCCCCAGGTAGGCGGCGCCGTCGGGGCTGTAGACGTCCACCACCACCACGAAGGTGCCCGAGCCCCCCGACGGCGACCAGGCGACGGTCGGGCGGCTCGCGGAGATCAGGGCGGTGAAGGCCAGGTCCGGCGAGGTGTAGAGCATGGCAGGGGGCTCGATGGTGTCGAAGCCCTGGGGGGTGACCAGGGCGTCGGGCACCGTGAAGCTGCCGCCGAGCGCGCCCCCGTCGGGCACCGAGACGTCGAAGCTGCTGTTGTTCAACCACTGGGAGGGGGCGAGGGCCTGGGCGTCGTAGAGGGTGCCGGCCTGGGTGGAGGTGCGACGCAGGCCCACATTGCTGCTGCCCGACTGGAGGTAGGTCCAGGGGCCCACGTCGAGCAGGCGGACCGACGGCCCCGATGCGTCCGGGTCGGTCACGCACTGGCCCACCGGCGGGATCCAGTCCAGCCACCCCCGAGCGACGGGGTCGTGGAAGCCGGCCTGGGCGTTGATGTCGAGGCTCTCGGTGAGGTTGAAGCACGCGGGGCAGGCGACCTGGGTGCGCGTGAACTGGGCGATCCCGCCCACGAGCCCGGTGGGGTCGGGGTCACCCGGATCGCCCGTGTCGTCGGGGGGCTCTCCCGTGTCGCCGTCGGGTGGCCACTCGCGGAAGGCGAAGCCGTCCTCCAGCACCACCTCGCCGAGACCGCTCGTGATGGTCACGTCGACGATGGCCGGGCTGCCCGCGGCGGGGGTGGTGACGCGGAGGGTGCCCGGGCCCATCTGGGTGACGTCCACCTGGGCGCGGCCGAAGGCCACGGTGACCTCGCCCTCGAAGCCGGCCCCCTCGATGATCACCTCGGTCCCGCCCCCGGGCGGGCCCCACCCGGGGTCGATCCGGTCCACCACCAGACCCTCCGCTTCCTCGATCAGGGGGTCGGTGTCGACAGGGTCCAGGTTGTAGGGGGTCAGGCCGGCGCCGCAGCCGGCCAGGAGGATCAGAGCGGGGAGGGTGCGCGGCATGGGGGGCTCCAGCGGCGGTCCCGGCGAGGGGTGACCGGGCTTCCCGGCGGTCTATCCCACTGTGCCCCAGCGCGCGGCGAGTCGGGTGGCACCACCCCGGCGATCCGCGCTCCATCGGCATCGGGGTGGGCCTGGGCCGGGGGATCGCGGGGCTCGGCTCCGCACGGCAGGTGTCCCGTTCCGGGACGGGGGATGACCGGTCCTGACTTCGTCCGGCCGCCCCATGGTGGACACTCGGCCGGGCCGCCCGAGAACGCCCGGCGGGTGACCGCCGGCCCCCGACGTGTTACCCGCGCGCCTTCCCCGCCGGAAACCCCCGGCGCACCCCGCGAGGAGATGGATCCATGACCTTCCGCACGATTCCGCTGGCCCTGGGCGCCCTGCTGGCCCTCACCGGCTGCGCGGACCCGGCGCTCAACGACCGGGTCGCGCAGATGGAGGAGAAGATCGAGGCCCTCGAGCAGAAGGTCGAGGAGGCCGCCAAGGCGCCGCGCGGCGCCGGGGGCGCTCCCCAGGTCGATCAGGCCGCCGAGAACGAGGCCCGCGCCTTCGTGGGGCAGATCCAGCAGGCCGTCTCCGAGCTCGAGTTCGACAAGGCCAAGGAGCGCTGCGAGAAGGGCGAGTCGGAGTACGGGGCCACCCGGACCTGGCGCCGCGCCGGCCGGGTCTGCCGCGAGGTCGAGGTGGTGGGCAAGGACGCCGCCGACCTCGAGGTCGAGAAGTGGTTCCAGGGCGAGGGCACCTCGATGGCCGACAAGCCCGCCACGCTGCTCGTGTTCTGGGAGGAGTGGTGCCCGCACTGCAAGCGCGAGGTGCCCAAGATCGAGTCCACCTACAAGAAGTACGGCGATCGCCTCAACGTGGTGGGCCTGACCAAGGTGACCCGCTCCGCCACCGACGAGAAGGTCGCCGAGTTCATCTCCCAGGAGGCCCTCTCCTACCCGGTGGCCAAGGAGAAGGGTGGCAACCTCTCGAACTACTACAACGTCTCCGGCGTGCCGGCGGCGGCCCTGGTCAAGGACGGCAAGGTCATCTGGCGGGGCCACCCCGCCCGTCTCGAGGACCAGACCCTCGAGCAGCTCCTCTGACCCGGGCCGGGCTCCACGCCCGGCTCGAGCACCGGCACCTCTGCGCCCCGGGGGCCCCACGCGGGCCGCGCCGGGGCGACCTGCGTAGGGGGCTCCCGACCTGCCGGAGCGGCGGGGGTGGCGGTGCGGGGAGAGCGGGGTAGCCAGACGGGCACCGAGGAGGTGTCATGGCGGCGCGCTTCATCCGCTGGCTCGAGGATCTGACCAACGAGGACGTGCCGCTGGTGGGCGGCAAGAACGCCTCGCTCGGGGAGCTCACCCGCAGCCTCGTGGCCGAGGGCATCCAGGTCCCCCCGGGCTTCGCCATCACCGCCGAGGCCTACCGGCACCTGGTGACGCACAACGGGCTGGACAAGACCGTCGCCGAGCTGGTGGGCGCGTACGAGTCCGGCGAGGCCAGCCTCCGCGAGACGGGCCACCGCATCCGCACGGCGCTGCTGGGCGCCGAGGTGCCCGAGGATCTGGAGCGGGACGTGCGCGAGGCCTACGCCGCCCTCTCGGGGCGGTTCGGCCACGAGGCCACCGACGTGGCCGTGCGCTCCAGCGCCACCGCCGAGGATCTGCCGGACGCCAGCTTCGCGGGCCAGCAGGAGACCTTCCTCAACGTCCGCGGCGTGCACCACCTCCTCGTCGCGGTCCGGCGCTGCTTCGCCAGCCTCTTCACCGACCGGGCCATCTACTACCGGACCCAGCAGGGCTTCGACCACCTCGACGTGGCCCTCTCCGTCGGCATCCAGAAGATGGTCCGCTCCGACCGCGGCGCCGCCGGGGTCATGTTCACCCTCGACACCGAGACCGGCTTTCCCGATGCGGTGGTCATCGACGCCGCCTGGGGCCTGGGCGAGAGCGTGGTGGGCGGGCTCGTCACCCCCGACGAGTTCCGCGTCTTCAAGCCGCTCCTCGACCAGGAGGGGGTGTGCCCCATCTTCGAGAGGCGCCTCGGCCGCAAGGAGACGACGCTGGTCTACGCCGAGGAGGAGAGCCGCCACGCCACGCGCCGGGTGATCACCCCCGAGCACCTGCGCGACCGGTTCGTCCTGGCCGACGAGGACGTGCTGCGGCTCGCCCGGTGGGCGGTCCGCATCGAGCAGCACTACGGCCGGCCCATGGACATCGAGTGGGCCCTCGACGGTGAGACCGACGAGCTCTTCATCGTCCAGGCCCGCCCCGAGACCGTCCAGTCGCGCCTCTCGGCGGCCCGCCTCGAGACCTGGCGCCTCCAGGAATCGGGCGAGGTCCGGGTCGAGGGCACCGCCGTCGGTCACGGCATCGCCGCCGGTCCCGTCCGGGTCCTGGAGAGCGCCGCCCAGGCCGACCAGCTCCAGGAGGGCGAGGTCCTGGTCACCACCATGACCGATCCGGACTGGGTCCCCGTCATGAAGAAGGCCGCGGCCATCGTCACCGACGCCGGCGGCCGCACCAGCCACGCCGCCATCGTGAGCCGGGAGCTCGGCATCCCCGCCGTGGTGGGCACCAGCCACGGCAGCCGCGTCCTCCGCGACGGCGAGTCCGTGACCGTCTCCTGCTCCGAGGGGGACCGGGGCTTCGTCTATGACGGCCTCCTCGCCTTCGAGAGCACCGAGGTCGACACCTCGACCCTCCCCGAGACCCGCACCCGGGTCCAGATGATCGTCGGCAGCGCCCAGACCGCGTTCCGCTGGTGGAATGTGCCCTTCGAGGGCGTGGGACTCGCCCGGATGGAGTTCATCATCAACGGGGTCATCCAGGCCCACCCTCTCGCGCTGCTGCACCTCGACCAGCTCGAGGACGAGGATGCCGCCGGGCGGATCCGCGAGCTCATCCGCGGCTATGCGGATGGTCCGGCCTACTTCGTCGACAAGCTCGCCCGCGGCATGGCCGGCATCGCCGCCGCCTGCTGGCCCCACCCGGTGGTGGTCCGGATGAGCGACTTCAAGACCAACGAGTACGCCGATCTCATCGGGGGCCGGGCCTACGAGCCCGTCGAGGCCAACCCCATGCTCGGCTGGCGCGGGGCCAGCCGCTACTACAGCGAAGCCTACCGGCCCGGCTTCGGCCTCGAGTGCCAGGCTCTCAAGATGGCCCGCGAGGCCCTCGGCTTCACCAATCTCATCCCCATGATCCCCTTCTGCCGCACCCCCGAGGAGGCGGATCGGGTGCTCGGCGTCATGGCCGAGGAGGGCCTGGTCCGCGGCGAGAACGGCCTGCAGGTCTACGTCATGGTCGAGGTGCCCAGCAATGTGATCCTGGCCGAGGACTTCGCCGAGCGCTTCGACGGCTTCAGCATCGGCAGCAATGACCTGACCCAGCTCACCCTCGGCGTCGACCGGGACTCGGCCGAGCTGGCCCACCTGTTCAGCGGCCAGCACCCGGCGGTGAAGGCCATGATCCGCCAGGTCCTCGAGGTGGCTCGGCGCACCGGCACCAAGATCGGCCTGTGCGGCCAGGAGCCCTCCGACCACCCCGAGTTCGCCCGCTTCCTCGTCGAGAACGGCATCGACGCCATCAGCGTCAACCCGGACAGCCTGGTGAGCGTGCGCCAGCACATCGCCGCCGCCGAGACCGGGGGGGACTGACCCCTACGGCACCTCCACCGGGTGGACCGCCTCGAGGGAGGCGCCACGGGCCTCCACCGCCACCACCAGGGAGAGGTCGCTGCGCCGACAGTCCGCGGCCGCGCAGTGGTAGACGGCCAGATCGATGGTGAGCCGGCCATCGCTCACCACGTGCAGGGGCAGGGCCACCCGGGGCCCTTGGATGGGGCCTTCGGCCGTCCGCGTCGCCACCCCGTCCGCCCCCACCGCCGCCCACCGGTGGGGGGCCGTGGTGGACAGGCTGCGCCCCTCGGGCAGGACCAGGTCCAGCACCAGGGTGGGTGCCCCCGGGGCCAGCGCCACCACCGCGTCGGGGGTTTCGACGAGCACCTCGTCCGGGACGGGAAAGTGAGGATGGGCGAGGGCGACCGCCCCCCACAGCCACGGCATGGGGCCTCCAGGCTCGTCCCTCTCGGACGCCAGAGCCGGGCGCAGGTTCCGGTCAGGGGGAGAGGAGGGCCTTCAGCGCCCCGGAGACCGCCTCGACGGTGGTTCGCTCGACCCCGTGCGCCCACTCGGTCCCCTTGTCGGCCGAGACGGCGAGCCCACCGTCAGCGATGGCCTGGGCCACGATGACCCAGTCGACGGTCATGAGGTCCCGGCCCCCGGCGGCGTGCTTGCGCGCCTTGGTCCAGGAATCCCGGTCGGGGTAGTGCCGCGCCAGGGCCTCGGCCATGGACAGGGCTTCTCCCAGGTCCATGGGCATCACCTCGATGCGCTTCGATTCGATCACATCCAGAAACCGCTCGGGAAGGAAGGCCGGACCGCGGTGGTGGCGCTCTTGGAGGGCCTTCTCCAAGAGGACGATGGGCGAGAGGCTGATGGTCAGCGGCCTTCCCTCGCTCTGCTCGCGCCATCGGGCCACCTGATCGCACAGGTCCAGGAAGGCGGCCGCGTTTCCCCAGGCCGCGTTGGTGTCGCACCAGATCCGGCCCCCGGCCCGGAGCCGCTCCTCCAGCTCATGCGGCTCCATCGGGCTCCTCCGACAGGCCGACCTCCTCCAGCCACCGCGCATTGGACAGGACCCGGACCGCCCCGGGCGCATCCTCGGTCTCGAAGACGACCCCGCCTCCGCCGGGCAAGCCCAGCGCCTCGCGGTAGCGCTCGGGCAGCAGCACCGTGCCCTGGCTCGTCAGGTAGCCGGAAGAGGCCGGGGCTTGATGGGCGATGGGCCCTATCGCCAGCCGATCCAGGAAGGCCGGTGCAGCCTCGGGCGGTCGGCGGCGGAGGGTGGGGCCGTCGGGACCGGGCTCCATGGCGAGGAAGCCCCGGGGCCCCTCGAAGGCGTCGGAGTGGCTGGTGAGGAGGATCTGGGAGGGCCCCCGTGGGTCAGCGACGATGGCGTCCAGGGCCTGGCGGAGGGCCCGCTGATGGGTCTGACGGAGGTTGAGCTCGGGCTCCTCGATGGCGACGATGGGGGCGGTCGTCATGAGCAGGTGGCCCACCAGGGCGGCGAGCTGCTGGACCCCCGAGCCCAACAGGTGGGCCGGCAGCCGCTGGGGCCCGTCCTCCACCACCAGGTGCGCGCTCTTGTTCGGACGGTCGTAGACCACGTTCCAGTCCTGGCCGCCGACCAGGGGGCCGAATCGCGCCATGATCCGGGTGAAGAGCGTCCATCGCTCCAGCGTGTGGGGGTCGAAGGACTCCTTGGCGTCGTAGAGCTCGAGCGCCAGGCCCGGCGGGATGAGGGCGCGCTCGTGGGGATCGCGGGGGCGGCCATCACCCCAGTGGGTGCGGTCGACCTGGAGGATGTCCATCGGGCGCGCCGCCCCGGAGAGGTGCGCGGCCAGCGCGGAAGGATCGCCCTCCTCCAGGACGACCTGGACCCGGTCGCGGTCCTCGAGGTGCATGGCGAGGCGGACAGGGAGCGCGGTGCCGTCGGAGGCCTCGAAGGTGGCCGCCAACCGGATGGGCCGCGGACGGAAGCGGTGAAAGGCCTCCGAGGGAGACAGGTGGAAGGCCTCGGTGAAGTGGAGTCGCGGAAGTGTCCAGGGAGGATCCGCCTTCCCCGGACGGGCGGCCGTCACCACGGCCTCCCCCAGGATCCAGAGCGCCTCCAGCAGGTTGCTCTTGCCCACGTTGTTGTCACCGTGGATGACCTCGACCGGCCCGAGCTCGCCCGCCGAGACCCCGACCGTCAGGTTCTTGAAGCCCTCGAGGGTGAAGTCGCGGATGCGCATGATGGCCTCCCGGCCCGAGCCTACCCCGCCCCGCCGGCGCCCCGCCCGCGGAGGGTGAGCACGAGGAGGAGGCCGACGGTGCCGAGGAGGAGGGCGCCGGAGGTGGCGTGGACGGCCTGGGAGGCGGCCTGCCAGGTGGCGAGGCGGGGGGCGACCTGGTCGAGGGGGACGTCGTGGAGGGTGGCCTCGGACCACACGTAGAAGGCGGCCTGGCCGAGGATGACGACGCCCAGGCCGATCCGGACGAGGCTCCGGGCCCAGGATGGCACGGCGCCGCGCCGGACCAGGAGGGCGTGCCAGAGCCCCAGGAGCACGACGGCGGCGAGGGCGATGACGAGGGCCGTCAGGACGGCGTCGATGGGGGCCTCCAGCAGGCCGGCTAACCCGGGGGACGGCGGGCCCGGGCCCCCGGTCCGGCGGAGGGGGCGCGCTGGGTTACACGTCGCCGTCGCGCCGCCGGCCGGGAGCCGGCCAGGGAGCCCCCATGCGCTACGAACATGTCGACATCGCGGGCGTCGCCCATGTCCTGCCCCCGCACACCGTCACCAGCGCCGAGCTCGAGGACCGGATGGGCGGGGCCCTGGCCCGGCTGGGCTACCCCCGCGGCACCATCGAGAAGCTCACCGGCGTGCGCGAGCGGCGGTGGTGGGACCCGGGGGTCAAGGCGAGCGAGGCCGCCGCCGAGGCCGGCCGCAAGCTCCTGGCCCAGCTCGACCTGGCGCCCGGCCAGATCCAGGCCCTGGTCAACGGCAGCGTCAGCCGGGACTACCTGGAGCCGGCCAACGCCACGCTGGTGGCCGGGCGGCTGGGGCTCGCGCCCCACTGCATGAATCACGACGTCACCAATGCCTGCCTGGGCTTCCTCAACGGCATGGTCTGCGTGGCCAACCTCATCGAGCTCGGCGCCATCGACACGGGTATGGTGGTGGCCGCCGAGATCACCCGCGACGGGCTCGGGCGCACCCTCGAGCGGATGAACGACGAGGGCGCCACGGCCGACGACTTCCGGAACAACTTCGCCAGCCTCACCCTGGGCTCGGGGGCGGTGGCGGCGGTGCTGCGGCGTCGGGATCCGGCTCGGCCCGGGCACCGCCTGCTCGGTGCGGTGTGGAACGCCGACACCACCCACAACGACCTGTGCGTCGCCGCCCCCCACGAGATGCGGGCCGACGCCCACGGCCTGCTGGTGCACGGGGTGGACTGCGCGGTCCGCACCTGGCCCAAGGCGGCCGAGGCCTTCGGCTGGCCCCCCGACCGCCCCGACGAGGTGATCTTCCACCAGGTGGGCCTGACCCACTTCGTGAAGACCTTCGAGCGGCTGGAGCTCCCCCTCGACAAGGCCCTGGTCACCTTCCCCTACCTGGGCAACACGGGGCCCGTCTCGGTCCCCATCACCCTGTCCATCGGGGTGCAGCAGGGCCGCATCCGGCCCGGCACCGAGGTGGCCCTCTTCGGGGTCGGCTCGGGCCTCGGCAGCATGGTCCTGGGGGTGCAGTGGTGACGGCCTTCGAGGATGGCGCGGCCCGCCGGGGCGCCCTGCCCGGCCCGGTGCGCGAGCTCTACCCATGGACCGGCCAGCTCTTCGCCGGCCACCCCCACGGTCACCGCCAGCACGTGCTCGACGTGGGGCCCCGCGACGGCGAGACCCTGCTCTTCGTCCACGGCAACCCCACCTGGTCCTTCTACTGGCGCACCCTCATGGGGCCATTGGCCGAGCGCTACCGCTGCGTGGCCGTGGACCACCTGGGCTGCGGCCTCTCCGACAAGCCCCAGGACTGGGACTACGTGCTGCGCGCCCACCAGGAGAACCTGGCGCGCCTGGTCGAGGCCCTCGATCTGCGGGATGTGACCCTGGTCTGCCACGACTGGGGCGGGCCCATCGGCTACGGCGCCGCCCTCGCCCACCCGGACCGCTTCCGGCGCTTCGTCGTCTTCAACACCCTGTCCCGCTTCGGCGACTTCCCCCTTTCCATTCGCGCCATGCGCTGGCCGGTGCTGGGGCCG
>CAZPJM010000020.1:0-32834 GCA_964586865.1 uncultured Enterobacteriaceae bacterium
GGTCCTCACCTGATCGGCCGAACCTTGACGGCCCGGTGCCCATGGGTGATGGGGCAACGCTGTGAGGAGGACCGGCCCCGGTCGGCCCTCCCTCCCCGGAGACCCTGTCTCCATCCCACCCGCGGCCCAGGCGGGTCGGTCCGTGCGCCACGGACCGTGCCTGCGGGGACCGTCTGCAGGAGAAGACCCATGGCGCTCACCGCGGCCGACAAGCAGGCCATCATCGACGAATTCGCCACCCATGATGGTGACACCGGCTCCCCCGAGGTCCAGGTCGCCATCCTCACCGCTCGGATCAAGTACCTGACCGAGCACTTCCAGTCCCACGCCCAGGACCACGCCTCCCGGCGCGGCCTCCTCAAGCTCGTGGGTCGCCGGCGGCGCCTCCTCAAGTACCTGAAGAACCAGGACGTGGAGCGCTACCAGAAGACGATCAAGGCCCTGGGCCTTCGTCGCTGACGTCCACGGCGCCGGGTTCACCCCCGGCGCCGTCGTCGTCTCGGGGTCTCGGCCCCACCGCTCTTTCCACACGGCTGTCCTCACGAACGGGTTCCCGGACCTTCACGGGCTGAGCGCGCGTGGGCATCGCCCATCGCTCTCACTCCGGGTGGGTCTGTGAGCGCCACGCTTCGGCGGGGCACGGCCCGGACCCCGTGCGCGACGACGGCCTCGAACACCACCCGCGCGCCCCTGGGCGCGCCGCGGGGAGGGGTCCATCCGGGACCCGCGTCCCCAGAGGTCCAGCATGCACGACGTCAACGAAGTGACCCGGTCCATCGAGATCGGCGGTCACGCCATGACCTTCTCCACCGGCAAGTACGCCAAGCAGGCGTCCGGCGCCGTCATCGTCGAGTCCGGCGACAGCAAGGTGCTCGTCACCGCCGTCCGCCAGGCCGGCGACCGCCCGTTCGACTTCCTGCCCCTCACGGTCAACTACCAGGACCGCAACGGGGCCAACGGCACCATCCCGGGCAGCTACTTCAAGCGCGAGGGTCGCGCCTCCGAGCGCGAGACCCTCATCTCGCGCCTCATCGACCGGCCCATCCGCCCGCTCTTCCCCAAGCACTTCCGGGAGGAGCTCCAGATCATCGCCACCACCTTCTCCTACGACAAGGACCACGAGACCGACGTGCTCGCCTTCAACGGCGCCGCGGCGGCCTTCCACATCTCCGACGCCCCCCTCTCCGAGGTGCCGGCGGCGGTGCGGATCGGTCGGGTCGACGGCGAGCTGGTGGTCAACCCCACCTACGATGAGCGCCAGCGCGCCGACATCGACATGGTCATCGCCGGCACCCGCGAGGCCATCACCATGGTCGAGGGCGGCGCCCACGAGGCCAGCGAGGAGGCCATGCTCGACGTCCTCGACCTGGCCCACGAGAACATCCGGCGGATCATCGACACCCTCGACGAGCTGCGCGGCGCCGCCGGCGTCTCCAAGGTCGAGGTGGCCGCCCCCGAGGAGGTCGACGCCGAGGTGGCGGAGTACTTCGCGGCCAACGCCCCCGAGCGCATCCGGCTGGCCCTCAAGGTGGCCAACAAGCACGAGCGCAAGGCGGCCATGAAGGAGGCCCGCGATGGCCTCGTCCAGGCCTTCCTCGCCGAGAAGGGCGAGCTGGACGATGCCGACGTCGCCAGGCTCACCTCCGACGGCAAGCAGGCCTGGAGCGACCAGGTCCGCGCCGTCATGCGCGGTGATGTCATCGCCACCGGCAAGCGCCTGGACGGCCGCGCCACCGACGAGATCCGGGACATCTGGGTCGAGGTGGGCATCGCCCCCCGCGCCCACGGCTCGGCCATCTTCACCCGCGGCGAGACCCAGGCCTACGTGAACGTGGCCCTCGGCACCGACCCGGATGTGCAGCGCCTCGAGCTGCCCGCCGGCCGCTTCGAGCGCCACTTCATGCTCACCTACAACTTCCCGCCGTTCTGCACCGGCGAGGCCCGCTTCCTCCGGGGCCCCAAGCGCCGCGAGATCGGCCACGGCGCCCTGGCCCGTCGGGCCCTGCTGGCCGTCCTGCCCAGCCGCGACGCGTTCCCCTACGTCTACCGGGCGACCTCCGAGGTCCTGGAGTCCAACGGCTCCTCGTCCATGGCCACCGCCTGCGGGACCAGCCTGGCGCTCATGGACGCCGGTGTGCCCATCAAGGCCCCCGTGGTGGGCATCGCCATGGGCCTGGTCAAGGAGGGCGACGACTATGCCGTCCTCTCCGACATCCTGGGCGACGAGGATCACCTCGGCGACATGGACTTCAAGGTCTGCGGCACCGAGAAGGGGATCACCGCCTTCCAGATGGACTGCAAGATCAAGGGCGTGAGCCGCGAGATCATGGCCAAGGCCATGGAGCAGGCCCGGGTGGGCCGGCTGCACATCCTCGAGCAGATGAACCGGGTGCTGGACGCCCCGCGCGACGAGATGTCCCGCTGGGCTCCCCGGATCACCACGCTGCAGGTCAAGACCGACCGGATCCGCGACCTCATCGGCCCCGGGGGCAAGGTCATCCGGGGCATCCAGGACACCTGCGAGGTCAAGATCAGCGTCGACGACAACGGCAAGGTCGACGTGGCCAGCTCGGACCCCGACAACACCGAGCGGGCCATCCGCATGATCCGCGAAATCACCCAGGAGGCCGAGATCGGCGCCCTCTACGTGGGCGTGGTCAAGCGGGTGGTGGACTTCGGCGCCTTCGTCGAGATCTTCCCCGGCACCGACGGCCTCATCCACATCAGCCACCTGGCCCACGAGCGCGTGGACAAGGTGACCGACATCCTGGACGAGGGTGACGAGGTGCTGGTGCGGGTCATCGACATCGACCGCTCCGGCAAGATCCGCCTCTCCCGCAAGGAAGCCCTCGCCGCGTCCTGATGGACCGGCCGGTGCCCGCCCGCGTCGTCCCCCCGCCGGTGGGGGGCGGCGCGGTCCTCGTCTCGCTCCCCGCCCCGAGCCCACCATGCCCGTCTCCGTCCCCGTGAAGGTGCTGGAGCACGCCCGGGGGCTGCCGCTGCCGCGGTACGCCACCGCGCTCTCGGCCGGCTGCGACCTGCACGCCGCCCTCACCGAGCCCCTCACCCTGGCGCCCGGTGAGCGGGCCCTGGTCCCCACCGGACTGTGCGTGGCCCTTCCCGCGGGCTTCGAGCTCCAGATCCGGCCCCGATCGGGCCTGGCGGTGCGCCACGGGCTCACCGTCCTGAACGCCCCGGGCACCGTCGACGCGGACTACCGCGGCGAGATCGGGGTGCCCCTCGTCAACCTGGGCCAGGAGCCCGTGACCCTCGCCCGCGGGGAGCGCATCGCCCAGGCGGTGCTGGCCCCCGTGGTGCAGATCGCCTGGGAGCCCACCCAGGCCCTCGACGCCACCGAGCGCGGCGCCGGGGGCTTCGGCTCCACCGGGCGCTGAGCCCGCCCCCCTCGACGCGCCCGGGTCCCGTGCCTACGCCGGTCATCCGGTTACGGGCCCCGGTCGCCAGGAGTGCTTTGCATGTTCGACGTCCTCTCCAAGGGCTTCCAGAACGCCCGCCTCAAGCTGCAGGGCCGCACCCGCGTCACCGAGGACAACATCGGGGATGCCCTGCGCGAGGTGCGCACCAGCCTGCTGCAGGCCGACGTGGAGTTCTCTGTCGTCAAGGGCTTCCTGGAGCGGGTCAAGGAGCGGGCCCTGGGCAACGTGGTGACCCTCAAGGGCCCGGCCGGCATGCAGGTCTCGGCCCAGGACCACTTCGTCAAGGCCTGCTACGACGAGCTCGTCGACCTGATGGGGCCCGTCGAGACCGACCTGGACCTCTCGGGCGACCCCGCGGTCATCATGATGGTGGGCCTGCAGGGCTCGGGCAAGACCACCACCACGGGCAAGCTCGCCAAGAAGCTGCTGGCCGAGGGCCGGAAGCCCCTGCTGGTGGCGGCCGACATCTACCGCCCCGCCGCCATCGATCAGCTCATGGTCCTGGGCCGGAAGCTCGGGGTGCCCGTCTTCAGCATCAAGGGCATGGACCCGGTCCAGCTCACCCGGATGGCCCTCACCCAGGCCCGCAACGTCGGCCGCGACGTGGTCATCATCGACACGGCCGGCCGCCTGGCCATCGACGGCCCCCTCATGGAGGAGCTCGAGGGCATCAAGCAGGTGGCCCGGCCCCGCAACATCCTCTTCGTGGTCGACGCCATGATCGGCCAGGACGCGGTCCAGACGGCCGCCGAGTTCGACCGGCGCCTGGACTTCCACGGCTTCGTCCTGACCAAGCTCGACGGCGATGCCCGCGGCGGCGCCGCCCTCTCCATCAAGGCCGTCACCGGCAAGCCGGTCAAGTTCCTGGGCCAGGGCGAGGAGCTCGACCGCCTCGAGACCTTCCGCCCCGAGGGCCTGGCGCAGCGGATCCTGGGCATGGGCGACGTGGTCGGCCTCATGCAGGACTTCGAGCGCCACGTGGACCAGTCCACGGTCGAGGAGGACGCCGAGAAGATCCTGAAGGGCCGCTTCACCTACGACGACTTCGTCCGGCAGATGGGGCAGGTCCGCAAGATGGGGCCCATCAAGGAGATCCTCTCCAAGATGCCCGGCATGGGGGGCCTGCTGGACCAGATCCCGGCCGAGGCCCTCGACGATCGCGAGCTCGACCGCACCATGGCCATCATCTCGTCCATGACCCGGCAGGAGCGCCGAGACCCGGATGTGCTCAACGACAGCCGCTTCCAAAGGATCGCCCGGGGCTCGGGGCGCGCCCTCGAGGATGTGCAGGCCCTGCACGAGCGCTTCCTCCAGGCCCGCGAGATGATGAAGGGCCTGGGCGGCATGATGGGCAACCCCCAGGCCATGGCCCGCATGCAGCAGCAGATGGCCGCCATGCAGCAGGGCGGCGGCTTCCCGGGCATGCCGCCCATGGGTGGCTTCCCGGGCATGCCCGGCGGTGGGGGCGGTGGCGCTCCCTCCCGGCCCTCCCTCTCCCCCGAAGAGAAGAAGGCCCGGCGGAAGAAGCAGAAGGCGCGGCGGCGGGCCCGCAAGCGCAACAAGAAGAAGTAGGTCCAGGGCCGATCAGCTCGCCAGCTCCAGGCTCCGTCGGCGGTGGACCACCTGGCTCTCGCCGGTCCGGGGCACGCACACCACCGTCGTGAGCAGGCGCTTGATCCTGGACTTCACGTCGGCGTCCCGATCGCTCTCGAAGTGGCGGAGGAGCCAGCTCGCCGCCAGCCCGGGCTCGGGGGCCGCCACGCAGGCCACCACGGTCATGCCCTGCTCGGCGGCGCACAGCAGGCCCTCGGCGGTGGCGCGGTCGGGCACGTCGCCCACCGCCAGCAGATCGGCCCCCTGCCGGATGGCGGCCCGGATGCCGCAGGGGAAGGAGTCCACGTCGGTGCCGAGCCCGCGCTGGACGATGGTGGCGGTCCCGTCCCGGTGCAGGTGCGTGAGGGGATCCTCCAGGACGACGACGAAGCCGCGGTGGGTGCTGTTGAAGCGGTCCACCAGGCTGGCCAGGGCGCCGGCGCGGCGGGATCCTCCGCAGACCAGCACCAGGCCCGGCTCGGCCAGGGAGGACTCGACGCCCGCGTCCAGGCCGAGCTCCTCCAGGGTCGGGGCGCGGAAGGCGATGCGGGCGAAGCGCAGCGCCAGGGAGCCCCGCTGGCGGTAGACGCTGGCGTGGAAGCGGCCCAGCCGCGGGACCCCGAAGGAGAACTCGCGGTGGTGGACCGTCGCCAGCGGCACCTCGACGCGGGCCAGACCCAGGAGCAGCGTGGCGAGGCGCTGGGTGTCCTCGGGGGTCAGGGCGCTGCGCTGGAGCGGCAGCAGGCGGCCGTCCTGCCGGAGCAGCGGCCGCGCCGGCACCTTGAGGTGCAGCTCGGTGGCGTCGGTGTCGACGAGCTCCCGGAGGAGCGCGAGCAGATCGTCCTGGTTGAGGGGCATGGCGCGGCCTCCGCGTGCGGGGAGGGGATCGGACCGGGCCCGCCTCGGGTTGAGCCCGCCCCCCACGAATGGGGCAGGCGCTTGATGATCGTCCCTCAACGGGTGAAGAGGGCCCTTCTCTCCGGAGGTCCCATGCGCCCGCTCCTGGTCCCTGCCCTCCTCGCCCTGGCCGCCTGTGGCGGAGACGCCCGCTTCGCCATCCGCGACCAGAGCTGCAGCGCCGATGTGGTGCCCCTGGCCCGGGACCTGACCACCCACCTGGTGAACGGCGAGGGCGACGGCACCTTCGACTACGACCCCGACTCCAGCGTCATCGCCCAGGTCACCGGCAGCTACGATCTGGTCACGGGCGACTTCTCCTGGACCGAGACCGGCACCGACGAGAGCTGGGTCGACAGCATCGAGATGCGGGACGCCTGGGGCTATGCCAACACCAACGGGGATCTGGACGTGGTGGGCACCCTCGTGGTGATGGACGTCCTGGGTGTCGAGGACGTCCGGCAGGTCCGGATCGAGCGGGTGGGCTGTCAGCAGACCCGCCGGGTCCGGTTCACCTCGGGGGGCACCATCGAGCGCGAGTCCGTCGAGGAGGGCACCTTCTCGGACGACGCCTACATCTACACCATTGAGACCGACTACGACGGCACGACCTACGAGGTCGACGGCACGCGCCAGGTGGATGGCACCTGGGTCGAGGGCCACACCTACCTGGCCGAGAACTACCGCTACCGCGACGAGCGCGTCGGCGACCTGAACGCCGGGACCTCCACCTCGGTCTACTCCGAGGTCTTCTCGGTGCGCGGTGGCGAGACCCGCCGCGAGGGCACCGTCGAGCGGGCCACCGACGGCTCCGAGACCCGCCGCTTCACCCAGATCTCCCCCGATGGCACCAGCGAGTGGGAGTACACCACCGACTACGGGGGGAATGGCTCGGGCACCGTGTCGGGGCCCGGCTACACCTGCACCCTGCAGTTCGTGGACGATCGCTGCACCTTCGACTGCGGCAACGGGCAGCGCGGCAACTGCTGACCGCCACCGGGCCCCATCCGCGGGGCGTCGCGGGCGCCGTGCATGCTCCCGGCCCTGCGTTACCAGCGCGCCATGTTGCGATCCATGACCGGCTTCGGGCGCGGCGAGGCGGCCTCGGGCGAGGTGACCGTCCTCGTCGAGCTGCGCAGCGTCAACAACCGCTTCCGCGACCTCCAGATCCGGACGCCCCGCGAGTACGTGGCCCTCGAGCCCCGGATCTCCCAGGCCCTCAAGAAGCCGTTCCAGCGCGGCCGCATCGATGCCTTCGTCCGGCGCTCCGCCACCGCCGGCTCCCAGGTCGTCAAGGTCGACGCCGATCTCGCCGACCAGTACATGCACGCCGTCCACGAGCTGCGCCGGCAGGTGACGGAGCTGGCCAACCAGCCCATCAGCCTGGACCTGCTCATCTCCCAGCCGGGCGTCCTCACCGTCGCCGAGGCCGAGGTGGACGTGATGCGCGAGTGGGCCATCGTCGAGACCGCCCTCGAGGCGGCGGTGGCCGACCTCCTCGCCATGCGTGACCGCGAGGGCCAGGCCCTGCGCGACGACCTCCAGCGCCACCTCACCGAGCTCCGGGGCCTGCTCACCCAGGTCGAAGACGCCCTCGACGGCATCCACGAGCGGCTCCACGCCCGGGTCCAGGCCCGGGTCCAGCGCCTCGTGGGCGACCGGGTGGATCCGGCCCGCCTCGCGCAGGAGGCCGCGGTCCTCGCCGACAAGGCCGACGTGAGCGAGGAGGTCGCCCGGCTCCGCAGCCATTGTGACCAGTTCCGCGAGGCCCTGGCCTCCGAGCTGGACGACCCCGTCGGTCGACGCCTCGAGTTCCTCCTCCAGGAGATGCACCGCGAGGTGAACACCATCGGCTCCAAGGCCGTGGAGCACCCGGTGAGCCAGCGGGTGGTGGACATGAAGTCGGTCCTCGAGCGCATGCGCGAGCAGGCCGCCAACGTCGAGTAGCCCCCCAGGAGGCCGAGCATGCTCACCGGCTGGCGCCGTCCCGACCGCGGAGCCCTGTTCGTGGTGACCGGGCCCTCGGGGGTGGGCAAGTCGACCCTCATCCGGGCGGCGCGGCAGGTGGTGCCCGACCTGGACTTCTCGGTCTCGGCCACCACCCGGGCGCCCCGCCCCGGCGAGTCGGACGGCGTCGACTACCACTTCCTCGACGCCGCCCGCTTCGACGCCCTCGTGGCCGAGGGGGCCTTCCTGGAGCACGCGGGCGTCTACGACCGCCGCTACGGCACCCTCCGCGCCCCGGTCGAGGCGGCGCTGTCGGCGGGCCGCTCCATCGTCCTCGACATCGACGTGGCCGGCCATCGTCAGGTGCGGCGCAGCGGTCTCTCCGCCACCCACATCATGCTCCTGCCACCCAGCCTGCCCGCCCTCGAGGCCCGGCTCCGGGCCCGCGGCACCGAGGACGACGCCACCATCGCCCGCCGCATGGCCCAGGTCCAGGGCCAGCTCGCCGACGTGGCGGACTACGACTACGTGGTCGTCAACGACCACCTCCAGACCGCCCACCAGGTCTTCCAGGGCATCCTCCTGGCCACCCTCTCCCGCACCGACCGTCGGCCCGGCCTGCTGCGGGAGATCGCCTCCTGGCGGACCCCCTCGGCATGATGGCGCGCGTCACCCCGTGACACCGTGTGTCGCGGGCGGGCCTTGAGCGGGCCGTGTGCGTGTCGACCTTGTGGAGGAGCGCCCGGTTGCCCGTTTCCGCTCCGGCGGACGCCGGGTAGACTCCAGGCGAGGGCACCACCGTGAGCACCACCATCTCGAACATCGTCGAGACCATCCGGTCCTACTCCCCCGACGCGGATCTCCAGCCGGTCATGTCGGCGTACCTCATGGCGGCCAAGGCCCACGCCGGCCAGACCCGCAAGACCGGCGAGCCCTACCTGACCCACCCCCTCGCGGTGGCCCAGATCCTGGCCGACATGCGCATGGACACGGACACCATCGCCACCGCCCTCCTCCACGACGCGCTCGAGGACAACCCCATCACGAAGCGCGAGATGGAGACCCAGATCGGGCCGGAGATCACGGCGCTCGTCGATGGCGTCACCAAGATCGGCAAGCTCCGCTTCCGCTCCCAGGAGGAGCTGGCCGCCGAGAACTTCCGCAAGATGATGCTGGCCATGAGCCGCGACCTGCGGGTCATCCTGGTCAAGCTCGCCGATCGGACCCACAACCTGCGCACCCTGGACGGCCACCGCCCCGAGAAGCAGCGCATGGTCGCCCGCGAGACGATGGACATCTTCGTGCCCATCGCCAACCGGCTGGGCCTCCACCGCATCAAGAGCGAGCTGGAGGACATCTGCTTCCGGGCGCTGCACCCCGACGATCACGCCGAGATCCGGGCCTTCCTGGCGCGCACCGAGGCCGACCGCGAGCGGACCATCCACCGGATCTGCGAGGAGCTGCGCGGGCGCCTCGTCACGGATGGCATCGACGCGACGGTGACGGGCCGGGCCAAGCAGCCCTGGAGCATCTGGCGCAAGATGCGCGCCCAGGGCCTGCAGGTGGACGAGGTGCACGACCTCATCGCCTTCCGCGTCATCGTGGCCGACCTGGCCGGGTGCTACGCCGCCCTCGGGCTCGTCCACAGCTACTACCCGCCGGTCCCCGACCGGATCAAGGACTACATCGCCCGGCCCAAGCCGAACGGGTACCAGTCGCTGCACACCACCGTGGTCGGTCCTGGCCAGCGGCGCATGGAGGTCCAGATCCGCACCCGGGAGATGCACCGGGTCAACGAGGAGGGGATCGCCGCCCACTGGCGCTACAAGGAGGGCCGCCTGGCCCTGTCCCGGGACGACGTGGCCAGCATCTCCCGGATCCGCGACCTCTTCGAGCACGCCAAGGACGCCGAGACGGCCACCGACTTCATGGAGGCCCTGAAGGTCGAGTTCTACGCCGACGAGGTCTTCGTCTTCACGCCGGCCGGCGACATCCGGACCTTCCCCGCCGGCGCCACCGCCCTCGACTTCGCCTACGCCGTCCACACCGAGGTCGGCCACCACTGCACGGGCGCCAAGGTGAACGGGCGGATGGTGCCCCTGCGCTACGCCCTCGAGTCGGGCGACACGGTCGAGATCCTCACCGCCTCGCACCAGAAGCCCAACCGCGGCTGGCTCGAGATCGCGCGCACCGGTCGGGCGGTCCAGAAGATCCGTCGCTTCCTCCGCAAGGAGGAGCGCGAGCTCGGGGTCAAGCTGGGGCGGGAGATGCTCGAGGCCGAGCTGAAGCGGCTCGGCAGCAACCTCGGCAAGGCCCGGTCCACCGGCAAGCTCAACACCCTCGTCCAGGAGCACGGTGCCGACAACGCCGATGCTGTCTACCTGGACATCGCCCGGGGCCAGCTCGGGCTCGCCGACGCCACCCGGGCCCTGCTCCCGGAGGGCGCCTACAAGGCCCCTGGCGAGCACAGCGCACCGCTCGGCGGCCTCTTCGGGCGGTGGGGGCGGCGGAGCGAGAGCCCGGTGCTCATCACCGGCGAGGACGGCGTGCTGGTCCACTTCGCCCGGTGCTGCCAGCCCCTGCCCGGCGAGCCGGTGGCCGGCTACGTCACCCGCGGGCGGGGGATCACGGTCCACCGGGGCGACTGCGAGCAGCTCAAGCGGTCCGAGCCCGAGCGCCGGATCTCGGTCGAGTGGGACCTGGAGAACGCCGGTCGCCACACCTCCGAGCTGCAGATCCACTGCGAGGACCGGCCGGGGATGCTGGCCGACATCTCGAAGGTCTGCGAGCAGGCCCAGGTGAACATCAACAAGGTCGAGGCCCGCTCCATCGATGCGGACCACGCCATCTGTACCCTGTCCCTGTCGGTGCACGACGTGGGCGAGATGGACACCCTCTCGGCCAACCTGCGCAAGGTCCGTGGCGTGGAGAGCGTGCAGCGCATCGGCGCTTGACGGGTCGGGGCCTCGTGTGGGCCCGCCACCTGTGCCATGGTGCGTCCGACGTGGACGGGAGGCCTCCCCATGCGCCCCATGCGGCTCCTCGCCCTGATGGCCGGTCTGGCCTGCCGTGGCACCAAGGATCCCGCCCCGTCCGAGCCCACCCCCCCAGAGCCCACCCCTCGCGCCGAGGAGGTCCCGGTGGAAGATCCCGAGCCGCCCCCGCCGCCCGCTTCCCCCACCGGGGGCCCCACGGTGGAGCTGGACGGCGCCACCGAGCTCTCCCGGTTCGGCTCCCGGAGCCTCCAGGTCACGGTGGGGGAGCGGCTGGCGGTCCGGTTCAGCGAGCACGGCTCGGTGGGCGAGACCGCCGAGGTCCGCGTCGCCGATCCGGCGGTGGCGGCCGTGGTGGACCGGCGGGTGGCCCATCGGCACCCCGAGAAGCTGAAGGCCGGCATGACCGGGGCGGACGCGGCGGTGGGGGCGGTCTTCCTGGAGGCCCGCGCCCCGGGCACCACCGAGGTGATCCTCGAGGAGCGCTTCCGCGGGCGGGTCCAGGAGGCCACCACCTGGACCCTCACGGTGGCGGCGGAGTAGCGATCGCCCGACCCGGGGCCGCGACGGGACTCAGCCGTCGTGCTCGAGGATGAACTGGGCCACCGCGCGGCGGACGGCGGCCTCCCGGGTGAGCCCGAGCTCCCGGGCGACCCGGTCGAGGGCCCGGAGCTCGAGCTGGCTCACCAGCCCGTGGATCCGCACGATGGCGGCCTCGGGGGCCGGGTGGGTGGCCGCCTCGAAGGACTGGGGGTCCAGGCCGGCCGCCGCGAGGGCCGCGTCGCGGTCGTCGAACTCCTCGAGCCGCCCGCGGCCCTCGTCCACCACCCGCCACCGCCCACCGGGCAGGGTCTGCACCTTGACCTTGCCGAAGAGCACGTAGGGGCGGCCGCTGTCGTCGTCGATTCCCTGAATCAGGCGGTCCATGGGTCCTCCCGAGGATGTTCGGCCACGTAGCCCGGCCCGCCGGGCCCGGTCAGGGCGTGGGGTCGAACAGGGCCCGGGCATCGCCCGAGGGCAGATCCACGCGGGCCCGGCGGCCCTCGACGGTGATCCGCCCCTCGACCGCCCAGCGGAGGCACATGGGGTAGAGCCGATGCTCCATGCGCAGGATCCTGGCCCGGAGGGCCTCGGGGGTGTCGGTGTCGAGGGCCGGCACCACCCCCTGCGCCAGGATGGGGCCGGCATCCACCCCGGGCGTGACCAGGTGGACGGTGGCCCCGGCGATGGTGGTGCCGTGGGCGTGGGCCTGGCCCTGCCCGTCGAGCCCGGGGAAGGCCGGCAGGAGGGAGGGGTGGATGTTGAGCACCCGGCCCTCGAAGGCCTGGAGGAGGACCGGGGTGATGATCCGCATGAAGCCGGCCAGGGCCACCCACCGCACCCCGTGCTCGGCGAGGGTGTCCGCCAGGACCCGGTCGTAGGCCTCCCGGTCCGGGTGCGGGCGATGCCACCGCCACAGGGCGGGCACCCCGGCCTGCCGGGCCCGCTCCAGGCCCCGGGCGTGGCGGCGGTTGCTGATCACGCAGGCGATCCGTGCAGGGTGGTCAGGATCGGCGGTGGCGTCGAGCAGCGCCTGCAGGTTGGTGCCCGAGCCGCTGATCAGCACGCCCACGGGCACGCGTTCCCGGCTCATGACAGCCGCACCCCCGGGCCCTCGACCACCCGCCCCACCACGGACCCGCCGACGGACTCGGCGGCGGCGGCGGCAGTGTCGGCGGGCACCACCACCACCATCCCCAGCCCCCGGTTGAAGGTCCGGTCCAGGTCGCGCTCGGACAGGCCGCCCTCGCGGCGGAGCAGGTCGAAGATGGGCGGCTCGGTCCAGGTGGCCCGGTCCAGCTCGGCGCCCAGGCCGTCGGGCAGGCAGCGCGGGAGGTTCCCGGGCAGGCCCCCACCCGTGATGTGGGCGGCGCCCCGGGCCCGGTGGGCCTGGATGAGGTGGCGCAGGTCGTCCACGTAGATCCGCGTGGGGGTGAGGAGCACCTCGCCGAGGGGGGCCCCCAGGCCACCGGGATCGACGCCCAGGTCCAGGTGGCCGGGGTCGACCAGGACCTTTCGCACGAGGCTGTAGCCATTGCTGTGCAGGCCGCTCGATGGCAGCCCCACCAGGGCGTCGCCGGGGCGCACCGCCGCCGGGTCCAGGATGGCGTCCCGCTCCACCGCGCCGACGCAGAAGCCGGCCAGGTCGTAGTGCCCGGGCGCGTACAGCCCGGGCATCTCGGCGGTCTCGCCGCCCAGCAGGGCGCACCCGGCCAAACGGCACCCGGCGGCGATGCCGGCCACCACCTGGGCCGCCTCGTCCACGGAGAGCGCGCCGGTGGCCAGGTAGTCCAGGAAGAAGAGCGGCTCGGCCCCGGTGACGATCACGTCGTTGACGCACATGGCCACCAGGTCGACCCCGATGCTGTCGTGCCGGCCCAGGCGCTGGGCCACGAGCAGCTTGGTCCCCACGCCGTCGGTGCCCGAGACCAGCACCGGGTCGCGGTAGCCCTGCAGGCGGAACAGGCCGCCGAAGCCCCCGATGCCGCCCAGGACCCCCTCGCGGTGGGTGGAGGCGGCCATGGGCTTGATCCGCTCGACCAGGGCGTCACCGGCGTCGATGTCGACGCCGGCCTCCTTGTAGGCATCGCCGCTCATGGCACCTCCCGGGCCGCCGCCGTAACGCGCCGCTCGTCCGCAGGGGGCGCGCCGTCCGAGGGGCCGGGGAGGTGGCCGTGCCGCTCCCGCCACAGGGCGCTGGCGGCGTCCAGGCGGGCCCGGATGAGGCCATAGACCCCGAGATCCCAGCACAGCTCGCTGTGACCGAGCCCTCGGACCTCCACGTTCTCCATGGAGCCCGCCTCGCCGGGGCGGGGACGCAGGACGCTGCACCACCAGGGGCAGACCAGATCCTGGCGGCTGTAGATGCTGGTGAGGGGGACGTGGGCCGGGAAGGTGTCGCGGGCCAGGGCCCGCACGACGGCGCTGCCCGGTAGGAGCTCGCGGGGGTTGGGCGTCACGGTCGCCAGGCCGAGGGCGTAGCCGGCCAGCGCGGTGGGGGTGCCGTGGTGCGGCGTCCCCAGCGTGATCACCGACTTGACCCGGCGCAGCCCGCCGTGGTGCTGGACCCAGCGCCGGGCCACCAGCCCCCCCTTGCTGTGGCCGATGATGTGGAGGGCTTCGAAGCCGTGGCGCTGCCCCAGCCGCTCCACCTTCTCGCCGATCTCCCGGGTCAGCCGGTCGATGGGGGCGGCGTTGTACCGCCCGAGCAGGCCCCCCAGGTCGAAGCTCATGACGCCGTAGCCGTCCTCCCGAAGCCGCTCCTCCATCCGCGCGAAGATGGTGCGCGTCTGGAAGAAGCCGTGGAGGAGCAGGACCACCTCGTCGTGCTCGCCGAAGTCCCGCCGGGCGTCCACCCGGGTGCTGCCCAGGTAGATCTGGCGGATGCTCCCGAGCTGGCCCTTGGCGGCGCGGTAGACGGCGGCGGGGGTGAGCTTCATGCCGGCGTTGTAGCACCGCCGGACCGGCCTCGGCACCGGGGCGGACGGCCCTCGGGCGTGCTACCGTGCCCCGTGGTCACCCGTCCCCTGGAGGCCCCCATGCGAATCGCCCGCCTCGCCGCCATCCTGCTCCTCGCCGCCTGCAACGACGGGGGCGACGGGTCGGGGCTGGACTCGGGCGACCCGCCCATCCCGCGGGGCCGGGGCGACTGTGGCGAGACCGATCCGGTGATGGACGACCTGACCATCCAGATCGGCGAGCCCAAGGAGTACGAGACCAGCAACGGGGTCCAGTGCCTCTCCACGATCTCCATCACCGCCACCCCCTCGGATGACGACGGAGACCTGCACGACTACCGGCTCAGCGCCTGGTTCGACAGCACGGTGGACGGGCGGGTTCTGCGCGAGGGGCAGGAGCTGCGCATCGGGGGCTCCCTCGGCGAGGACTGCGAGGTCTTCACCGCTCCGGCCATCACCATGGACGTGGGCATCGCCGGCGGCGGCACCAGCAGCCCGGCCTTCGAGACCGAGACCGAGTTCGGCGTGGTCGTCGAGGATGCGGCCGGCAACGGCACCAACGGCGGCGACCTGCAGGTCGTCACCATCGTGACCCCGCCCGCGGCCGACCCCGCCGACTGCCAGTAGCCGCCGAGCCCATCGCGGCCGGAGCCGTCGGGCGCGGCCCACGGCGGCGGGTCCGGCCGAGCCGGCGTCGCCCTACTCGCCGATGTAGCGGAACACGGCCTCGTCCCACGCCCGCCCCTCGAGGCGGTCGAGCATGGCCCGGTTGACGGCCTCCCGGTAGGCGGCGTCCTCGGTGAGGCCGAAGGCGTAGGACTGGCGCCCGAACTCGCGCGGCACCACCCGCACCCGCCGGTCGGTGCGCTGCCGGACCAGGTAGCGGAGGATGGGGGCGTCGTAGACCACCGCGTCCAGCTCGCCCTCGGCCAGGGCGTCCAGGGCGGCGCTGGCGCTCGGGTAGGCCTGGTAGGGGAGGTGGTTGGCCCGTAGCCAGGCCTCGCTGGTGGAGCTGCCCACCGTGCCCACCGCTGCCCCTGGCAGATCGTCGGGCCCTCCGATCCCCAGGTCGAGCTGGGAGACGGTGAGGGAGGTGGTGATGGCCGCGGTGAAGCTCGAGATGATGATGATGCTGGCGAACATCCACACCAGCGCCACCAGCCGGCCCACCACGGTGCGGGGCGCCTTGTCGCCGTAGCCCACCGTCGTCATGGTCACGGCCGACCACCACAGGCCCGAGGCCAGCCCCTCGGCCAGGTTGCCGCCGAAGTCCTCGTTGTGGCGGCGCTCCGCCAGCCACACCACGAAGCCCACCACCCCGAGCAGGGCCAGCAGGCCCGCCACCACCCGCCAGAAGGTGGGCGAGAGCAGGGAGGTGAGCCAGGCCAGGCCGGGGGCCTGACGGCGGACGGCGATGCCGTAGCCCGTGTCGTAGAAGGGGTGGGTGAAGTCGTAGCGGGCCTCCCGGGCCGAGGTGACCGTCAGCGCCCCCACCGCCACGTCCACCTCGCCCGACTCGATCTCGTCGAGGAGCTCGTCGAGGGTGTCGAGCTTGCGGAGCGTCCAGGGGATGTGGGCGTCCTCGGCCACCTGGGTCCAGAGCTCGACGGACAGGCCCTGCCACCGGCCGTCGGGCCCTTCGAAGGCGAAGGGGGGCGTGGGCTTCACGCCGACGGTGAGCGGCGGGCCCTCGTAGGTCATGGACGGGGGCGGGGCCCGGACGGCCAGGGGCTCGGCGGCGTCCGTGTCCATCAGGTCGGTGTCCGAGCCATCCGTGTCCAGCGCTTCGGTATCCGTGCCGTCGGTGTCGGAGCCGTCCGCCGCGGGCGCGCCGGGGGCCGCCTCTTCGGCGGCCGGGGCGCCGTCTTCACCGGGGTCCGGGGCCGGGGCGGCCGGCACCGAGAGGAGCAGGGCCAGTCCGATCCAGGCAGGGCGCAACGGGAACTCCGGGCAGGGGCGGAGCCTACCAGGGACGCGCCCGGGCGTTCCAACCGGACCCCGGCCCGTCGCGGGGCCCGCGGGTGCGGCGCGGGTCGATCAGCCGCCGGCGGGGGCCGCGTCGGTGTCGGGCTCGGCGGCGGCCGCCTCGACCGGTGGGGCGTCCACGTCGCGGCAGCACCGGAAGCCCAGGGTGGCGTGGGTGTAGCCGGTGTTCTCGTCGGTGGAGAAGGCGCAGCGGGTGCCCTTCTCGGCCGAGGAGAGGCTGCCGCCCTTCACCACCCGCCGGGCCTCGTCGCCGGGCGAGGTGGCCGTCCACTCCTTGAGGCCGCCCGAGAGGTCGTAGACCCCCCAGCCGCTCCGGCACTCGGGGTGCTGGCCCGAGACGTGCTCGGCGTCGAGGCCCTCGCCGCAGAAGGAGGGATCGTAGGTGTCGCCGTAGGCGTAGATGAAGTTGAGGGGGCCCTTGCAGGCCTTCTCCCACTCCTGGGCCGAGCACAGGCGCTTGCCCTCGGCCTGGCAGGTCTCCTGGGCCACCTGCCAGGTCACCTTCGTGGTGGGCTCGGCGTTCTTGGCGTTCGGGTGCTCGAAGGCGTCGATGAGGTAGCCGGGCAGATCGACCCGCTCGTGGAGGTGCTCGGCGCCCTTGTTGGCGAACTCGTCGGTGAGGAGCCGGCCGGAGAGGTACGGCCCGGGGGGCACGTAGATCATGCCCTTGGGATGCCGGGACTGCACCGCCTCGCGCTCGGCGGGTGTCGGCATCTTGTGGGCCTCCTTGATCTCGAGGCGGATCCGCTGGTCCTCGACCCGGGCCGACTTGTCCTCGTCGGTGCCGACGAAGAGGTAGTAGACGATGGGGATGGACAAGAGGACCAGCAGGCCGCCCAGGCCGGCGATCCCCAGGACCAGGGGCCAGGTACGCTGCTCCTCCTGGGGCTCGGTGGCGGCGGCTTCGAAGACGCGCTGGATGCCGTTGATCAGGTCCCGCGCCGAGCGGTACCGATCCTCGGGGCTGTTGGCCATGGCCAGCTCGACCACGTCGTCGACCAGCTTGGGCAGCTCGGGGCGGGCCTGGCTCGGCGGCAGGAAGGTGCCCACCGGCGCGGTGCCGGTGAGCATCTCGTAGAAGACCACGCCTGCGCTGTAGATGTCGCTGCGGGGCGTGGCCACGGGCTCGAAGCTCTTCAGCTCCGGCGCCATGTACTGGGCCTCGCCGCGGGTGTACTCGTCCTCGACCAGGGTGCCGGAGGGGACCAGGTCCCAGAGGCAGGCCCCGACCAGCTTGACGTGGGCCACGAAGTTCCGCTGGCGGGGGCCCGCGTAGCGGACGTTCACCAGGATGTACTCGGGCCGCAGGGCGCGGAGGATGACGCCCTCGTCGTGGAGGAAGCAGAGGGCCTCGAGGATCTGGTTGACCACCTGGGCGGCGTCCTTGAGCCCGAACTTGCGCCCGGCGATCCTGTACTCCTGCAGCAGCTCCCGCAGGGTCCGCCCGTCGAAGTCCTCCCAGGTCACGAAGGCGGTGCCCTGGTGCTCCGAGAGCTCGCCCAGCCGGACCAGGTGGGGATTGCGCAGGTCTTTCGCGCGGCGGAACGCCGCCAGCGTGTCGTCCTTGCTCTCGGGCCCGGAGACCTCGGGACGCAGGACGGTCAGGCGCACGAACTTGCCGCTGTCCAGGTGCTTGACGCGGTAGGTCACGCCGAGGGGGCTGTCGCCGAGGTGGTCGATGACCTCGTAGGTCGAGGCGAGGACGTCGCCGCGGCTGTACTCCAGCTTGCTCACCGGCTCTCCAGCGGGTTCGTGCGGTTCCTGCGGGTGCGGGGACCCGCCGTCACCGTGTCGGCCCGGACCGTAGCACACTGTAGGGCCGGCTCGGGTCGGCTGGGATCCTTCCGGTACGCGGCCGACCGCCAGCCCCACCGGCCCGTGGGCCCGGCCCTCAGTCCCGGCGGCGGCGGAAGCTGAAGAAGCGGAGGATCCGCCCGAAGAAGGTCCGCCAGAACCGGAAGGACAGGAAGCGCGAGAAGAACACGTGGATGCCCAGCGCACCGAAGAGCACGGCGCCGAGCACCGCCAGCAGCAGCCCGACCAGGCCGAACAGGGGGACCCCGAGGGGGTAGGGGGACCAGGCCGCGAGGAAGAGCAGCGAGCCCAGGGTGATGGTCGAGGCGAACAGGGCGAGGGAGACCCGCAGGCCCGCCATGCGGATGGCGTCCTCGACCTGCCTGAGCTGGGGGGTGCGGGTCTCGAAGGAGAGGCGCCCGGCCTCCAGGTCCATCATGGCCTGGGTCACCTGGGTGGGGAAGTCCTTGAAGTGGCCCTGGAGCTGGATGACGCCGCGGGCCACGTCCACCGCCACGCGCTCGGGGGAGAGGCGGGTGGCCACCAGCCGCTGGGCGTACGGCTTGACCTCCTCGACGATGTCCACGCCGGGCAGGAGCCCGCGCAGGATCCCCTCCACGAGCCCGAAGGTGCGCGAGAGGACGGCGAACTCGGGGGGCAGGTCGATGTGGAAGCGGCTGGCGAGCTGCATGACCTCCATCAGGGTGGAGGGATCCTCGGAGAGCTCCTCCAGGCTCATGCCGTAGTACTTGTCCATCAGCCGCTCGATCTCCTGGGTGAAGGCCCGAAGGTCGACCCGGTCGCTGGTGGCGCCGGCCCGGTAGATGGTCATGGCCAGGGTCTCGGCGTCCCGGAAGACCATGGCGGTGAAGGCGGCGATGATGGTGTCCTGCATCTGGCCGGTCAGGCTGCCCGTGAGCCCGAAGTCCAGCAGGGCGATGCGATCGTCCTCGGTGACGAAGACATTGCCCGGGTGGGGGTCGCCGTGGAAGAAGCCGTGGACGAAGATCTGGTCGTAGGCGCACTCCATCAGGCGGTGGGCCAGGGCCCGGGAGCGGGGGGTGACCTCGGCGTGGTCGAGGCGCCGCTTCAGGGGCTCGCCGTCGATGAGCTCCATCACCAGCACCCGGCGGCTGCAGTACTGGGGGATGGGACGGGGGACGATCACGTCGTCCACGTCCTGGAAGTTGCGCCACATCTTCTCGGCGGCCCGCATCTCCTGGGTGAAGTCGAGCTCATTGCTGATCGCCACGTCGAACTCGCGGACGATGTCGCGGGGCTGGTGCAGGCCGGGCAGGGAGAGGCGCCCCTCGGCCACCCGGGCGAGGGTGTAGAGGATGTGCATGTCGCTGCGGATGCGGCCGGCGATGTCCCGCCGCTGGATCTTGACCGCCACCTCGGTCCCGTCCTCGAGCACCGCGCGGTGCACCTGGGCGATGGAGGCGCTGCCGAGTGGCTCCATGTCGAACTCGGCGAAGACCTCGTCGGGGGGCAGGGCCAGCTCCTCGCGCAGGATGGCGTCCACGTCCTCGGCGGACATGGGCGGGACCCGGTCCTGGAGGGACTGGAACTCGATGATCACGTCGGGCGGGAGGATGTCCGGGCGGACCGAGAGGACCTGCCCGAGCTTGACAAAGGTGGGTCCCAGCTCGACCAGGGCCTTGCGGAGGCGCCGGGCGAGGGGGGAGGTGGCCATCTCGGGATCGGCGGCGGGCGGGCCCTCGCCGCCCACCCCGATGGTGGTGAAGAGCTGGCCGAAGCCGTACTTCGCCAGGATGGCGACGATCTGCTGCAGGCGTCCGAGGTCCTGGACCTGGAGGGACTTGGACATGCGGGGGCGGGCTCCGTGGCTCGGTGGGGCAGGTTAGCCCGGCCGCGCGGGCACCGTCGGCCCCGCCCACGGCACGGCACGTCCCTCTCGCCGGGGCCCGCGTGGTCGAGGCGTCCCGGTGACGGACCCCGCTGCCCGCCTCGCTTGCACGCATTACGGCCCCGAGCACCCCGGAGGAGCCCCCATGGCCAAGGACTCGGCGATCACGCCCCGCGAGCAGGACTACAGCGCCTGGTACCTCGATGTCATCGCCCACGGTGACCTGCTCGACGACGCGCCCGTCCGCGGGTGCAAGGTCTTCAAGCCCCACGGCTACGGCATCTGGGAGCTCGTCCAGCGCGACCTGGACGCCCGCTTCAAGGCCACCGGCCACCAGAACGCCTACTTCCCCCTGTTCATCCCGCTCTCCTTCCTCTCCCGCGAGGCCGAGCACGTCGAGGGCTTCGCCAAGGAGTGCGCGGTGGTCACCCACCACCGGCTCACCGGCACCACCACCGAGGACGGCACCCCCGCGGTCATCCCCGACCCGGAGGCCGCCCTCGAGGAGCCGCTCATCGTCCGGCCCACCTCCGAGACGGTCATCTGGCACATGTACGGCCGCTGGATCGACTCCTGGCGGGACCTGCCCATCCTGATCAACCAGTGGGCCAATGTGGTCCGCTGGGAGCTGCGCACCCGGCCCTTCCTCCGCACCGCCGAGTTCCTGTGGCAGGAGGGCCACACCGCCCACGCCACCCGCGACGAGGCCATCGCCGAGGCCGAGCAGATGCTGCAGGTCTACGCCGACTTCGCGCGCGAGGCCCTGGCCATCCCGGTGGTGACCGGCCGCAAGTCCGCCCGGGAGCGCTTCGCCGGTGCGGTCGAGACGTACACCATCGAGGCGCTCATGCAGAATGGCTGGGCGCTGCAGTCGGGCACGAGCCACTTCCTGGGCCAGAACTTCGCGAAGGCCTTCGACGTCACCTTCCAGGACGCCGAGGGCGCCCGGGAGCACGTGTGGGCCACCTCCTGGGGCGTGTCCACCCGGCTCATCGGCGCGGTCATCATGACCCACAGCGACGACGACGGGCTGGTGCTGCCCCCGCGGGTCGCCCCGATCCAGGTGGTGGTCATCCCGGTGGGCAAGCCCAAGGACATGGACACGGTGGCGCCGGCGGCGGCCGACATCGCGGCCCGCCTGCGGGCCATCGGGGTGCGCGTGCACGTCGATGGCCGGGACAACCTGCGGCCCGGTGCCAAGTACTTCGAGTGGGAGCGCAAGGGCGTGCCCCTCCGCCTCGAGGTGGGCCCTCGGGACCTCTCGAAGGGGCAGGCCTTCAGCAAGACCCGCATCGGCTCCGACAAGTTCGGCATCCCCCTCGATGCCCTCGAGGATCGCGTCCGCGAGGTCCTCGACGGGGTGCAGGCCGAGCTCCTCGCCCGCGCGACGGCCCTGCGGGACCGGCGCACCTTCGACATCGACAGCCGCGAGGCCTTCGACGCCCAGCTCGCCACCGAGCCCGGCTTCCTGCGGGTGCCCTGGGGCGGGGACGACACCGATGAGCAGCGGATCGCCGACGAGACCAAGGCGACCATCCGGTGCTATCCGATGGACCAGCCCCCCCTGGACGGCGCCCCCTGCCCGCTGACGGGCAAGCCCGCGTGGACCTGGGCGCTCTTCGCCCGGGCGTACTGAGGCTCGGGAGCGTCGGGGGCGTCGGGGGCGCTGCGCAAGGGCCCGGCAAGGGGTCCCGCTGGTGTGGGGGTCGGGCGGGGGCGATCCTGTGGGCCCGTGGAGGTCCCATGCGCCAACTCCCCCTGCACAGCCTCGCCCTGGCGTTGGTGCTGATGACCGGCTGCACCCCCGATGGACCCGACGCCTCCGAGGACACCGCGGTGGAGGACACCGGCCACCCCCACCAGGACGACACGGGCGACGAGGACACGGGCGGCGAGGACACGGGCGACGAGGACACGGGCGACACCGAGCCGCCGGTCGATCTGGACCCCATCGAGGGGGATGCGCTCTTCTACGGCCAGGGCCTGGCCTTCGAGGACGTGGTGCAACTCTCGGATGGCACCGTCCTGGTGGCCGGCGAGGCGGACGACCTCTCCTGGGCGCCCGTCACCCCGATCCCCCTGGGCGGCGGCGAGGACATCCTCTCCTCGGACGATGGCTACGGCTTCCTCCTCCACCTGGCCCCCGACCTGCAGACGGTCCTGAACCTGGTCCACTTCCCCGAGGGCACGGTGGGCAACATCCAGCGGATCCGGACCACCAACGTGCCGGGCCGCGCCACCGGCGACCTCTACATCAGCGGTCGCCGGGACGGCGTGCCGGAGAGGGACGACGGCTACTACATCGCGCGCCTGGACGGGAACTTCGTCGATGCGGTGCCGCGGGGCGCCCGCTGGGCCTACGACGTGGGGGCCCGGCCGCGCCAGGCCTCGGGCGGCGCCGGGACCAGCGCCTACAAGGACCTGCAGCCCTGGGACGTGGACGCCGCCGGTCGGGTCACCTTCGGCCGGGGCGCCGAGTACGACTTCCGCTGGGCGAGCATCCATCGTCTGGACGCCGACGGCGAGCTCATGGTCGTGGAGCACTGGCCGGCGCACTGGGGGGACGAGGGCGAGCACCACCACCAGCCGGCCTCCACCTGTCCGGGCCGGGTGGATCACTCGGGCATCGTCCTGAAGGCGGGGCGGCGGGGCAGCCTGCGCAGCCACTCGGCGGCCGACTTCGAGGCCACCCACAGCGACGGCAACGGCCGCACCGATCGGCCCGGCACCTGGCCCGACGACGTGTTCTTCCGGGGGCCCTGCCTGCCCGAGGACTGCCCGGGAGGCCGGGGCTACACCGGGTACAAGACCAGCGACAAGACCACCCAGCGGCTCGGCGGTATCGTCGTCGATCGTCGCAATGGCGCCATGTACTTCGGGATCTCCACCCAATCGGTCCTGCCGAGCGGCCTGCCGGACTTCGAGCCGGCGGTGGTGGCCATGGACGCCGACGGTCGGCTGATGTGGTGGAACCGGCTGTACGAGGAGACCGACGCCAACTCCACCCCCGATCAGTACGTGGATGGGCTGGCCCTCGATGTGGAGAACGACCGTCTGGTGGTCCTGGCCCGCGCCCACGGCAACAATGTGATCAACCTCTGGCGCGGCCACGAGATCCACGCCCGGCCCGAGGCCACCGCCTTCCAGAACCAGTTCACGGGCAACAACGGCAACATCCACATCTCCTGGCTCGGAAGCTTCGGCCTCGACGGCGAGCTGCACGCCAGCACCTACGTGGCCGAGTACGCCAACGGCACCGGGCGGCTCGGCCGCCCGCACCCCGACCCCAACCTGGATGGCTGGCCCGACCCCAACGGCGGCTGGCCCGACGTCAACACGACCCGCTGCCGCGACGTGGAGGTGGGGCTGGACGGCCGGGTGGTGGTCACCTGCCGCGGGCGTCGGACCATCACCACGGCGAACGCCTACCAGAAGATGCTCAAGTTCGAGGAGGGCCACAGCGCCTGGAACAGCTTCGTGCGGGTGTATGGCCCCGACCTGCGCACCGTGCCCTACTCGAGCCTGGTGGTGGGCCCGTGGGACCCGGAGACCCAGCAGGGCGGGGGCAATACGCAGCTCCGCGCCGTCCTCCCGGTGGCGGGTGGCGTCCTGTTCGCGGGTCTGCACACCGCCGACGAGGAGGGGCGTGCCCAGGGCAACCCGGTGCCGACCACCGCCGTACCGGCCTGGGGCGCCGAGCGGCCCTCGGGCCAGACGCCGCTGCTGGGCCACCTGGTGGTGCCCTGACCCGAGGCCTCCGCCGATCCCTCCCCGGGGCGGTCGGCGTGCAGCCGGATCCCGCGGGCCCTCACCCGTCGGCCAGGACACTCCGCGCGATGTAGGCGATGTTGGGCGGGGTGAAGCCCAGCTCCTCGGCGATGTCCGCGTAGGGGGCCGACAGGCCGAAGTCGTCGACCCCGAAGCTGCGGCCACCCTCGCCGATGATCCGCTCCCACCCCCAGGTGCGGCCGGCCTCCACGCTCACCCGGGGCACGCCCGGCGGCAGGAAGGCGGCCTGGCGATCCGGGGGCAGGGCCAGGAAGCGCTCCTGGCAGGGCATGGAGACGACCCGCGCCTGCACGCCCTGCTCGGCCAGCAGCCCGGCCGCGTCCAGGCACAGGGCCACCTCGGAGCCGGTGCCGATGAGCACCACATCGGGGTCGTCGGCGTCGCGACGAATGTTGGCGCCCTCGGCGACGGAATCCGCGTCCAGGGGGGGCAGGACCGGCAGACCCTGGCGGGTGAGGATGAGCGCGGTGGGCCCGTCGGTGCGGGTGAGGGCGGCGCGCCAGGCGTCGGTGGTCTCGTGGGCGTCGGCCGGGCGGATCACGTGGACCCCCGGGATGGCCCGCAGCGCGAGCAGGGTCTCGATGGGCTGGTGGGTCGGTCCATCCTCGCCGAGGAAGACGCTGTCGTGGGTGTAGACGTAGATGGCGGCCTGGCGCATGAGGGCGGCGAGGCGCACGCTGGGCCGCATGTAGTCGTGGAAGACCAGGAAGGTGGCCACGTAGGGGCGCACGCCGCCGTGCAGGCCCAGGCCATTGGCGATGGCGGCCATGGCGTGCTCGCGGACGCCGAAGTGGACGGTCGCCGGGGTGTCGAAGGAGCCGCGGGCCAGGGCGGGAAGGCCGATGGCCACGCCATTGGAGCCGGCCAGGTCGGCCGAGCCGCCCAGGAGCCAGGGGGCGGCCGGGACGAGGGCCTTCAGGACCGCCGCGCTGGCCTTGCGGGTGGCCAGGCTCGCCCCGGTCTCGAAGGTGGGCAGGCTGGCCGCCTCGAACGCCTCGGCCCCGTCGCGGGCGAGCCAGGCGCGGAAGTCGTCGGCCAGGGGGTGGGCGTCGAGGCGCGCCTGCCACGCGGCCCGGGCCTCGGGGCCGTCGTGGGCCCGGAAGGCCTGGACGGCGGCCTCGTCCACCGCGAAGTGGGCGTCCGGGTCCAGGCCCAGGGCCTCCTTGGTGGCCCGCACATTGTCGGCGCCCAGGGCGGCCCCGTGGGACTTCTCGCTGCCGGCCAGGGGGCTGTCCTTGCCGATGATGGTGCGGCACGCGATGAGCGAGGGCCGATCCGTCACGTCCCGGGCGGCGGCGAGGGCCGTCTCGATGGCCTCGACATCGTGGCCGTCGATGGCCTGGACGTGCCAGCCCTGGGCCCGGAAGCGGGCCTCCCGGTCCTCGGTGAAGGCGAGGTCGGTGCTGCCATCGATGGAGATGTTGTTGTCGTCGTACAGCACGATGAGCCGGCCCAGCCCCAGGTGGCCCGCCAGGGAGCAGGCCTCGTAGGAGATCCCCTCCATGAGATCGCCGTCCGAGGCGATGACCCAGGTGTGGTGGTCGCACAGCTCGGTGCCGAAGCGGGCGCGGAGCACGGCCTCGGCGAGGGCGAAGCCCACCGCATTGCTGATCCCCTGGCCCAGTGGCCCGGTGGTGGTCTCGACGCCGTCGGTGTGGCCGACCTCGGGGTGGCCCGGGGTGCGGCTGTGGAGCTGGCGGAAGCGGCGCAGGTCGTCCAGCGAGAGGTCGTAGCCCGACAGGTGCAGCAGGGCGTAGATGAGCATGGAGCCGTGGCCGGCCGACAGGATGAAGCGGTCGCGGTCGGGCCAGTGGGGATCGGCCGGGTCGTGCTTGAGGAAACGGGTCCAGAGCACGGTGGCCACGTCGGCCATGCCGAGGGGCATGCCGGGGTGCCCGCTGTTGGCGGCCTGGACGGCGTCGATGGCCAGGCCCTTGAGGGTGTTGGCGCAGGTGGTGTGGGTGGCGGCGTCCACGGGCACTCCGGCGGCTGGGGGGGCCGTGGGGTAGCCCGGGCCCGCGGACCGGTCACGCAGGGCGGCTCACCGGGCGGCGGCTGCCCCCCCGGGGGGCTCATCGTCGGCGGAACAGCCCGCCCCGCTCCGGCGGATCGGTGTCGTCGGCCCCCTCGCCCTCCACGTCCGGGTCGGGCTTGTTGCCGCCGAACAGCCCCTTGAACCACCGGCCGGCGTCGACCATGGGCCCGCCGTGCAGGTCGCACCGGCCCCGGGGACGGTGGCCCTCGCGGAACAGGTCGCTGGCGGTCTCGGGGCAGGCGTCCCGGGCCGGCTTCCCCGATTCCCGGCAGATGTCCACCTCGACGAGGCCATCGGGCACGGGGAAGCTCCCACCGCCCACCCCGCCGCCGGCCATGAAGCGGGCCCAGATGGGCAGGGCGGCCCGGCTGCCCCCCACCCCCAGCGGGGCGCCCCGATCCCGGCCGACCCAGGCGACGACCGCGTAGCGGGGGGTGACGCCCGCCATCCAGGCGTCCCGGCCCTCGTCGGTGGTCCCGGTCTTGCCGCCCGCCGCGCCGCGGACGCCGAGGGCGGCGGCCCGCCGGCCGGTCCCGTGGGTGAGCACGCCCTCCAGGATCCGGGTGGTCTGCGCCGCCGAGCGGGCGCTGGCCAGGGTGCGCTGCTCGGCGGGGAAGGGGAGGACGGGGGTGCCGTCGGGGCGGGTGATGGCGGTGACGACGCGGGGCACCGCCGCCTCGCCGCCGCCCGGGAACAAGGTGTAGGCCCCGGCCAGCTCGAGGGGGGTGGCGGGGAAGGCGCCCAGCGCCGCCGAGGGGAGATTCGTGGCCCGGGACAGACCCGCGTCGCGGAGGAAGCGCTGGAGGGCCTCGGGGCCCACCTCCTCGGCCAGCTTGACCGCCGGCACGTTGCGGCTCTGCTCCACCGCGGTGCGGAGGGTGATGGGGCCCAGGTACTGGCCGTCGGCGTTGCCCGGGGTCCAGGGGCGGCCGTCGACCCGCCGGCTGATGGGCTCGTCCAGCACCACCGAGGCGGGGGTGAGCCCGGGATCGGCATCCAGGGCGGCCACGAGCATCAGGGGCTTCAGGGTGGAACCGGCCTGTCGCCAGCCCTGGCTGGCCCGGTCGAAGGGGCTCTCGGCGTAGTCGCGGCCCCCCACCAGCGCCACCACCGCGCCGTCCTCGGCCCTCACGGCCACCAGGGCGGCCTGGGCGTCGGCGGCGTCGGGACGATCGGCCGCCAGGGCGGCGAGGCCCTCACGGACGGCGTCCTCGGCCGCCCGCTGGAGGTGGGGCTGGATGGTGGTGTGGACGTGGTCGCCGGCCCGGGCCAGCTCGCCCGGGCCCAGGGCCGCCTCGGCCACGTCCAGCGCTGCATCGACCGCCCAGGGGGCGCGGCGGGGGGGCCCGGTGACCACGCCGTCCACCTGGAGCGGCTCGGCGCGGGCCTCGGCCAGGGCCTCGGCGGGGGCCCAGCCCAGCGCCTCCACGCGATCCAGCACGAGGTCCCTGCGCTCCCGGGCCCGCTCGGGGTGGCGCACCGGCGAGTAGCGGTTGGGGGCCGCGATCACCCCGGCCAGCGTGGCCGACTGGGCCAGGCTCAGGCGGTCCGCCCCCACGCCGAACCAGGCGCGGGCTGCCGCCTCGACCCCGTGAAGGGGGACGCCGCCCACCTGGCCCAGGTAGACCTCGCCCAGGTAGAGCTCGAGCAGCGCCTCCTTGTCGAGCCGGGCCTCGAGGGCGGCGGCGAAGAAGGCCTCGCGCACCTTGCGTCGGCCGGTGCGCTCCTGCGTGAGGAAGAGGTTCTTGGCGAGCTGCTGGGTGAGGGTGGAGCCGCCGTGCAGGGGGCCGCCGCCGGTGAGGTTGTGCCAGAGGGCCCGGGCGATTCCCAGCGGGTCGATGCCCACGTGCTGGTGGAAGCGCGCGTCCTCCATGGCCAGCACCGCCTCGTCCACGAAGGGCGCGAGCGCGTCCAGATCCACGGGCTCGCGGGCTGCCTCCAGATCCCCCAGCCGCGCCAGGGGGGTGGGACGCAGGACCACCACGTCGGGGGCGGTGGCCGCCACCCGCCCGTCCACCACCCGGATCCGGACCCGCCCGGGGGTGACGGGGGCTGGCGCCTCGCCGGTCCAGACCTCGACCACGTCCCCGGCGCGGCGGACCTGGTCCGGGCCGTCCAGGGCGTCCACCCGGGCATGGCCGGCCGCCACCAGGTCCTCCACCAGCGCCCCGGGGTCCAGGGGATCGCCGACCTCCAGGCGGATGGGGGCCGACCAGACCACGGCGGGGCTCGGACGAGGCGGGGCGGCGAGCCAGGCGTCCACGTCGGCCTCGGCGCGGCGCCACAGGGCCCACCCGGCGATGCAGAGGCCAAGGACGACCCCGGCCAGCACGACCCCCGCCTCGAGGAGCACCAGGCGCGCCCACCGGCCGCCCCCCGGGCGAGGGGATGCGGGCGCCTTCTTCTTCGCGGGCGCCTTCTTCTTCGCGGGCGCCTTCTTCTTGGAGGTCGCCTTCTTCTTCGGCCCGGAAGCGCTCGTTCCCGCGCCCTTGCCGGACGCGGCGCGCGGGCCACGGGAGGGGTTCTTGCGCCGGGAGGCCATGGGGAGGGCCGGGGAGGGAGAGGCTGCCAGGGGGATGGGCTCCCTAACACCCCGCCCGGACGGACGGCCCGGCCCCGATCAGGTCGCGACCCCGTCGGAGGCGGCGTACACACCCTTGGCGCCGAAGGTGATCCACTCGCCCTCGGGCAGGGCCCGGCTCACCCGGGACTCCTGGCCGTGCATGTCCAGCTCGAGCAGGGCGCCGCCCCGGGCCGGCTGGAGGATGTTGCCGGTCTCGGGGTCGACCCAGGCGTAGGGCAGCAGGTTGGGCACCTCGCTCACCACCTCGCCCTTGCGCAGGTGGCAGTAGATGATGGTGGCCGTCTGGGTCTCGGGCTCCTGGAAGCGGATGGCGGCGTAGTCCCCGCCGGTGATCCCCCACAGCCGGTCCACCTGCACGTTGAAGTCGAGCACGTCCTGGCCGCGGGCGGGGGTGCCCTTGTTGACCGACTCGGTCAGGTCGTAGCGGCCCAGGACCCCCTCGTCGTCCAGCACCAGCAGGTCGGGGCGGCGGTTGATGAAGGAGATGAGCTTGATGGGCACGTCGGCGAGGGGCTCGGGCGGCGGGATGTCGTCCTCGCCGGTGGAGGGGTTCAGGACCCGCACCTCGCCCTTGGGCGTCACCACACCGAGCCAGGTGCCGGAGCCCGACAGGGCGAAGGTCTGGACCCAGGGCAGCTCGAGCACCTGGTTGTTCTTGAGGTCGTACCAGCGGATGCCGCCGTCCCGCAGCGAGACGGCCACGATGGGACCGCCCACCTCCATCTTGATGGTGTCGGCCGAGTCGGGCCCGCAGTCGAGCAGGTGCCGTCCGGTACGCGCCTCGAAGACCTGCACCGCCGAGCCATCGTCGGGCAGCCCCAGCAGGAGCCGGCCGTCCCGGTCGATCCGCGTCTCGATGAAGCGGTGCTTGGCCTTGAAGGGGCGCTTCATGCGGCCCTTGGACCACACGGCCACCCGCTGGTCGTGGACCGTGACCCGGAAGTCCCCGAAGCCGCTCACGCACAGCACCGGGGCCAGGCTGGGCTTGGCGCCGGGCCGGTGGAGCAGCCCGTCGGCGCCCCCCACGCCCACGCCCCGCCAGTCCCACACCGCGGCGTGGGTGGGCTCGGCGGCGCCGTGGTGGTCCGAGCTCACCGGCTCGAGGCCCGGGAGGTGGAAGGTGTGGACCGAGCGGGCGGTGATGGCGGCGGCCTGATCCCCGTCGGGCGAGACCACGATGTTGAGCATCCCCGACGCGCCCCGGGCGGTGAAGGACTGGACGATCCGGCCCTCGGGCAGCCCGATGAGGGCGATGCCGCCCTGCCCCATGGTGACCACGTAGCTGTCGTCCGGGGTGAAGCGGGCCACCCGCACGCCGCCGGGCACCATCTCCAGGTCGATCATCTCGTAGCTGACGATGTCGAGGAGCTTGGTCTGCCCCAGGGTGTCGATGGCCAGGATCTTGTCGCCGGTGCTGTTGAACTGGATGGACTCGCCGCCGAAGCCGTTCCACTTGCCCACCACCTCCCACTTGGAGATGTCGAACACGCGGATGACGCCATCGCCGGCCAGGGAGGCCAGGAGCAGGTTGTCGTGGTTGAAGGCCAGCGCCTTGAGCGGGCGGGGAGCGGTGCCCTCCTCGGGGTAGTCCTCGAAGACGCAGGTCCCCTCCCAGGTGTTGAACACGGCGATGGTGCCGGCCTGATCGCCCACGGCCACCAGGGAGCCGCCGGGCGAGACCGCCACGGCGCCCTGGATGGCGTCGCCGGGCTGGAAGATGAGGCCCGGGTAGGTCTCGCCCTGGCGGACGACCGCCACCACGCCCCACTCGTCGGCGGTGACCATGGCGCCGGAGGTGGTGTCGTAGTCGGCGGCGGTGAGGGGCGCCTCGTGGGCGGCGGGGCAGTACTGGTCGACCAGGGAGTGCATCGGCCTTTCCGGAGCGCTGGGGAGGGGAGGGGATGGCCCGCGGGCGGGACCCGTTCGGGCCGGGACCATGGGATCGCCGAGGGTGTCACGGGCGAGGCGAGCCTGCACCCCCCCGAGGGGTCGGCGGCGCGCCTGCCGGGGTGGAGGCCCGGCGGCAGGACGCGCGGTGGAGGGGCGCACCGGGGGTGTCGGGCCGGTGGCGAGGCGGCCCGGGCCGGGGGAGGTGGCTACAGCCGGCCGGTGGAGGCGCGGTGCGGATCGGTGTGGACATCGGGGGCTCGGGGGTGCGGGCGGCGCCGGTGCAGGCCGGGGCCATCGCGGGGTCGGTGGTCCGTCGGCGCCTGCCCGATCGGGATCCGGCCACGGTGGTGCGCACCGTGTGCGACGCGGTGCACGCCATCGGGCGCCCCACGGCGGTGGGGGTCGGGGTGCCGGGCTTCGTCCGGGACGGGGTGGTGCTGGGATCCCCCAACTTCCCGGGCTGGGAGGGCGAGGATCTCCGCGGCCGGCTGGCCGGGGCGCTGGGCGTGCCGGTCTCGCTGGCCAATGACGCCAACGTCGCGGCCCTGGGGGCGTGGCGGAGCCGGGGCGCCAGCGAGGACCTGGTGCTGCTCACCCTGGGCACGGGCGTGGGCGGGGGTCTGGTGCTCGGCGGGCGGCTGTGGGAGGGGTCCGGCGGCACCGGCGCCGAGGTCGGCCACATCCACGTGGGGGGCACGCGGCGGTGCGGCTGCGGCGGGGTGGGCTGCCTCGAGACCTTCGTGGGCACCGCCGGGCTCCGGCGCGAGGCCGCGGCGCGGGGCCTGGCCATCGCCGACGGGGCCGAGCTGGTGGACCATGCCGAGGCCGGTCACCCCATCGCCCGCGCCCTGCTGGCCGAGGCGGCCGAGCACCTGGGCAAGGGCCTGGTCACGCTGGTGAACCTGCTCGCCCCCGACGTGATCGTCCTGGCCGGGGGGCTCGCCGCCGCCCGGACGTGGCTGGCGCCGGCCGAGGCCTGGCTGCGGACCCACGGGGTGCCGCCGTCGGTGGAGCGGGTGCAAGTGGTGTGGGGGGGCCGGGCCGAGACCTGGGCCATCGTGGGCGCCGCCGCCCTGGGCGAGGACCCGAGGCCCTGACGGGCCACGCCGGACCACCCTCAAGGCCGCGTGGGCGAGGCCGATCCGGGCGCCGGAGGTGTGCATGGACCGTCGTGGGCTCCCGCTGGGCGCGGTCGTGGCCCTGGCCGTCGGGGTGGTGGGCGTCGTGGCGTGGCCGGCCCTAGGGCAGGACGCTGGAGGGGCGGGCGCGACCGATACCGACACCGCCGACACCGACGCGGTCGACACCGATGCTCCCCAGGCCGAGCCCGCGTGCGAGGCCGGTCAGCTCCCCACCGAGACGGGGTGCGTGGACCTGCCGCGCCTGGTCGAGGTGGCGCCCGGGCCGGTGCGGCTCGGCAGCCCCGAGGACGAGCCCTACCGGGAGAAGGACGAGACCCTCCGACAGGTGGACGTGGCCGATCCCTTCTCCATCGCCACCACCGAGGTGACCCGGGCCCAGTTCCGCGCGGTGCTGGGCGACGTGCCGGGCGCGGCCTGCGGTGTCGCCGAGGGTCCGGACGTGCCGGTGGCCTGCGTGAGCTTCTTCGAGGCCCTCCGCTTCTGCAACGCCCTGTCCGACCTCTACGGGCTGGCCCCCGCCTATGGGCTGGACGAGGTGGGGCGGCCCACCTGGGACCGATCCGCCGACGGCTTCCGCCTGCCCACCGAGGCCGAGTGGACCCTGGCCGCCCGGGCCGGGGACGCCACCCTGCTGGCCGGCGGGGACCGGCCCGAGGCCGTGGCCTGGTCGCGGGCCGACAGCGAGGGGCGGGCCCACCCGGTGGGCCGCAAGCGCGCCAACGGTCTCGGCCTGTACGACCTGTCTGGCAACGTGGCCGAGTGGGTGTGGGACCCGTGGCAGCCCGCGCCCGACGAGGAGGCGGGCCCCGAGCGCGTCCAGAAGGGGGGCTCGTGGCGGGACGGCCCGGCCCTCCTGCGCATCGCCGCCAGGGATCTGGACCGGCCCGAGATCACCGACCCGGCGGTGGGGTTCCGCGTGGTCCGGGGCGCCCGGAGCGACGCCGACGCGGCTTCAGGGGAGGAGGAAGGCGGCTCGTAGCGGCGGCCTCTCGCCGGTCCCACCGGGTTGCGCTACCGTTGGTCCGGTGATGCACACCCGGATCCACCACCCAGAGGGGCCCGTCCCCGGTGACGAGCTCGATGCCTACCTGGCCCGGGGCTGGTACCGGATCGGGCAGGCCATGGTGACCTGTCGCTTCGTGTGGGCGCACGACGGCACCCTCCGTTCGGCCATCTGGACCCGCACCCGCCTGCAGGGCTACCGGTTCCGCAAGTCCCTGAGCCGGATCCACCGGAAGAACAGCGAGCGGTACGCCTATGTCGAGGGTCCCCTCCGCGTCGACGAGGAGCACCGGGCGCTGTACCGTCGCTACCGGGCCCACGCCCGGGGGAGCCGCCCGCCCACCCTCGAGGGGGCGCTCCACGGCGATGCCGAGCACG
>CAZPJM010000021.1:0-30637 GCA_964586865.1 uncultured Enterobacteriaceae bacterium
CGGCTGGCGCTTGACACGGCCCCTGGTCGGCCGCGATGAGCCCGGCCGCTGGGGCGAGCCGGTTCCAGCGGTCGGCCAGCCAGGCGATGGGCTAGGCGAACCGCTCGGCATCGGCGTCCTCCCTGCCCGTCCAGCGGCGACGGGCGCAGTCCGGCACGACGGCATCGGCCTCGCCGGCCTCCTGCCAGAACAGGAAGCCCGCCGCTCTCACGCCGAGGAAGATCAGCGTCCGGGTGCCCAGCGACACGTCGTTGTCGGTCAGCATCGCCCGGAAGATCCGATCCACGCTCCGGCGGGTCCCCGCCTGGCCGGCCGGGCGCGCCGAGGGCGTGTCGTAGAGGTGGTCGTGGATCAGGCTGGGCCCCTGGTAGGCCGGCGTGGTGGCCCGACCGACCAGCCACTCGGCCGCGCCGGGGATGGAGGGGCCGTTGAAGCGCCGGTAGGTCCTCGGGACGACGAAGGCCTGCCCCGACAGGAAGGTCCGGTAGTCGCGGCGGAGCGCGCGGCAGCCGTGGGGCGGAATCGGCTCGGTCGCGTCGGGGACGGGGTGCTGGAGGCGCGGCTTCGCGCGGAACAGCGCCACCCGGGCGCTCACTTCGAGGTGGGGGGCTCGAGGAGCGGTCCGGGGCGGAGGACGTCGCCGAGGTGTGGAAAGGCCGATGAACCGGGCATGGAGACCTCCTGGAAGCCCAGGATGCCAGGGGCCCGGCGACCTCGGCAGGCCCCACTCGGGTCACGGACCTTCAGGACCGACGGCGGCGGAGGAGGAGGAGGCCCATCAGGCCGGTCACGCCGAGCCCGGAGCCGAGGGGCGCGGTCCGGCAGCCCAGCCCGCCTCGCGGAGCGGGCCCGACCTGGAGGGTGGTGATGGCCTCGCCGATGACACCGTCCTCGTCGACCGCGCGGGCCATCACCGCCGCCTGGCCCTCCCGGGGGAAGCGGAGCGCGACCACCCGGCCACGCTGGATCCGGGGCCCGTCGGGCAGGACCCAGGTGATGGTGTGGGTGTCGTCCCCCGGGTCCACCACCCGGGCAGAGAGCATGACCGGCACGCCCCGCTCGGCGGTCTCGGGGACGTCCAGGGCGAGGGTGGGCGGCACATCGCGGACCTGCACCGTGGCCTCGGACGTCGGGCTCCGGGCGCCGTCGTCGTCCAGGGCCTCGAGCCGTACCGACAGGGTCCCGTCGTCGGGCGGCACCTGGACGAGGGAGGCGCCGGTGCCGACGACCTGGTCCCCCACCCACCAGGTGTAGGTGTGGGTGTCCTCGGGGCCCGGGTCCGTCACCACCGCCTCGAACCGGGCCTCGCTGCCCTCGTCCACCGTGTCGGCCTCGACCTGGATGCGCACCGAAGGCGCCGCGTTCTCGACCCGGATCTCGAAGTCCCGCGCATCCTGTCGGCCCCAGTCGTCCTCGACGGTGAGGCGGAGCGCGATCACGCCGTCGTCGAGCGCCCGGAGGCTCGCGGTGGTGCCCTCGAGCTCCTGATCCCCCGCCGTCCACCACACCCGGCCCACGTGGGTGGGGAGCAAGGCCACGTCCGCGGCGAGGGTGATCCGGTCCCCCTCGATGACGGTTTCGGGCACGGTCGCCGAGACGATGCGCGGAGGCACGTCGTAGCGGGCCTCGACGTCGTCCAAGGCCGCGCCCAGATCCGGGAAGGGGCCGATCCGAGCCCCGGGGGCGGCCGCGATGCCCGTGTCGGCGAGCAGGCTCCGGAGCTCGCGCGGGTCGAGGGGCTCGAGCCGATACCGGAGGACCGCCTGCTGAATCAGTGCGGCCACGCCCGCGACGAAGGGCGAGGCCGAGGAGGTGCCGCCGAAGGTGGCGGTGTAGGTCTGGAGGATGTCGTCGCCGTAGCGGGCGAAGCCCCCGTAGCCGGTGGTGAACACGTTCCGGCCCCAGCCGTGGACGTCCACCCGGCTGCCGTGGGTGCTGAAGCCGAGCCGGTCGCGACGGGTGTCCGGGGTGCCCGCCCCCACGATGATGGCGCCGCTGTCCCCGCGGTCCCGGTAGGCCTCGTAGGCCGGGTCGTCCAGATCGGCGCTCCCGTTGCCGGCGGCGGCCACCACGATCACGCCGGCGTCGGTCCCGGTACGCACGACGGTCCAGACGCCCTGGTTCACCTCGGCCGGCGCCAGGCGCCCATCGGGCCCGCCGGCCTGCATCTCGAGCAGCACCACGTCGCCGGGCGCGCTGTCGTCGATGGCCAGGGCGATGGCGGTGATCCGGTCATAGCCCCGCTCGACCGTCCACTCCGAGTAGGTGGCGAAGGTGGAGGCCGGCGCCAGGCCGTCGACGCCGTAGCGGTTGTGCTGGCCCACGAGCTGGCCGGCCACCGCGGTGCCGTGGTGGTCCCAGCCCCGGTCCGCCACCGCCGGGTCCACCGTCTGCCCCGCCTCGGGGAGGAGGTCGCCGCCGATCAGATCCTCGTGGTCGTGGTGCCAGCCGTACTCGCAGTCGGCGATCCGGATCCCCGACCCGTCCAGGCCCCAGGTCTCCCAGGCGAGGGGACCGTCGAGCCCTGCTGGCGCCTGGAGCCACGTCTGACGCGGGGTCAGATCCGGGGTCTCGGGCGGGCGATCGGCGGGCGGGGGCGTAGGGGCCGGATCGGGGGCGACGAACTCCACCCCGTCGACTCCGAGCAGCGCCCGGCCCAGCGCCTCGAGGCGCTCCGGGGTGGGGTCGGGGATCCGGACCCGGTGCAGGGCGGCCAGATCGGGCTGGGCCCGGCCGGATCGGGCGGCCGCGCGGGCCTCGAGGCCGTCGAGGCGCCATCCGGGCAGGGCGATCCAGGGAGAGAGCTCGGCCTGCCACGTGGCGAGCACGGAGAGGGCCGCCGCGGGAGGCGGTCCATCCACGTGCAGGCCGCCCGTGTCGGTGGGCCGCGCCCCGAGCTGGTCGGACCACTTCACCACGAGCGCCGTCTCGGAGGGGCCCACCACCACGGGCTCCGGGTCCAGGGGCACCCGGGGCGACACGCCATGGGCCGTGAGCGACAGCAGGATCCAGGGTCCGGGCATCGATCCTCCCAGGGGCCAACCTAGCGCGGCGCCGGGTGCCCGGGGGGCAGCGGCACGGGCGTCCCGGTCGGGGAGGAGCTCTTCGCGCCGCCCGAGGGGGCGGTGACCGGGTTGTGAGATGGGCCTGTTCCGCCCGGGCCACGATGACCCCCCGAACGGGGGGTGTCAGAGGTGACGGAGGTCCGACGGGGACGTCCGTCACCCCGGGAGTCTCGGGAGAGACCGCTCCCCGCGCCTGCTTCGAGACGCCCTGGAGTGGCGCGGCGACGGACGTCCGTCACCTCCGGACCGCCCACCGACGGAGAAAGCCCCCGAATCGGCTGGCACGCCGCTGGCAAGGGGGCCGGGTCCACCGCGACAAGGAGGAACGTCATGCGTGGACTCAACCGTACGCTGCTCGTCGGTCATCTGGGCCGGGATCCGGAGCTCCGCACCTCGTCTCGCACCGGCAACGCCTGGTGCACCTTCACCCTGGCCACCGGCCGGTCCCGTCGGGCCGGCGACGGCTGGACCGAGGTGACGGACTGGCACCGGGTGAACGTCTTCGGCACCCAGGCCGAGCTGTGCCACCGCTACCTGTCCAAGGGCCGCCTGGTGGCGGTGGAGGGCAGCACGGTCCACGACACCTGGACCGACGAGGCCGGCCACAAGCACACGTCCACGCTGGTCATGGCCGACCGGGTCACCTTCCTCGACAGCAGCGGCCGGGCCGTCGAGGTGGGGGAGGGCGAGGGCCCGGCGCCCGCGGTGGCCCAGGCCAAGTAGACCGACCTCCGACGGGGCGTCGGTCCGGGGGGGGACGTCGCCCCGTCGTCAGGGGGAGCCGCCATCGTCGGGCGGGTCGTCGTGGGGGGCCCGGGGGGGGACCATGCCGGCCCGCTCGGCCAGGGCGACGAGCTGGCGCTGGAGACGGGTGCGCACGTAGACGTGCGGTCCGACCAGCATGAAGAGCATGATGATGGACATGACGGCCGCGGCGATGGTCTCGGGCAGCAGGTAGACCATGAGGGGGATGCCCAGGATGAGCACCGCCAGGTACAGCAGCAGGACGGCGGGCGTCTTCTCGGCCTTCTCGGCCAGGAAGTCCGCCGAGCCCAGGATGCTGGTCGGCACCCCGATGACCACCACCGCCAGCACCACCGCGAAGGTGTTGAGCAGCAGGTGGCACAGGGCGATGGTCATGCCCTCGTGGAAGCCGTCGGTGCCGAGCCCGCTCGTGGCGGCGAGGAGCGCGGTGAAGCAGGTGCCCACGTTGGCCCCGAGGATGAAGGGGAAGAGCCGGCGCACCCGGAAGAAGCCGAGGGCCGCCAGCGGCACGACCATCGAGGTGGTGGCCGAGGAGGACTGGACCAGCATGGTGAGCAGCATGCCGCGGATGAAGGTGTCCACCTTGTTGGTGCCGAGCAGCTTGTCGCCCATGGTGGAGACGTCGCCCGTGTCGACGCTGGACAGCACCAGGGCCTTCATGGAGCCCGAGAAGGTCTTGAGCGACCAGAACAGCAGGGGCAGGCCGATGAGCACCAGGACGATGCCCGGCACCCAGCCCGGCACGGTCCAGCCGGCGGCGCTCCCACCCCACTCCACCGCCCCGACGATGCCATCCGCCACGGGCCCTGTGTAGGTCCCGGGCGAGACCCAGCGGGTGACCTCCAGGATCCAGTCCGACGAGGTGATGCGCCCGTCCAGCCAGGTGGCCGTCGCCTCCGAGATCTTCAGGACCCAGCCGAAGGGGAGCTCGAGGAAGAGCAGGATCGCCGTGATCATGATGATGTTGAAGAAGTCGTGGACCACCGCGGCGCCCACCGCGCGGTGGAAGCCCTCGCCCCGGGGCTTGAACATCAGGTTCCAGGCGTCCTTCAGCAGGTTGCCCGTCGCCGTGGGGGCGTCGGTGGCGAAGGCCACGATGCTGGAGGTCACCGAGGTGCCCAGGTTGGCCCCGTGGACGATGCCCGAGGCGATGAGCAGGGGGATGACCCCGTCCTGGGCCAGCCGCACCGAGAGCGAGGTGACGGTGGAGGAGGACTGGACGAAGGCGGTGCCCACCATGCCGATGACGAAGCTGCGGAGCTCGGTGAACTCCTCGGCGTTGGTCTCCAGGAAGGCCTTGAGGGGCTCGGCGAAGCTGGACTTCATGCCGGTGCCCACGAACTCGATGGCCAGGAAGAACAGGTAGGCCAGCAGGACCAGCACCGCGTAGGCCAGCACGCCCCGCCGGGCGGGCATCGCGGGCGGCGGGCCCTTCGGCTCTGGCTGGGGGGTCGGCCCGGGAGCCACCTCGCTCACATCTCACCTCCGACCTGTTGCTTCCAGGGATCTGCCGCCGTGAGGAGCTCCATGGTCCGGCGTACCGAGGGGCCGCCCATGAAGACGAGGCCGGTGCCGGCCTGCAGGACCACCCGATCGGCGGGGTCGAAGGTCCACTCGCCGTGGGTGTTGCGGAGCGCCAGCAGGTGCAGGCCATGGATGCGCCGCGCCCGGAGGGCCTCCACGTCCTCGCCCTCGAGCGCCGAGCCGGCCTCGATGATGAGCGACTCGATCCGCAGGCGGGCGTCCTTGTCGAGCAGCATCTGGTCCAGGAACTCGACCGAGGTGGGCCGCACCGCCTCGCTCACCAGCCGGAGCCCGCCGATGGCCGACGGGGCCACCACGCTGTTGGCCCCGGCCACCAGCATCTTCCGGGCCACCCGGTCGTCCTCGCACCGGCAGACGATCCGGAGGTCCGGGCCCAGGAGCCGCGCCGAGACCGCCACCATCAGGTTGTCCGGGTCGCTCGAGATGCACGAGATGAGCTGGGCCGCCCGTCGGACCCCCGCCCGCTCCAGGATGTCGTCGTCGGTGGCGTCGCCCACGAGCGCCGGGAAGCGCGCCCCGATCACCCGGGCCACCTCCGCCACCCGCTCGGCGTCCCGCTCCACCAGGACGAAGGGGCGGTCCGTCTCCACCAGCTCGCGGACCACGTGCAGCCCGGTGTTCCCGGCGCCGCAGACGATGGTGTGCTGGTCGAGCTTGTCGATGTTGGCCTCCATGCGGCGCCTCCGCATGCGGATGAGGGGGTTGACGTCGACGACGACCGCCGTGAGCTGGGAGACGAAGTAGAGAAAGGTGCCGACGCCGAGCAGCAGGATGGCGGTGGTGAAGAGCCGGGCGCCCGGACGCCCGGAGAGGTCGATCACCTCGCCGTAGCCGACGGTGGTGAGGGTGATGGCGGTCATGTAGAGGGCGTCGATCCAGCCGTGGTCGTCGCCCCCGATGATCCGGTACCCGAAGAGTGCCACGATGAAGACCGCGACGACGAAGAGTCCGGAGCGCAGCAGCGGAGAGTAGAACCAGTCGGGGAGGCGGTCCATGGGGTCGGGGCCCAGCGAAGGTAGGGGAGGATACACAAGGCGCCGCCGCGGGGTGCGTGACGTGTGGGGTTCAGCCCATCACGGCGCCGTGACGTCCGGGTCCACCACCTCGACCGCGGCCTCGGGCGAGAAGCGGTAGCCGCCGCCCACGGTCTCGAGGATGGGCTCCAGACCCTGGCGCCGGAGATCCCGGATGGCGGCGTACAGGCGTGTGCGGGCGGCGTCGGGGAGGATCTGCTCGCCGGGCCAGCCCGCCTCGATGAGGGCGTCGGCATCGAGGGCCTCGCCGGGTCGCGCTTCCCGGTGCCGGACCAGGGCCGCGAGGAGTCTCCGGGCCACCCGCCGGCGGCTGAAGTCCACCGAGGATCCGTCGGGCAGGGTGAACCAGGCCCCGGTGCGCTCGAAGCCCCAGGTGGCGTGGCGGGCGAGCAGGCTCCGCACCGCGGCCGGGATCCATCCCGAGACGGCGTCCCGCGGGCCGTCCTCGGCGAGGGCCTCCAGCACCTCGCGTCGCGTGCCCTCGCCGCGCTGCCAGCGCACGGCGGCCGCGGCCACCGGATCCTCCGGGAGAGGACCGCCCTGCCCCAGCTCGGCCCGGGCGAGGGCCTCGAGGGCCGAGACCTCGGGTTCGAGGGCGGTGGTGTGCTGCAGACGCAGGGCCTCGCGCACCTCGTGGACCCGATCGGGCACCGCCGCGACGCGACCGCTGCGGAAGGCCACCAGGGCCTGGCCCAGCAGGAGCTGGGGGGCCCACCGGACGGCCTGGTGCCGGCGGCTGTCGGCGAGGCGCTCGGCCAGGGCCCGCTCGGCCTCGTCGGGTGCCTGGTCCACGATCCGAGCCAGGACGAGCCGGTTGTGGAGGTGGGTGGCGGACTCCACATCGCCCCCGCGCCGCACCAGGGCCACGTGGCGCGGCCAGAGGCGGGTGGCCTCGTCGACGGCGCCCACCTGGAGCAGCGAGGTGATCATGCAGCTCATCACCGCCACGTCCAGCTCGGGGAGCGAGTCGTCCCCGGCGCTGGCGGCCAGGGTGCGCTCCCCCAGAGCCAGGATGCGCGCGGGCTCCGTCTCGGTCATCAGCAGGTGGGCCGCGGCCACCGTCTGGAGGCTGCGGTTGCCGAGGGCCTCGGCGGCCTCCATGGCCCGGGTCAGCACCTCCCGGGCCTCGTCCCGACGCCGGGCCATCCGCAGGGCCGTGCCCAGGATGCGGAGGGCCCGGGCGTGGGCGAGGGCTTCCCCGTGCGCCTCGAGGGTCTGCACGGCCCGCTCCAGGGGGGCGAGGGCGGGGCCGGAGCGCCCCAGGAAGAGCCCCAGCAGGGCGTGTCGCGCCTCGAGGATGGCGGTGGCGACCGGCTCCCCGGCCTGCCGCGCCGCCTCGAGCTCCGCGGCGACCAGCGCGAGGGCCTCCCGCTGGCGGCCCCGACGCCGGAGGGCCCCCACCATCCGCTCGGCCACGTCGGCCCGCACCGCCCAGGGCAGGCGCGGGAGCGCGGCGGAGAGCCGCTCGGCCAGCCGGGCGGCCTGGGACATGTGGCGGATGCCCAGGTACACCAGGGCAGCCTGCACCAGGACCGCGAACACGGTGTCGGGAAGCGCGTCGGGGGTCTCGAGGGCGCGCAGCACCTCGGGCATGCGGCGGGCGAGGGCGGCGCGCGCCGGCGCCCCGTCCTCGCGGTGGAAGGCGGCCTGCAGGGGCTGGACCGTGCCGGCGAGCCAGGCGTCGAAGCGCTGGCGGGTGGCCGGGTCGGAGGGTGCGTGGCGCCGCACCCACCGTCGGACCTCGGGGAGGAGGGCGAGCCCGCCCCCCGGCTGGACCTGGAGGAGGGAGGCCCGGCCGAGGGCGCGCCGCGAGGCCTCGTCGATGTCGAGCTGGGCGAGCTGGTCGGGCTCCAGCGGCCCCCGGGCGAGGGCGAGCAGCCGGAGGGCGTCCCGCGCCCCGGGCGGAAGGAGTGCCCAGCTCTCGCGCACCACCCGGTCGAGCGAGGCGTGGCGCCCCGGGTGCTCGCCCTCCAGGTCGTGGAGGTCGTGGCCGGCGTCGAGGGAGGCGACGATCTGGGCCAGGCCCTGCAGGCTGGTGTGACCGGCGGCGAGCTCCAGGGCCAGGGGATTGCCCCCCAGCCGGTCGAGGAGGTGGGAGAGGGCGTCGGGCTCGGAGGTGGGGTCCAGGGTCGCCGGATCGGCCCGGGACAGGAAGAGCTCTCGGGCCAGGGGGGCGGGCAGGGCCGGCACCGGGACCAGGATCTCGCCCGGGGCGTCGAGGGGCAGGCGGCTCGTCACGAGGATGGGACCGGCCCCCGCGGACCGCCACGCCTGGATCAGTGGCCCCACCGTCGCCACGAGGGCCTCGAGGTCGTCGAGCACCACGAGCCCAGGCCGGTCGGCCAGGGCCGGGGCCAGGCGGGAGGCCGCGGCGGCCGGATCGGAGTCCTCGGGCACGGCGCGGTCGAGGGCGGTGGCCACCGCCGCGACCAGGGCGCCTGGCGTGGAGAGGCTGGAGGCGTCGATGAAGAGGCCGGGGCGGGTGTCGAGGACCGCCCGGGCCAGGCGGGTCTTGCCGATGCCTCCGGGCCCGCACAGCGTGATCAGGTCCCGCCCCGCGTCGAGAGAGGCGTGGACCTGCGCGAGCAGGGCGTCACGGCCGATGAGGTCGGTCACCCGGGCCCTCCGGCGGGCGGCCCTATCCCCGGGCCGGGACGCATGCACCCGTCAGCGACGGGTCGCCAGCAGGAAGTCGGTGATCTCGGTGACGTACTTGTCGGTCTCGTTGATCATGAGCGAGTGACCCGATGCCTCGAACGTGACCAGGACCCCGTTCGGGTTGGCCGCCGCCGCGTCCTCGCCGAGCGCCACCGGGCACACGAAGTCGTAGTCCGCGTACAGGTAGAGGGCGGGGAGGGTGATCTCGCCCAGGCGCGGCGTGGGCGAGAAGCCGAGCCAGTCGTCGTAGAGGGTCTCGAGGATGTAGCGCAGACTCCGATCGGCGAAGGACGAGCGGACGCCGTTCCGGTAGCGCTCCCACATCCTGACGGGCTCCTGATCCTCCCAGGCGAGCCGCTCGGAGACCAGGGCCTCGGCGGCGTAGCCGTACTGATTGAGCCGGAGCAGATCCTCCTCCGAGAATGCGTCGGCCTGCTCGTCGAACCCGTCCAGGAACTCCAGGATCTCCCCCCAGGCCTCGGCGTTGCGGTCCTCCTCGATCTCGACCGCCGCCACCTCCCGCATCCGGGCCTCGGCGTAGCGAGGCTCCCGCAAGCTGTCGTGGCAGCCCGCGGCCTCGATCCAGCCGGTGAGCTCGTCCTGGATCCCCGTGTCGAGGAGCGCGACGGTGCCGAGGCTCCCGCCCCAGGAGTGGCCCATCAGGTAGAGGTCGGTGTCGGGGCCGTAGCGGAGGCGCAGGACCTCCACCACGTCCTCCACGTCGCGGCCGGCGCGGGCGAGGTCGTAGTCCTCGTGGCGTCCGGACTTGACCGAGGCGCCCATGCCGCGCTGGTCCACATAGGCGAAGCGCGCCTCCTGCTCGAGGCGGGGAGGGGCGGTGCCCGTCGTGTAGTCGAAGACGTCCCCGGCCGGGCCGCCGTGCAGGAAGATCACGACCGCGTCGTTGTCGCGAGGGCCGCGCTCGACCACCCGCAGGTGCGCGCCATCGTCGGTCCGGATGAAGTAGCGACGCTCCTCCGAGCACCCGGCGAGGAGGAGCACGAGCAGTCCCAGGTGCCTCATGGGCTCTCCCGTCGTCCGAGGGCCACCCGGACGCCGAGATCCAGGCTCAGGAGATCGGCCCAGGTCCGGCCCAGGGGGGCGAGGATCATCCAGGTGGGTCGCAGGGAGAGGATGACCGGACCCGGCATGGGCGGGCGCGCCGTCTTCCCCTTCCGGATCCGGGTCTCGCGCCGCCGGGCGAGGTCGAAGCCCACCGTGTACGAGAGCGTCGCCACCCCCGACCACGGCCCCTGCAGGTACCGCCTCCGGGCCACACCATTCCGGTTCACGGCCCAGCTCGGATGGGCCAGGATCATCCGGTTGACGCCCAGACCCACGCTCGGTCCGGTGTGGTAGCCGCTGGTCCTGGTCACCCGCGTTCCGGCCGTGCCGAGCAGGTGGACCAGGGTGTGGGCATTGATCCGCGTGCTGGTGCCGAGCTCGGCCCCGAGCTCGAAGGTGCGCGTGCGGTGGCGGAAGCCCCGACGGGTGCGGCCGCCGTCCACCCACAGGTCGCGTTGGCGCAGCGGCAGCGTGAGGCGTCCGTACAGCCCCGGCTGGAGGAAGGCGTCGCCCGTCCCGCGCCAGCCGACCTCCAGGTCCACCGCCCCCGGCACGTTCCGCGCCTCGATGCGACGCACCCGACGGTCGGTGGTCTCGACCTCGACCTCGGCGTCGGGGTGCGGCGGCGGCATGGGGGATGGGGCCTCGTCGGCGCGCGCCGCGGGACTGCACAGCGACAGGGCGGCGGCCAGAGCGAAGGTCCGGCCCGCGATGTTACGCATGGAGCGCCTCCCCGATGGAGCACCCAGACGGTGACCGAACGTCCCCCCGGTGTGCTGTAGTGCATCCTACAACAAGGCCGGCGTCGCTGCGGTGGGGCGACATCCGCTCCGAGCCGGGCCGGGGCACCGAGGTCCGGCTTCACTGGCCGCTGGCCATCACACCGGCTTCGGCCCGCTGATCCGCGGCGCTGACGGCTCCGATGCCCCCCGTTACGGGCGTGTCAGCTCCTCACCCGAGTGGACGCTCCACGACGACCAGGGCAAGCCCGTCTCCGAGACGGTCTACGGCCTGGGGGGCATCCGGGGGGACCTCTCCCGGGATGACCGTCGCCTCACCTTCCACGAGGGACGCCTCCCCGTCGAGGACGAGAGTGCGGGCACCTGCGGCTGGCTCGGCCCCGGGGGGGAGCGGGTGGCCGGCTTCGAGGAAGGCTTCACGGCCTGCAGCCCCTTCGTGGATGGCCGGGCCGCCGTCCAGGTCAAGGGGCGCGGGATCGTCTTCGTCGACCGCGAGGGTCGGGAAGCGGGTCGGTAGCCGACGGCAGGGTCGGCCAGGGGATGGCGATGCTCGCCCGAGCGTCCGACCGGGCGGCGCTGGACCCGGGGCGGATGGGCCGTTATAGTTATCATGCTAACAAAACCCGCAGCGCGGGTGGATGTCCCCCTCGGAGGACGTTCATCGGCCTGCGCATCCCGAGAGAGACGCCATGCGTGCGAGTCCCAGCCTCATCGCCCTCGTCATCGCCCTCACCACCCTCGCCGGAGCCCCGACCATGACCACCCCCCACGCCGCGGCCTCCGAGACGACCGCGCCGCGCCTCGATCCTGCCCGCACGGCCCTCGTCTTCATCGAATTCCAGCAGGAGTGGATCGGCGAGCAGGCCCGACTGCGCGATCGGCTGGTCGAGGACCGCGCCCCCTTCGACGCGGCCGTCGAGAACGCGGCACAGGTCCTCGACGCGGCGCGGACCCATGGCTGGACCATCGCCCATGCCGGCCTCGACCTGCGCCAGGACCCCTCCTACCGCCTCTTCGGGGGCGGTGAGGGCAAGCTCGGCCTGCGCGGAGCCATCCCGCGGGCCGGCACCTGGACCGGCGAGGGCGCCCGCTTCGTCCCTCCCTTCACCCCGCAGCCGGGCGAGTTCCTGTCCAGCGGCCGATCCGGGGCGAGCGTGCTGAAGAACGCCACCCTCGACCCGTTCCTGCGGAACAACGACATCGACACCATCGTGATCATGGGCTTCGCCACCCACGTCTGCGTGGAGTCCACGCTAAGGGAGGCCCACGACCTCGGCTACAACGTCGTCGTGGTGACCGATGCCAGCGCCGCCTTCACCGCGGAGCAGGATCGGTACTTCCAGGAGCACGTCCTCCACCACTTCGGAGCTCCGATCCGCAGCGCCGAGCTGGTCGAGGCGCTGGCCCAGGCCGGCCAGTCGTCGCGGTTGTAGGCAGGCGCCCGGTCCCTCCATCCACGACCGACCCACCGAACGCCCCCGAGTGCCCATGTTCTTCCTGAAGGAGCTGCCCACGCGCGCCATGATGGAGCGCTACGCGGCACGCTTTCCCGAGATGGATGTCGGGCGCACCGCGACCGCGCTCGGCCTGCTGCGCCGGGCGAGCCTGCTCCTGCGCCGGCTCGACGCGTATTTCTCGGAGTTCGGCCTGTCCCAGACCCGCTTCCTGGTCCTGATCGTGCTCGAGCGCGAGGAGGACCGGGAGCGCTACCGGATGGCCGACCTGGTGCGGCGCATCGATGTGTCCAAGCCGGTCATGACGAAGGTGGTGCGCGGCCTCGAGGCGGACGGCCTGGTCTCGGTCGAGGCCTCTCCCGCCGACAAGCGCGTCAAGCACGTGGCCATCACGAAGGCCGGGCGGAGCCTCCTGGCTGAGGTCCTCCCGGGCTACTTCACCCTCCTGCGCGAGGCCGAGCTGGGGCCCATGCCGGAGGCGGCCCCGGCCACCCTCACCGGGTCAGGGTCATGACGAGGCCCTGGGTGACGGCGCCGCAGTCGTCGATGGGCACATCGACCACCTCGTAGGCGGTGCCGGCGGTGGGGTGGGAGGCCCACACCTCGATCTCGCCGCCCCACTCCTCGAGGCAGTCGTGGCTCCCGTCCCCGCGGTCGACGCAGGCCTCGGCCCCGGTCCAGCCCGCACCGAGGGGCATGGCCTCGACGGAGGCGTCGGTGAGCACGTTGCCTTCCGCATCCTCGGTGGTCACGTGGACGGCGTAGTCGAGCCCGTCGTCGCACAGGACCGGGTCGAGGACCAGGGTCACCTCCTCGGTCTCCACGTTGCACTCGTCCTCCTGGACCTGCACCGTGGTCGAGGCGGCCTCGTAGCCGAGCGCATCGGCCGTGATGGTGACCTCGCCGCCCACCCCCCAGGCGCAGATGATGTCGTCCTCGTCGACCATCTCGCAGTCACCGCCCAGGCCGCCCGGGGCGGACCAGGTGGCCTCCACGTCGGAGACGGGGTTGCCGCCGCTGTCCACCACCGTCAGGGCGACGCTGGGGATGGCGATGGCCGGGCAGTCCAGGCCGCAGCGGTCGCAGGTGAGGGCGTCACAGCCGGAGAGGGCGGCGGGCAGCAGGGCGAGCAGGGGCATCAGGATTCGCATGGGGACCTCCTGCGGGGGGCCAATGCAAGCCCGGGGCCAGCGGTATGGAGCGTTCGCACGTTGCGCCCGGACCGGGCGAGGGCCCGCTCCGGACAGCCGTGTCGTGGGGTCGAGGCGCGCCGGGGCACGCGCGACGATCGCGTGTCGCCGTCCGGCGCCGGGTGGGCATGGCCTGTGGGCCTCGCTACAGTTCGGTCTTCCCGAACCCTGGAGGTCCGATGCCCTGGCGCCCCGCCTACCGCGCCAAGCTGTGCACCGCCGAGCAGGCGGTGGCCGATCTGCACCCCCACAGCCAGGTCTACCTGGGTGGCAACGCGGCCACGCCCGGGGCGCTGTCCCGGGCCCTCGCCGCCCGCGCCGTCGAGGTCGAGGGCATGTCGGTGGGTCACGTCCTGCTGCTGGGCGAGGATCCCTTCGCCGACCTCCACCAGGAGGGGCTGATCCAGCATCTCTCCTGGTTCGTGGGGCCGGCGGATCGGGCTGCGGTGGCTGGCGGGACCGCGGGGTACGTGCCCTGCCACCTCTCCGACATCCCCCGCCTCATCCGGGCCGGCTGTCCGCCCCTCGACGCCGCCCTGCTGATGACCAGCCCCCCCGACAAGCACGGCTTCTTCAGCCTGGGGGTCGAGGTGATGGCCTCGCTGGCGGCGGCCGAGGCGGCGCGCACGGTCATCGTTGAGGTCAACCCCCGCATGCCGCGGGTCCTGGGCAACAGCTTCCTCCACATCAGCCAGATCGACCGGATCGTGGAGGCCGAGGAGCCGCTCCCCGAGATCGCCCCCCCGGCCATCGGCGAGGTGGAGTCGGCCATCGCGGGCCACATCGTGCCCCTCATCCCCGAGGGCGCCTGCCTGCAGCTCGGGATCGGCGCGATCCCCGATGCGGTCATCGGCCAGCTCGAGGGGCGCAACGACCTGGGGATCCACTCCGAGATGATCTCGGACGGGGTCATGCGGGCGGTGGAGCGGGGCACGGTGACCGGGCGCTTCAAGACGCGACACCGGCGGAAGGTGGTCACGACCTTCGCCCTCGGGACGCGCGCGCTCTACGACTGGCTCGACGAGAACGCCGTCGTCGAGGCCCATCCCTGCGACCACACCAATGACCTGGTGGTGGCGGCGAGCAATGATCGGCTCATCGCCATCAACTCCGCCATCTCGGTGGACCTGACCGGCCAGGTGAACAGCGACAGCATCGGCGGGCGCATCTACTCGGGCGTGGGCGGGCAGGTGGACTTCGTGCGCGCGGCCATGCGCTCGGCGGGCGGGCGGCCCATCATCGCCATGCCGAGCACGGCGGGGCGCGGCAAGTACAGCCGCATCGTCCACACCCTGGCCGAGGGGGCGGGGGTGGTCACCTCCCGCGCCGATGTGCACACCGTCGTGACCGAGTACGGCGTCGCCGAGCTGTGGGGGCGCAGCCTGCCCGAGCGGGCCCGCTCCCTCATCCGCATCGCCCACCCCGACTTCCGCGACGCGCTCGCCCGACAGGCCGGCATCCGAGGCTGAACCCGCCCCTTCCCGCTGCCGGTCTCGGTGGCAGCCTCATGGGGAACCCCTTCCCCGAGGCCCCATGTTCGTCGAGACCCTCCCCTCGCCCGGTCTGTCCCACCGCTCCTACATCGTGGGCGACGGCACCGAGGCCGCCGTCATCGACCCCCGCCGGGACGTGGAGGCCTACCTCGAGGTGGCCCGCCGGCGCGGCTGCCGGATCACCCACGTCCTCGAGACCCACCGCAACGAGGATCTGGTGTCGGGGGCCCCCATCCTGGCCGAGCGGACCGGGGCCACCGTCCACCACGGGCCCCACGCGGCCGGCGACGTGTCCTACGCCCGGACCATCCGCGAGGGGGAGCACGTCATGGTGGGCAGCGCCCGCCTGGAGGTGCTGGAGACGCCCGGACACACGGACGACAGCGTGAGCTACGTGCTCGTCGACGAGGACCACCCGGACGGGGCGGTCGCCGTGTTCACCGGCGATGCCCTCTTCGTGGGCGACGTGGGCCGGACCGACTTCTACCCGGACCGGGAGCGCGAGGTCGCGGGCCTCTTGTGGGACTCGCTCACCAAGCTGATGGGCCTGGGGGATGGGGTGCGGCTCTACCCGGCCCATGGCAAGGGCTCGGTGTGCGGGGGCGGCCTCGCCGACCGGGACGTGAGCACCCTCGGCCACGAGCGGCGCAACAACCCGCGCCTCCAGCTCGCCGATCGGGAGGCCTTCATCGAGGCCAAGCTGGCGGAGAACCACCAGCAGCCGCCCTACTTCCGGGAGATGGAGCGGCTCAACCTGGAGGGGGCGCCGCCCCTGGCCGAGACGACGCCGGTGCCGCCCTGGACCGGCTCGGAGCCGGGCACGGGGGGGCCCCTGTGGGTCGACGTGCGCCGCCCGGCGGCGTTTCTGGGGGCCCACGTGCCCGGCAGCCTGGCCCTGCCCCTGTCGGTGCTCTCCTCGTGGGCCGGGTGGTTCCTGGTCCCCGAGACCCCCGTGGTGCTCGTGGCCGATGACGCCGAGCAGGCCCACGACGCGGCCCTCCGGCTCGGTCGGATGGGCTTCGACGGCGTGCAGGGGGCGGTGATGGACAGCCTCGCCGCCCGGGCCGCCGAGGGCCGTCCCTTTGCCAGCCTGCCGGCGGTGGACGCGGACACGGTGGCGGAACGCCTGACCGCGCCGCCCGAGGGGTGGACCCTGCTGGACGTGCGCAAGCCCGACGAGGTCGCGCAGGGCCGGATCGCCGGGAGCACCGCACGCCCCCTGTCGACGCTGCCCGATGACCTGGAGGGTCTGGACCGGGAGGCCCCGCTGACGGTCCTGTGCGGCAGCGGGGTGCGGGCCACCGTGGCCGCCTCCATCCTGGAGCGGGCCGGCTTCACGTCGGTGGACGTCTTCTTGGGCTCGATGGGCGCCTGGCAGGCCCGGGGCGGGCCCGTCGAGATCGGCTGAGGCCGGGCGCCGAGGGTGCGCGCCCGGGCGGAGGCGCCGTCAGCGACGGGTGGCGCGCAGGAAGTCCGTGATCTCGGTGACGTACTTGTCGGTCTCGTTGTTCATGAGCGAGTGACCCGACGCCCCGAAGGTGACCAGGGTCCCGTTCGGATTGGCGGCGGCCGCGTCCTCGCCGAGCGCCACCGGACAGACGAAGTCGTAGTCCGCGTACAGGTAGAGCCCGGGCAAGGTGATCTCGTCGAGGCGCGGGGTGGCCGAGAACCGCAGCGACTCCTCGTACATGGTCTGCAGGATGTAGTGCTGGCTCGGGATGAGTAGGTCCGTGCGGATCCCGCTGCTGTAGCGCTGCCACCCGGTGACGGACTCCCGATCCTCCCAGACGAGCCGGTCGGAGACCAGACCCTCGGCGATGTAGCCATACCGGTTGAGCTCGAGCAGATCGTCGTGATCGAACGCGTCGGCTTCCGCGTCGAACGTGTCCAGGAACTCCAGGATCCGCTCCCAGCCCCGGGCGTTGCGGTCCTCTCCGATCTCGGCCGCGGCGACCTCCCGGAGGCGGGCCTCGGTGTAGCGAGGCTCCAGCAGGCTGTCGTGACAGCCGGCGGCCTCGATCCAGCCGGTGAGCTCGTCCTGGACGTCGGTCTCGAGGAGCGCGATGGTACCGAGGGCCCCACCCCAGGAGTGGCCCATCAGGTAGAGGTCGGTCTCGGGGCCGTAGCGGAGGCGCAGGACCTCCACCACGTCCTCCACGTCGCGGCCGGCGCGGATGAGGTCGTAGTCCTCGTGGTGGCCGGACTTGACCGAGGCGCCCATGCCACGCTGGTCGACGTAGGCGAAGCGCGCCTCCTGCTCGAGGAGGCGGGGGGAGAGGCCGACGAGGTAGGAGAAGCCGTCGGAGGCCGGGCCTCCGTGGAGGAGGATCACCACCGCGTCGTTGTCCCGGTCCCCGCGCTCGACCACCCTGAGGTGCGCGCCGTCGTCGGTCCGGATGAAGTAGCGACGCTCATCCGAGCAACCGGCGAGCAGGAGCAGCAGCAGGCCCACGTGCCTCATGGGGTCTCCCTACGGCCCGGACGGGGGCGGAGGGCCCCCGGGAGTGCGGCTCGAATGTACTCCATCCATCGCGGCGCGGCGAAGCTGGGACCCGGGTGGGCGAGGCCGGGCGGCGCACGGTGACGGACCCCCGACACGCCCCCAGGCCCCGCGACGGGGCGTGATACGTCGGCGGCGGAGGTGCCGTGCCGCTCCGGGCCCCGCGATCGGCCGTCTTCGCGCTGGCTGCCCTCGCCGTGGGGACCGCCGGGTGCACGCGCACGCTGGTCCTGGACGCCGACGAGGACCCGGACGACGGGTCGCGGGTCTGCGTGCCCGCACGGGCGCCGGGCTTCCGCCTCCCCTCGGCCCGCTGGGCCCTGGCGGCGGCCCACGCGGCCCACCGCCTGCGGGATGACCCCGACGATCCGCTGCCCCTGCCCCCGGCCTTCTTCCTGGCGGTGGGCTGGGCCGAGACCGGGTTCTCCTGCGCCGCCTACGGCCCGCCGTGGGTGGCCGAGCCCGAAGCCGCCGGCGAGGGCGGCTGCCTGGCCCTGGACGAGGGGACGGCCTGGAACGAGCTCGCGGTGCTGTGGCCGGGCCTCTTCCCCGCGGACGGCTTCGCCGGGGCGGTGGACGGGGACCAGCCCGAGGCCGCCGCCCTCACCCTGGCCTGGTCCGTCCGCGCCGCCCACGCCCTGTGGGGCCGGGAGGCCGTCGCCGTGGACCCGGCGGGCTTCTACGCATCGACCGGCGACCCCCGCGCCCTGCCGTGGCTGGCGGCGGCCCACCACGTGGGAGGCCCCTGGACCGACCAGGTGCCCCGCGCCCTCGCCGACTGTCCGGACGATGTGGGGGCCTGTCTCACCGGCGACGTCGAGGACCGGACCACGGCCATCGTGGATCGGCTCGACACCCTGACGGCCGACGGGGACTGCCTGGACGAGCCGCTCGCCGCCGAGGTGGTGGAGGCCCATCTGGACGCCCTCCGCCCCCGGTGGGCCGCCGACGACTGGGACCAGGCGCGCCGCGACGCCCTGGCCGCCCTGGACGGCTCCGGCTTCTCCACCGAGGCCCCGGCCGTCCTGGCCGCCCTGGACCGCCACCTGATCCACCGCCTCACGTGCCCCGAGGACACCCTGTGGCAGGTCTACCGCTTCTCCTGTCCCTGACGGCGCTCGCCCAGGACCTGGTCGTGCTCTCGCCCGAGCCGCCGCCGGCCCCCGACACCGTGGCCTGCCGCTGGGTGGACGAGCTGCGCCTGTCGGGGATCGAGGTGGCCATCGAGGTGGCTCCGGAGGGCTTCGACGGCGCCTCCCTGGCCGATCGCCTCGCCACCGTGGAGTCCCGGCTGGAGCGTGGGCCGCCGGTGGCCTGGCTCTCCTCGGCGCCGGTGGGCCACACGGTGGCGGTGGCCTTCGTGGGCGAGGGGCGGGCGGTGGTGCGGGTGGCCTCGGCCACGGGCCCGACGGCGTGGATGGAGCTGGCGGGCGCCACCCGGGCCATCCTGGAGGCGGCCGCCGAGCCAGGTCCTCCGGAGCCGGTCCCCGTGGCGCCCCCGGCGCGGGGCGGCCTGTGGGTCCACGGGGCTCTCGGGGTCACCGTGCCCACCGTGGGCGAGGCCCTCGGGCCCCGGATCCTCGGCGAGGTGGCCCTGTGGGCCGGGCGGCCCGGGGCGGTGCGATGGGGGGGTGGCCTGGGACTGGGGGCGGGCCGACAGCAGCTCCGGGGCGCGGCGCGGGTCGGGGCGTGGTGGGGGCCGCTGCGGGTCGGGGCCGCCGTGGATCTGGCGCGGCTCCCCTGGGTGCTCTGGGCCCAGCCCCGCCTCGAGGTGGGGGTGGCGCCGCGGCTGCCCGGCGGGGTGGTCCCCGAGCTGCGGCTTCGGGTGAGCCCGGTGCGCGACCGGGTCGAGGAGGGCGCCTCGCAGCTCTACGACACGGGCTGGGTCGAGATCGGCCTGCATCTGGGCGGGGTGCGACAGATCCGGGGCCCGTCGCGGCAAGGGGGGATGTGACCCCCACCCCGGACATCGACGCGGCGTTGGTCGCGCGCCTGAAGGAGGGCGACATGGACGCGCTGGGCACCCTCTACCGGCGCCACGGCGGGGCCGTGCGCACCGTGCTGCTGCGGGCCGATCCCGCGGGCGGGCCCCAGGCGGCCGACGACCTCGCTCAGGACACCTTCCTCTCCTTCCTGGACACCCTGGACCGCTATGAGCACCGGGGGCGGCTGCGGTCGTGGCTGTATGGGATCGCCCTGCGCAAGGCGCGCTCCGACCGGCGGCGGTGGTGGCGGCGTCTCGGCCTGGGTCGCCGGGAGGGCTTCGGCGCCGCCGGGGTCGCGGCCCCGGCCCCGGCCCCCGACGAGCGCCTCGCCGATCGGCAGCGGATCGACGCGGCCATGGCGAGCCTCCCCGCGGCCCAGCGGGAGGCCCTGGTGCTGGTGGCGGTCGAGGGCCTGGCCGTCGCCGAGGCGGCCCGGGTGCTGGGCATCAGCGAGAACGCCGTGTCGACCCGCCTGTATCGGGCCCGCAAGGCCCTGGAGGAGGGGTGATGGACCGCGATGATCCGCTGTACGACTGGGCCCGGCGCCACACCCGGCCGGCGCCGGACCGGGCCGCGGCCGAGGAGCTGGTCCGACAGGCCCGGCGCCGGGGGCGCCGACGGCTCGCCTGGCTGGTTCCGGCCGGCATGATCGCGGTGGCCGCCGTGGTCTTCGCCATCGTCCTCGCCCGCCCCGATCCGGCCCCCAGCCCGAGCGGGGGCCTCGACGCCCCGGCGCCCGTGCTCACCACCGGCATCCACGACCTGGGCCCCGACACGCTGCGCATCGCCCCCGGCGGCCGCGTCCGCGTCGAGGCCCGCGGCGGCCACGCCCGCTACCACCTCGAGACCGGCATCCTCACCGTGGTGGCCGGGGCCCGCACGGGGGGCGAGACCCTCCGGGTGCACGCCGGCGAGCACGTGGTGAGCGTCATCGGCACCGTCTTCCAGGTCCGCCGCGCCCCCTTCCGGGTGCAGGTGCGCGAGGGGGTGGTGGCGGTGGACGGCCCCGACGGTCGCGTCATCCTGCGCGCGGGCGACACGTGGCCGCCCGATCCCGCGGTCGACACCGATCCCCCGGCTTCCCCCGCCCCGGACGGGTCTGCCGAGGCCGCACCGATCGCGCCCCGGCCCCCGGCGGCCAAGGAGGGGGCGCGGCGGTCCGCCCCGGCCCTCCCCGACCTGGAGGGGCTCACCCGGGCCGTCCTGGACGGGGACGTGGACCGGGCCCGGGAGGGCCTGCGGGCCCGGCTCCGCGCCGATCCCACCGATGTGGAGGCCTGGCGACTGCAGGCGCGGCTGGAGGCCCGGGAGGGCCAGACCGAGGGCGCCGTCTCGGCGTGGATCCAGGTGGCCCGCCTGGGAGCGCCGGATCTGTCCCGGCAGGCCCGCTACGAGGCGGCCACCCTCCTGCTGGACGATCAGCCCGCCCGGGCCGTCCCCCTGCTCGAGGCCTACCTGGAGGATCCGGGACCCCTGGCCCCCGAGGCGGCGCTGGCGCTGGCCGCGGCCCACACCCGCCTGGGCCGGCCCGCCGAGGCCCGGCGCTGGTGGCGGTGGCTCGTCGAGACCCATCCGGGCACCGCGGCGGCCGAGCGGGCCCGGGATCGGCTCTCTGCGCCCTGAACCGCGGCACCCCATCCGCCCCTTGCAGCCGCCTCGCAGCCCGACAGATCACCCGCCGGTGACGGCATGGGGGGGCCAAGGAGGCTCCCATGAACCGACGCGACGTCCTGCGGATGGGCGCCGCCGCGCTCCTCGCCGCGCCCTTCCTCGGCCTCTCCGGCCCCGGGCGCGCCGCCGGATCCGGCCCCCGCCGCCTGCTCATCGTGTTCACGCCCAACGGCACCATCCCCCACCGCCTCGGGGTCCGCCCCTCCGAGGCCCTCGCCTTCGAGCCCGGCTCCATCCTCGAGCCCCTCTCCGGCCTCGAGGAGCACCTCCTCTTCCTGGACAACCTGGACTTCAGCGTGGGGGACAACCACGAGGGGGGCATGGCCAACATGCTCACCGCCGGGGGGCCGGACAGCCTGGACCAGGTGGTGGGGCAGGCCATCGGGCAGGACACGCGGATCCCGACCCTGGTGTTGGGCGCCCTCACGAGCCTGTGGGGCGGCAACCGCCAGACGCGCGCCTCCTACCGGGGTGGGCAGGTGGTGACCCCCGACGACGACCCGCTGCGGGCCTGGGAGCGCCTCTTCGGATCGGTCGGGGACCCCGGCCTGCGCACCCGTCGCCAGAGCGTGCTGGACGTGGCCCGGGAGGAGCTCCACGCCCTGCGCGGCCGGCTGGGCAGCGCCCACCGGGTCCAGCTCGATGCCCACCTGGACGGGCTCCGCGCGGTGGAGCGGACCCTGACCGAGGGCGGCACCTGCGAGGACCCGGCCCTTCCCCCCGCCCTGCGCGCCTCGGACAACGATGCCTTCCCCGATCTGTGCGAGGCCCAGCTCGACCTGGCGGTCCAGGCCCTGGCCTGCGGCGCCACCAACGTGGCCACCGTCCAGCTCTCGCACACGGTGAGCCCGGTGGTCTTCACCTGGCTCGGCCACACCACCCACCACCACGATCTCTCCCACTCGGGCGACGAGAACGCGAGCGGGGTGGCCGCCTTCGTCGAGGCCGAGCGCTGGTTCGCCGGTCGCGTCGCCGGGCTCGTCCAGCGGCTCCTCGACACGCCCGATCCGGAGGGCGGCAGCCTGCTCGACAGCACGGTGGTGCTGTGGGCCAAGGAGCTGGGGGACAGCCGGATGCACGTGTGTCGCGGGGTGCCCTGGGTGCTCGCCGGTGGTGGGGACACCTTCCGGCTGGGTCGGCGGGTGGATCTCGCGGGCCGCCCCCACGACGGGGTGCTGGCTGCGCTGGCCAATGTGTTCGGCCTGGGACTCGACCACTTCGGCACGGGGCGCACGGCCCCGGTGGAGGGACTGTGATGCGCTCCGATGCCCGCGGCCTCGCCCGCACCCTGCTCACCGTGTCCCTGCTGGCGGCCTGCGACCCTGCGTCCCCCCCTTCCGACGACCCCGGGTCCCCCGAGGGGCCGCCCACCGACTGCGGCGATGACCTGGCCGCCTTCGAGACCCACGTCTGGGAGCCGGTGATCGCCCGCCGCTGCACCACCTGCCACCGCTCGGACACGGGCACGGCGGCGGCGCGGACCCGGTTCTCCCTGCCTCCGGACGACCTGGCCGGGGCCATGGCGGCCGCCACCGCCGTGGCGGACATCCTCCCCGACAAGCCCACCGGCCTGCACCCCGACGGCCACGGGGGTGGGCGGATCGTGGATCCGGACGGCCGCGCCCACGCCGCGCTGCGCTGGTGGCGCGACCGGGTGCAGACCGGCTCCTGCGAGGCCCCCGAGCCCTGGACCTGCCCGGACACGCCCCGGCCCCGGCTGCTGCGTCGGCTCACCCACGCCGAGTACGACGCCTCGGTGCGGGCGCTGCTCGGGGTCGAGGCCACCCCCGCCGCGGGCTTCGCGGCCGACAACGTGGTGGATGGCTACCGCAACGACGCCCGGGCCCTGATGGTCTCGGACCTCCTCGCGACCCAGTATGCCGAGGCCGCCGAGACCCTCTCCCAGCGGGCGGATCTGGACGCCCTGCTCCCCTGCGATCCCGCGGTGGACGGGGCGGCGGCCTGTGCGGCCACGTTCATCGAGGAGGTGGGCTTCCGCGCCTTCCGTCGCCCCCTCTCGCAGGAGGATGTGGACCGCTACCACGCCTTGTGGGCCCAGGTCGCCGCCACCGAGGGCTTCCGCGAGGGCCTGCGGTGGGTCCTGAACGCCTTCCTCCAGTCGCCCCACTTCCTGTACCGGTCCGAGCTGGGGGCCCGTCAGGGCGATGGCACCTTCACCCTCACGGGCTGGGAGCTGGCCTCGGCCCTGTCCTACAGCTTCCTCGGCGGGCCTCCCGACCAGCCCCTGCTGGAGGCGGCCGCCGACGGCACCCTCGACACCCCGGAGGGGCTCCAGGCGCAGATCGATCGGCTGAAGGCCGATCCCCGCGCCGCGGATCGGGCCGCCGAGATGGTCTTCGCCTGGCTGGAGCTGGACCGCCTGCAGACGGTCTCCCGGGCGGGCCTGGACGATCCGCTCCGGGCCTCCATGGCCCGGGAGACCCGCGACGTGGTGCGCACCCTCGCGGCCGAGGACGCCACCCTGGACGACCTGCTCCTGGCCGACTTCACCGTGGTGGACGAGGTCATGGCCGCCCACTACGGCCTGTCCGGTCCCGGCGAGACCTCCCTCGAGGGCACGGCCTACGGGGGCCTGCTCACCCACGCGAGCGTGGTGACCACCCATGGGCGCCACCAGGGCTCGAGCCCGGTCCAGCGCGGGGTCATGGTCCGAGAGCGCCTGCTGTGCGAGCCCCTGCCGCCGCCCCCGGCCAACGTGGACACCTCGCCGCCCGAGCTGGACCCCGACCAGTCCACCCGGGAGCACTACGTGCGCCAGACCGCCGATCCCCAGTGCGCGGCCTGCCACACCCAGATCGACCCCATCGGCTTCGGCTTCGAGCACTTCGACGAGCTCGGCCGCTACCGCGCCACGGACGGGGAGCACCCGGTGGACGACGCCGGACGGCTGGACCGGCACGCCTTCGACGGGGTCCACGACCTGGCCGGGCTGCTGGCCGACGATCCGCGGGTCCGCCGCTGCTTCGTCCGGTCCTGGCGACGCCACGCCACCGGGGTGGAGGCCTGCGCCGACGATCCTGGCGTGGTGGGTCTGCTGGACCCCCTGGCCGAGCTGCCCCTCCGCACCGACTTCACCGTCCGAACCGGGGAGGCGGGTGCCGGGGACACCTTCGCGGTGGGGGAGCGGCGCGACCCGGAGCCGCCGGAGGACGATCCGGAGCTGGCGGACGGGGAGCTGGTCGTCGAGACCGCGGCCAATGACTGGGGTGCCGGCTACTGCCTGGACGTGACCGTGCGGAACGAGGCCACCGAGGCGGTCGTGTGGCGGGTGGCGCTGCCCGCGGACGGCGCGCTGACCAACCACTGGAGCAGCCAGGTCGACGACAGCGGCGACCCCTGGATCTTCACGGGGGTGGAGCACAACCGGGAGCTGGATCCCGGAGGGATCGCCACCTTCGGGTTCTGCGCCGAGCGCTGACCGGCGACGTCGGCGTCGGGGTCACGCCCGGCGGTGCGCCAGGGCCCGCTCTAGGGCGTGGCGGAGCTCGCCCAGGCTGTAGGGCTTGGGCAGCAGGGCGTGGACCGGCGCCTCCTCGAGGCGGTGGGCCTCGAGGTTGCCCGAGGAGAGGACCAGCGCGACCTGCGGGTGGCGAGCGGCCAGATCCTGGGCCACCGCCACGCCACCCCGCTCCCCGGGCAGGACGGCGTCCAGGATGGCCGCATCCACGGCCCCCTCCTCGTACATGGTGCGCCACACGGCCGCCTCGGAGGTGCACGCGTGCACGCGGGCGCCGAGCCGCACCAGTGCCCGGCCGAGGACGCGCTGCACGGTGGGCTCGTCGTCGTAGACGAGGACGGTTCGACCCTCGAGGGCCACCGGGGGCCCGGAGGGGGCCGGGGGGCTCGCCGCGGGGGGCTCGCGGATGGGCAGCTCGACCCGGAAGTGGGCGCCGGTGTCGCTCGGTACCACCTCGATGGTGCCGTCGTGGCGCTCCGCCACCAGCCGGCAGGTGGCCAGGCCCAGGCCGGTGCCGTGAGGGCGGGTGGTCACGTAGGGCTCGAAGAGCTGGTCCAGGAGGGCGGGGTCCACGCCAGGGCCCTCATCGCGCACGTCGATTCGGATGCGTCCGTCGTCGGTGGTGCCCACCGCCACCCGCACCCGTCCCGCTCCGTCCATGGCCTGGCTGGCGTTGAGGACCAGGTTGCTCACGAGCTGATCGAGCTGGATGGGGTCCGCGTGGATGGGGGGCAGGTGGGTCGGCAGCTCGAGCTCGAGCTTCGTCGCCCGACCGCGGAGGGTGAAGCGGGCCATGGCGGACACCCGATCGGCCAGGTCCACCGCCTGTCGCGCCGGCGCCCGCTCGTCCGAGACCGTCACCAGGCGTGCGGCCACCCCCCGGGCCGCCTCCACCCCGAGCAGGGCCTCGCGCAGGGCCTCGTCGTCCCCGGACTCGAGGGCGAGCCCGATGCCGAGGCGGGCCACGGTCAGGTAGTTGTTGATGTCGTGGGCCAGGCCCCCGGCGAGCTGACCGAGGCTCTGCAGCCGGTCGGTCCGCAGCCGTGCCTGGTGCTCCCGCTCGGCCTCGGTGATGTCCTGGACCATGCCGAAGAGGCGCCGCACCCGGCCGCCCTCGTCCCGCTCCACCCGGGCGATGGCGCGGATGGAGCGCTCCTCGCCGTTGGGCCGGATCACCCGAAGCACCGCGTCGTAGGGCGTGCCCTCGTCCAGGGCCCGCCGCACCAGCGCGCCGGCCCGGGGCCGGTCTTCGGGGGCCAGCCGAGACAGGGCGACGTGGGTGTCCACCGCCACCGAGGGATCGAGGCCGTAGATGGCATAGGTGGCCCGGCTCCAGGTGAGCGCCCCGGTCTCCACGTCGAGGGACCAGGCGCCCATCCGGCCCAGCTCCTGGGCCTCGTCCAGCAGGACCTGCTGGCGCCGCAGCTGACGCCGCTCCTCGACCTGCTCGGTGACGTCCAGCAGGACCCCCACCATCCGCAGGACGGTGCCGTTCTCGTCCAGGACCCGCCGCGCGCGCCCCTCGAGGTGGCGGATCTGCCCATCCGGCCAGACCACCCGGAAGGGGATCACATCGGGCGAGCCCGTGGCGCTGAAGCGATCCACCGCCTCGGCCACCCGCCCCTGGTCGTCGGGGTGGACCGTCCGGAAGAAGGCCTCGAGGGAGTCGTCCAGGTCGTCGGGCCCGCGGCCCAGCAGCGCGTGGAAGCGCTCGGACCAGCGGGCCTCGCCGGTGAGGGGATTCCACGCGTAGGTGCCGAAGCGGCCGATGGCCTGGGCCGCGGCGAAGAGGCGAGCGCGGAGGTCCGCCTCGGCGTCATGGGACGGGTCGCGGGAGGTCATGCGGATGTCCGGAAGGGTCGGGCGCGGGGGCGCGCCCGTGACGAGGCCCGCCCGCACTCTTCCACCCCGTGGCGGTTCGGTCAATGCGAACCGGCCGCGCAACGAAGCGATACTGGCCTGGTCAGGGGTTCGGTACCTGGCGGCTGCCGGCCGGGAGGCGAACCACGCAGGTCGCCATCTCGTGTCGTCCCCATGGCCCGCCGTTGATGCGCCCCACCTGGGTGTACGGCCAGACCTGCAGCGTCTCCACCGGGGCCGGGCCTCCCAGCTTGTCCAGGGCGTCGGCGATGCTGGTACAGGCGCCGTCCTCGTAGCTCCCGTGGTTGACCACCCATCCGATGGCCTCCTCGCGGAGGCGCGCCCCGGCCGTGCCCGCACGCAGCTCCCGCAGCCAGGCCACGTCGTTCACGACCCCGTCCAGGTTCACCACGGGGGTGCGGGCGGTGTAGCCGATGAGGCCGGCGTCCCAGGAGGCCACCACCGCGTCGGGGGGCAGGTGGGCGTCGATCCAGCGGGCGGCCTGCCGGTCGGCCAGGCGCACCGCCACCGTCTCGGGGGAGGCGAGCTGCCATCCGGTGAGGACCGCGCCCGCCAGCAATGGCAGGCCGAGGATGCCCGCCAGGGGCAGGACGGCCCTGGCGGGGGGCTTGTCGGGGGCGTCGGATCGCGCCCGGGCGCCCAGGTCCAGGGCCAGCGCGACCACGAGCCCGGTGGCCCACAGGACCGCCGGGGCGAAGTACCACTGCCGGGCGAAGGTCTGCAGGCCCGTGTAGTAGGTGGTGATCGCCAGGAGGAACCAGGCGTGCCACCCGGTGGCGGAGAGGTGGTGCGCCACGTGGGGCAGGGCCTCGGGGGCCCGACGGTGGGCCAGCCAGGCCACGCCCGCCGCGGCGGCCAGGCAGCCCGCGGCGATGAGGGCGGTCCAGCCATCGGGCGGGACCCGCTTGAGGGAGCCGCTCACCTGCATCGGCGTGCCGAACCACCACGCATTGAGCGCCAGGAAGGCGCCCAGCACCAGGGTCGGCGGCACGCCCACGGGAACCAGCCCGGCCACCGCCCGCGCCCCGCGATCCCGCCAGGCCGCCGGCAGGGCCCACGCCAGGATCAGCGGCGTGAGGAGGGCGCCGTCGGTGCGGGCCAGGATCGCCAGGCCCAGGAGCCCGCCGAGCAGCCAGCGCCGTCCGGCCGGCCAGGTGTGCAGGGCGCTGCCGTGGCGCAGGGTCAGGGCCAACAGACCGCCCTGGACCGCGACCACCACCGCGGATTCGAGGCCGTTCAGGTGGGTTCGGATGAGGATCGGGACGGCGAGCCACAGCCCCAGGACCGCCGCCGCCAGTGCCACGTCGGCCCGATGGGCGCGGCTCCAGCGGAGAGCCGCGATGGACGCGGCGATACCGCCGAAGACGAAGGGGACCTGGACCACCAGCAGGATGCGCGCGGTGGCCTCGGAGGGGGGGAGCACCAGGTGGACGGCGGCGCACACCAGCAGCCACAGGGGGTGGTAGCCATTGGTCCGGTGCAGACCGTCGAAGGTGCTGCCCTGACCCTCGGCGAGGCGGTGCCCGATCTCGTAGTAGTAGTAGGCGTCGTCGAAGGTGAGGGCGATGGGGGCGTCGGGCCACGCCAGGATGGCCGCCGTCCAGCCGAGGGCCAGCGCGACGAGGACGGCCAGCACCGGACGCGGCAGCCTCACCCGCGCACGCTAGCACGCCGTCGGCGGCCCCCCCGGGCGGTGCCAGGGGGGCGCCAGTCCCTCAGTCCTGCCGGCCCTCGATGGCGAGCAGCAGGACCGTCGCGCCCACGCCCAGGCGCGGGTCCAGGTCGGCCCCCTCGAAGGTGCAGTCGTAGACGAGCTGGAAGGGGTTGAAGCGCTGCGCGATGGTCCCGACCTGCTTGTCGCCGAGCTTCACCTCGAACTTCTGCGGGATCCACTGCAGCAGCTTGATGAACTTCCGGGCGGTGGCCATGGCACCGCCCAGCTCGACGATCTCGCCGATCTGCTCGCCGTCGGCCCCGATGAGCAGCCAGTGGTCCTTGACGAAGGAGCTGGCCAGCCCCTTGCGCTTGGCCGCGCCCACCTCGTCGCCGCTGGTGGGGTCGGTGATGACGTAGGTGCCCGAGAAGTCGCCCCAGCTCTTGGCCTTGATGACCAGCCGCTCCTCGTTGCGGCCCTCGTCGGCGTAGACGCGGATGTCCTCCTTGAGCTTGAAGGCCTTCTGCTTGACGAAGAACTGCAGCGCACCGGAGGGGTCCTCGATGCGGAAGCTGTTGCCCATCAGGCTGAACATGGCCTTCTTGGCGACGTAGTGGTTGCTGTAGCCGGCCGGCAGGTTCGGCGTCGCTTCGGCCTCGGTCTCGGACATGGCGCACTCCGGGGTGGGGGACGGCGGGATGGTGCCAGAGCCCCCGGCGCCGCTCAAGCCGCCGTCTCGACAGGTGCCGGCCAGCCCGCCGGGTCCGCCCTCGCGCTATCGTCCCGGGGCGCCCCTGTGAGGAGGTCCCGTGTCGGCCATCCGGAGCCTGCTGGTCCTTTTCGTGGTCCTGTTCCTGGCCGTCCCGCAGCCTGCCCTGCCGGCCACCGCGGTACGCCTGGCCGTGCTGGAGTTCGCCCCCGACGCCGACACCCCCCAGGACTGGCACGCCCTGGGCAAGGGGTTTCAGGAGATGATCCTGGTGGATCTCTCCAAGGCCGGCGCCGTCGAGGTGCTGGAGCGGCGGGCGGTGCGGGAGACCCGGCTCGCCATGGGTCTGGCGCCTCCGGGGCCGGCCGCGGGGCGCCGGGATCTGGGTCGGAAGGCGGGCGCTACCCACGTGCTGTCCGGGACCTTCTCGGTGCGGGGCGATTCGCTCGTCCTCGGGACCGAGCTCCTGGACGTGGCCTCGGGCGAGCTCGTGCTGGAGCGGCGGGTGGAGGGGGCCACCGAGGCCTTCTTCGAGGCCGAGCAGGAGGTGGTCCAGGCCAGCATCGGGGCCCTCTCCCTGTCCCTCTCCCCCCGGGAGCGGGCCGAGACCCGACGCCTGCACACGGCCGATCTGCTCGCCTTCAAGGACTTCTCCCAGGGGCTCGAGGCCTTCGACGCCGAGCGGTACGAGGCCAGCCTGCGGAGCCTGCGGTCCGCCGCCGAGCGCGACGCCCAGTTCAGCCTCGCTGCCATCACCCTGGAGCAGTACACGGCCCTCATCGACCAGCTCCGGGCGCGGGCCGACGCCATCGAGGTGGTCCGCGCCGAGCAGGAGCGCCTCGAGGAGCTGGCCGAGGCCGGCGCCGATGTGGAGGTCCTGCGCAAGCTCCTCGACATCGCCCGCCGGGAGGGCCCTCGGCACCAGCGGGAGCGCCTGGCCGCCCTGCACACCCTGGCGCTGGCCTACGGCAACGACGCGCGGGGGCAGACCCTCTCCGAGATGCGCCGCCGCGAGGACCGCTTCGCCATGCAGCGCGCCGCCGACGAGCTCTGGCGGCAGTACCACGAGGAGGCCATGCCCCTCTGGCCCCAGCTGCCCGTGCGTCCGGCCCAGACCTTCTGGGCGGGCTTTCCGGCGCCCGAGACCTTCGAGAAGGACTTCGCGCGCAGCGTCGAGCGGCTGTGGGAGCACGGGGCTGACTACCCGGAGAACCGCCGACGCTATCTCCAGGACAACCTCCGCTACCCCCACTACCTGGCCGCCCGACTGCACCTCTCGCTGGCCGAGCAGGTCCGGCTCCACGACCGGTTCATGGAGATGGCCGAGGTGCTGCCGCCCAGCGAGTACCACGTGCAGCGCCAGAACGAGGAGCGGGTCAAGCTGTACCGCAAGGTGCTGCGGTTCGACGACAGCACCCGCCTGGTCGAGGCCGAGGCCCGCACCACCGAGAACGAGCACAAGCTGCGCTCCCTCGCCATGGAGGTCGAGGAGAACAAGACCTGGACCGAGGTGCTCCGGGGGGCCAAGGACCGGGCGCGGATCGAGGAGTGGCTCTTCCTGGCCCAGGACGACTGGTCGAAGACCCCCATCTGGAAGCAGGGGCGCGACCACTTCATGGGCCGGGGGCCGCTCGATGAGGAGGGGGCCCAGCTTCTGACCCGGATGCGCAAGTGGCCCCACGGCGACCGGGCCTGGGTGCGGATCGGCGCGACCCCGGCGTGGTGCCATCAGCACTGCTACTGGGTCTGG
>CAZPJM010000021.1:30737-32353 GCA_964586865.1 uncultured Enterobacteriaceae bacterium
GGTGCGGATCGGCGCGACCCCGGCGTGGTGCCATCAGCACTGCTACTGGGTCTGGACGGGTCCGCGCTCCGACCTGCGGGTGGCCGAGAGCGTCCGCTTCTACAAGGAGCCGGACCGGGAGCCCGCCTCGGAGCCGGTCCTCTACCTGGACAGCGTGGCCCGGTCCGATCTGGAGGCGGCCTTCACGGTGCGGTGGTCGATCCCCGAGGACTTCCGGCCGGGTCGCGAGGCGGCCGTGCCCGACGAGGCGGCCGAGGTGGAGCTGTTGTTCGGGCTGGTGGATCTGGACAACGAGCTGTTCCGGGATCCGGTGACCGATGAGCGGCGCCTGACCCGGCCCCTCACCGGGCTGGGCGTGCGGATCACCCGCGAGGCCGTGATCCTGGAGCGGGTGACGGAGGTGGAGCGCGAGAGCTACGACCGCAAGCGGCTCGGCCAGGAGGAGCTGGCCCGGGCCAAGGTGCGGCGTGGCGTCGCCGACGGGGCCCGGGTGGGCGTCCGGGTGAGCGGCGCGCGGGTGCGGATCACCCTGGACGGCCGCGAGCTGCTGGACGAGACCCTCGAGGCCCCCCCGGTGGGCTTCGCCGGGCTGCGCATGCGCGGGCTGGGCTTCGTGGAGGTGGGCGCGCTGGAGCTGACGGGGTCCGAGGCGGGACGGTAGGTCCGCGGTGGACCGGCTCCGTGGCCCGATGCCCCCGCGGGCCCGGCCGCGCCGGAGCCCTCAGAGGCGGGTGGTGACCACGGGGGCGCCGCCGAGGCGCGGGGAGAAGCCCAGGACCCCGCCGGTGACGCTGGTGGGGACGTCGAAGCACACCGGGCCGCGGACCTCCCCGCCCCCGTCGACCTCGACGGTGCTGGAGAGGCCGTTGCGGAGGGCGACGTTGCAGGCGCTGCTGGCCTCGTGGGTGGCGCCGCCGGCCCGCAGGGTCCAGGGCGCGGTGGCGGAGACGTCCCGGTCGGTGCCGTTGCGGAGGCGCACCTCGACGACGAGCAGGTGACCGTGGCGGCTGGCGTAGGTGAGGGCGGTGCCGACCCGAGGCGCGGTCCGGGCGGCGCCCGCGGTCAGCGCCCAGTCCCGGCCGCTTCCCCCGCTGCCGGTGTTCTGGGTGCCGCCCGCCGTGGCCCCATCGGGGGGGCCGTCTCCGCTTCCGGAGGTCCCGCCCGCCGTGCCGCCTCCGGCGGGGCCGCCCGAGCTTCCGGAGGTCTCGGCCGCCGTGCCGCCTCCGGCGGGGCCGCCCCCGCTCCCGGAGGTCCCGCCCGCCGTGCCGCCTCCAGGGGGACTGCCACCCTCCCCCGTGGCCTGGCCGCCCACCGCGGTGGTACCGCCGCTCACCGCGCCTTGGCCGCCCGTCGTGTCACCGCCCGCGCCCTCGGGGGTGCCGCCCGCCCCATCGGCGCCGTCCGCCCCAGAGGCCCCACCCGCGGTCCCGCCCCCGGGGGTGGCTCCACCGGCGCTGTCGGTGCCGCCTTCCGTGGTCTCGGGCGCTGCCCCCGTGGTGCCGTCCCCCACGGAGGACCCACCTGCGGTCCCCCCCGCGCCCCCGCGGGCCGCGGTGCCCGCCCCGGCGCTCGCCAGCTCCTCGCCCGAGGCCTCGCCGCCCTCGCCCAGATCGGAA
>CAZPJM010000022.1:0-31835 GCA_964586865.1 uncultured Enterobacteriaceae bacterium
GCCGGACCAGCCGGTCGAGGGGCGCATTCCCCTCGCTGGACCATGCCTGGCCCAGGGCGGCGCCGAAGGCCACCACCCCGCCGCGCGCCTGATCGTGCAGCTCCGAGAGAAGCAGCCCGTCACGGATGGCCCGGGCGCGGTCTCCCTGGGCGAGCTCGAGCTGGGCCCGGAGGGAGAGGAGGTTCGGATCGGCCACCACCGCCCGGTCGTGGTGGCGGAGGATGGCGAGCAGGTGCTCCTGGTCCACCCCGCCGATGAGGGTGAACAGGGCCGGCGGCCAGTCGGTGAACACGGAGGTCTCGCCGTCGGGGAGCCAGTCGCCCTGCCGCTCCCAGCCCAGGTTGGCCACGTCCTGGTCCCACGCCATGGCCGCGGTGCGCACCAGGGTGTCGGCCGCCTTCTTGTCGGTGAGGGCCAGATCCGAGGCCCGGCGGGCCGCGTAGACGGCGATGGGCAGCTCTCCGGCCACCAGCGCGTGGTCCACCACCCGGGTCCAGGACTGGGGGTCCCGGCCGGAGAGCCGCGCCGCCCCCAGGGCCCGCTCCAGGGCGCCCGTCCGGTCCCCAGCGGCGGCCAGGGCCTCGGCCACCGCGCCCAGCACCTCAGGATCCGACGGGGCGCGCGCCACCGCCTCCTGCAGGCTGGCCCGGACGTCGTCCACCGGGTCGCCGGCGCGGGCCGCCGCCTCGGCCAGGGCCACCGCCAGCGCGGGATCATCCTGGAGGGACGACGCCTTCTGCAGCAGCGCCCGTGCCTCCTCGGCGCGACCGGCCGCCAGCAGGCGCTCCGCCCGCGCCGCCAGCACCCGGGGATCGGGGCTCCCATCGCCGGCGCGCTTGGCGCTGGCATCCGCCTCGGCGAGCAGCTCCTCCGGGTCGCGCCACCGGGCCGCCGCCTCGGGGTCGTCGGCGGGCGGCGCTTCGCCCTGCAGCCGCACCATCCACAGCCGGCTGTCCACCCGCAGCCGGTGCACCGGGCTCAGGCTCACCGCGGCCGCGCGGGCCCAGGCCTCGTCCCGGCGATCCATGTCCACCAGGATCGGCACCGTCGCCAGGCGATCGGCCGGGGAATCGGCCAGGTCCACCAGCTCCCGGCGCAGCTCGTAGGGCGCCTCGTAGCGGAGGAGGGCCTCGTCCAGGGCCTCCACCCCCACCGGCGCCAGGTACTTCTTCAAGAGCTTGCGCCCCTTCCGGTAGCGGGCCTGCCGCCACCACAGCATGGCCTCGAGGACCACCCGGTCGGCGGCGGGGCGGTCGATCTGGCGGGCCGAGCGGGCGGCGCGGGGGGTGGCGTCCTGCAGGTAGAGGATCTCGGGGCCGGTCCGGGCGGCCTCCTCGAGGGCGGCGGCGGCGCGGCGGGCCTCGGCCGGGCCGGGGTGGCGCACCGGGCGCTCCACGTCGGTCACGATGACCACGCGATCGGCCTCGAGGCGGACGTTGCGGGCCACCACCGCCGCCGGGTGGGTGGGGCGCGGCCCCTCGACCCGGGTGAAGAGCCGCAGACCGGGGGGCGGGCTCACCGCCAGCTCCTCGCGGACGGCGATGCGGGGGGGCAGCCACGCGGCCAGTGCGGGCGCTAGGACGGGGGGCATGGGACCGCTGATGAGCTTGCTCCCCACCTTGTCCAAGCGACCCTCGGCGTGGCCCGACACGGTCACCTGCAGGGCCTTGTCGCGGCGCTCCAGGCCCACGGTCTTGACGGTGAGCCGGTCGAGGGCCGGCCGGCCGTCGAGCATGAGGGGGCGGAGCAGGTCGGCCCGCGCCGCGTCGTCCAGGCCGACGAGCGCGTCCCGCAGCGCCTCCTGGGCCGTGCCCGAGGCGGTGAGGGTCAGGGTGAACTGCTCGTCGCCACCGCGATCCAGGTTGAGGGCCCCGGTGATGCTCACCGTGCCTTCGGCCGCGCCGGTGGCCTCGAGGGGTCGGGGGAGGTCGCCGGCCACCCACGCCATGGCGCCGGTGAGCGCCGGGGGAAGCTCGTTCCGCTCGAGGGCGTCCTCGCCCGGGTCGATCCACTGGATCTGCTGGTCCCGCATCACGGCCAGGACCGGCCGCAGCAAGAGGCTGGGGGCGGCCACGGCGGTGGGGACGGTCCCGGGCAGATCGGAGGGCCGGTAGAGGGCCGGGCGCACATCCCAGCCGGCGGCCCGGAGGAGGGAGAGGAGCACCAGCCCCCGCTCGGCCCGGGTGCCCTCGCCGTCCTGGAGGACGCGCCGGGCCGGGCGCGCGATCCAGCCCACGTCGGGGCCGGGCACCAGGCGGATGGCCTCGGCGACCCGGCGGGCGGCCCGGGTGGGGGTCACGGCATCCAGGTTCTGGGTGAGGGCGTCAGGCAGGTCGTCGGTGAGGAGCGGATCCACGAAGGCGTCGAGCTGGCGGCCCGCCTGGAGCCAGCCCTCGCCGGTGCTCCAGACCGCCTCGGCCACCTCGTCGGGCTCCACGTCGCGCCACACCACCCGGACCTCGTCCGTGCGACCGGGCTCGTAGGCGGGGATGGCCCTGGGGTCGGACCACACCGTGAGGGGGGCGCCGGTGGCGCGGACCACCAGCTCGGCCCGGGCGACGGGGTGTCCGGGGACGGTGCGGAAGGTGCCGGCCGGCGCGAAGGGGGTGCGGGGCAGGTCCAGGTCGGTCCGGAAGGTGAGGACGGTGCCGGGCTGGATCCCGTCGGGGAGGTCGAGCCGGCCCTGGAGGATCCGGGCGCCCTGGTTCGAGGTGCCGTCCAGGGCCTCGGGGGCGGGCAGGCCCTCGGCGCGCGCGGGCTCCAGCACCGCCACCGTCCAGGTGATGGAGCCCCGCACCCGCTGACCCTGGACCCGCACGAAGGCCTGATGGGCCTGGACCAGCAGCGGCGGATCGGCCTCCGGGGCGGCCCCCTCGGTGAGGGCGGGCACGGCCGAGGGGCCCGCGTCGGACGGGAAGGCCGTCCCGGGCACGGCCAGGAGGACGAGGAGCAGCAGGGCGCGGAGCGGTAGGCGACGCATCGGCCGCATCATACGGGCCGTGGGCCGCTCCCCGGGGTCAGCGCCGCCACGGTCCGGTTGCGACCGGTGGCCTTGGCCTCGTACAGGGCGCGATCGGCGCGCTCCAGCCAGGCCGCTTGATCCTCGTCGGCGTGGGCCTCGGCGGCGCCGGCCGAGACGGTCACCGCGAGCCCCTCGGCGTAGGCGGACCAGTCATGACGCTCCACTTGCCGCCGCAGGCGCTCGGCGCTGGCCACCGCGCCGTCCACGTCGCAGTTGGGCAGGATCGCCACGAACTCCTCGCCGCCGTAGCGCACGCAGGTGTCGGAGTCGCGGAGGTTCATGACGAGGAGCCGGGCGATGGTGCGCAGCACGTCGTCGCCCACCGCGTGGCCCCAGGTGTCGTTGACCCGCTTGAAGTGGTCCACGTCCACGAAGAGGGCCGAGACGGGCACGGCCGAGGCCCGGTGCCGCCGGAGCAGGGCCGGGAGCTCGTCGTCCAGGTAGTGACGGGTGACGAGTCCGGTGAGGGCGTCCTTGTTGGCCAAAGAGAGGCGCTGGACCACCTTGGTGAGGTGGGAGAGCTCCTTCAGGGAGAGGCGCTCGAGGCGCATGGTCACGCCGCCCACGTGCAGCGTCTGGCCGATCTCGAGGGGGGTGGGGGCGGCCAGGCGCTGGCCGTCGATGGAGGTGCCGTTGGTCGAGCCCAGATCCTCCACCCACACCCCGCCCGACTCATCGGTGCGGATGGCGGCGTGGCGGCGGCTCACCGAGCCATCGGTGAGGGTCAGGTCGCACGTGGTGTCGCGACCGACCACCACCCGGCCGTCCGGCGGGTAGAGCGTGGCGAACTTGAGCATGTCCGGGCCTGCCGCCACCCGGATCGTCGGCAGGGTGACCGCGGTGCGGTGGTCGCTCTTGCGCTGGTCGACGTTGAGGGTCGGTCCGACGAGGGTTGCGGCGGGCTCGGGCTTGGCCACGGGACCTCCTGGGTGCGGCAGGGAAGGGATCGGCCCGTCGGGGCCCCCGCTTGAGCCGGCCCCCCGCACGGCGTGCGTGCCCGGTCCGGGGCGATACCTCGGAGCCGGAGGTGCCATGCCCGCCGAGCCCCGTCCCGCCGCCACCGTCGTCCTCCTCCGGGCCCGGGGTCGCCGCTTCCAGGTCTTCCTGGTGCGCCGCAACCGCCGGGTGGGCTTCATGCCCTCGGCCTGGGTCTTCCCCGGCGGGCGGGTGGACGAGGCCGATCACGTCGCCTCCCATCCCCGCATCGTGGGCGGAGACGGCCTCTCCGCCGAGGACCGCGCCTACCGGGTGGCGGCGGTGCGGGAGACCCTCGAGGAGAGCGGCCTGTGGCTCGGCCCCGGCGCGGCGCCCCCCGCCGCCCGGAAGACCCTGAACGCCGGCGAGGGCCGGCTGGTGGACATCCTCGAGCCCCACGACCTGCAGGCCGACCTGGACCGTCTCCGGGCGTGGTCGTGGTGGATCACGCCGGTGGCCGAGCGCCGCCGCTACGACACCCGGTTCTTCGTGGCGGTGGGGGGGGACGACGACGCCCCGGCCCGCCACGACGAGGGCGAGACGGTGGACTCGGCCTGGCTCGACATCGACCGGGCGGTCTCGGGCGCCGAGGCCGGCGAGCTGCCCATGGCGCCGCCCACCTGGTGGACCCTGCGGGAGCTGGAGGCCTGCGGCGACCTGGATGCGGTGCGGGCGTCGCGCCGGCCCCACGCCCCCATCTGCCCCATCCTGGAGCTGGAGGCCGGCAGCGTGCGGCTGGTGCTGCCCGGTCATCCCGAGCACCCCGACCCCGCCATCCCAGGCCTGCCGGCCGAGCTGGGCTTCACCCAGGGGCGGTGGTGGGCCCGATGAACGACCGTTCAGGCCCCCGTCGGAGGTGACGGCGGTCCGGCCGACGACCGTCGACCACCGTCACCCCCCGAGCATGGACCCAAGCACCTTCTGGGCCGGCACCCGGGCTGCATTCCGCCGCCTCCACACGGAGGTGGTGCATGGTCGAGGAAGTGGTGCTGAGGTGGACCCGGACCCCGCTGCGGGGGCCCGTGGTGCGGTATGGAATGCTCGAGCGCTCGGCGCGCATCGCGGAGCGGGGCGGGGCCCGGGTGCTGGCCTTCGGCCTGGATGCCTCCGGAGGGCGCTTCCTGGTGGAGGGGGCCGCCCCGGCGCGGGAGCGGTGGGTCCGCGGCATGCGCAGCGCCTCGCTCCGGACCTTCCGAGCCCGCGATCGGCTCGTGGACAGCGACCGGGTGGGGCGGCGGGAGGTGAGGCCCGAGGGGCTCCTCGAGGCCGTGGCGGCGGCCCACCGGCATCCGCTGGTGGATCCGTCGGTCTGCCCCCTGAGCTCGCCCTGGAGCAGCCACCGGGACCTGCTCGGCTACCGGCGTGCCCCCTTCCACGACGGGCGCGGGCTGGCGGAGCGCCTCGACCCGCTGGAGGTGCACGCGCTCGCCGGTGGAGGGCCGCTGCCGCGCCGCCATCACCCGTCCGGGCCCGAGGCCCTGGATCTGCTGCTGCGCCTGGCCGGCGCGGTGCGGGGCTGCCTGCCCGCCGATCGCGCCTGCTTCCGGTTGTTCGTCCACCTGGCGCGCCGCCTGGGGACGCCCCAGATCCTGGTGGCCCGGGCGCTGTCCCTCACGCCGCGCCGGATCCGCCAGATCGAGCAGCGGCCGGAACCCCTCGTGCCGGTGGGGCTCCGCTGCCTGGCCGATCCGCGGCTCCGGGTGGTCCCGTGAGGGCCCGCGGGCTGCCTACCGGGACGCCACGTCCACCAGCTCGATCTCGAAGATCAGCGTGGCGCCGGGGGGGATGTCCCCCTTGCCCCGATCGCCGTAGGCGAGATCCGGGGGGGCCATGATGAGCCGCTTGCCGCCCACCTTCATGGTGGAGATGGCCTCGTCCCAGGCGGGGATGACCTGGCCCCGCCCCAGGGCAAAGCGGTACGGCTCCATCCGGTTGTAGCTGCTGTCGAAGAGGGTGCCATCCTGGAGCCACCCCGAGTACTCGGCCGCCACCATGTCGCCCTCGCTGGGCGTGGCTCCCGTCCCCTCGACGAGATCGACGTACATCAGGCCGCTCTCGGTGGTGGTCAGGTCCGCCTCGTCCACCTGGGCGGGGGCCTCGGGCGGGGTGCGGGGGGGCATCACGTCGAGCACGTCGATCTGGACGTCGATGGTGGCGTCGGCGGGGACCCGGCCGGGCAGACCGTCCTTGCCGAAGGCCTGGTCGGGGGGCAGGCGGAGCACCCGGGTGCCGCCGGCCGCCATGCCGCGGACGCCCAGGTCGATGCCATCGAGGGGGGCACCGCCGCGGCCCCGCTGGCCCACCTTGAACCGAGGGGTCCTGCGCTCGCTCCAGCTCGAGAAGAAGATCTCGCCATCGGGGAGCCACACGGTGAGCTCCGCCTCGACCACGTTGTCGGGGCTGGCCGTCAGCTCGCCCTCGCCGGCCTCGACCTGCACGAAGCGGATGCCGCCGTCCATCCGCTGGACCCGGTCGTCGGCCTCCCAGTCCACGTCGGGGCGCTCCGGGATCTCGCGGACCTCGCCGAGCTCCATCAGCTCCACCTCGAAGACGAGGGTGCTGTTGCCGGGAATGACCGGCGCACGACCGGCCTCGCCGTAGGCCAGGTCCGGGGGGATGACGAGCTGGCGCTTGCCGCCCACCTTCATGCCGGCGATGCCGCGGTGCCAACCCGGGATGACCCGGCCGGTCTCGAACTGGAACTCGATGGGACGGCCGCGCTCCCGCGAGCTGTCGAACATCTTGCCGCCGTCCTGGAGCCAGCCGCGGTAGTGCACCTTCACGAACTGGCCGGGGACCGGGCTCTCGCCCGAGCCTTCCTGGAGGTCGGCCACCTGGACCCCGTCCTGCTCGCGGTAGCTGTCGACCTCGGCGGGCTGGGGCTGGTCGGGGTCGACGGGGGCGGTGGCGCGGTCCGCCGTGCCGGCCGCCTCCTCGACGTCGGCGGCCATGGGCTCCACCAGGTCCTCGCCCGGGGTGCTCTCGACCCACAGGAAGATCGCCACCCCGGCGACGGCGGCGAGGGCGATGCCCGCGCCGAGGATGACGACCTGGTTGGTCTGGGACATGGGGGGCTCCAGGGGATGGGCCGGCTGGCGGCCGGGTCGCGGGAGGGCGCGCCCTACCGCGTCCAGGGGCCGCTCACAACCGGGTCCGGGCGCGTGTGGTCCGCCCCGGGGCGCCCGCTCACCGCAGGCCGATGGCGGCGGCGACGATCCCGGCACAGGAGACGCAGCCCGCCCCGAACAGGGCCACCAGGGCCACGATGGCGCCGATGATGTAGCGGGGGCGGAACAGGGCCCCCGAGCTGAAGCGGGTCCAGAAGCGGTAGATCTCGCGGCCCATGGGGAGGGTCACCAGGGTGGACTCGACCTGCCGGCGCGCCTCGCGGGCGAAGGCGCCCTGGTTCAGGTGCTGGCTGCCCGCGAAGCCGCCGCCGGCGCGGCCCGGAGGGGGGGCACCGGGGGCAGCGCCCGGCTGGGCCGCCATGCGCTGGACCAGGAGAGCGGGGCCCTGGCGACTGCCGACCACCACGTGATCTCCCGGGTCGACCTGGACCGCGGTGGTCACCGACAGCACCCGCCCGTCCGGCTTGCGCAGGAAGAGGGCGGCGCCGATGGAGGCCGGCTGGAGCTGCCAGCCCGTGCCGGTGTCGGTGAGCATGGCGTGGGCGGGCTGGGCGCCGCTGCCGGGGGGGAGCACCACCTGGGAGCGCCGGGCGTCGGCGCCGATGGTGATGGTCCCGGCGAAGGGGCCGAAGCGTTGCCCGCCGGGCTGGAGGAGGAGGAGGGTCTGGCTCATGGGGCGAGGGTAGCGCACCCGGCCAGCGCGGGACACGCGGCCCCGGCGCGGACCCTACTTGCCCTTCTTCTTGGCCGAGCCCTGCCGGGCCTTGAAGCGGGGGTTGGTCTTGTTGATGACGTAGACCCGGCCGCGACGGCGGACGATCTGGCAGTGCTTGTGGCGCTTCTTGAGGCTGCGCAGGCTGTTGGCGACCTTCATGGCTCGCTCCGGGAGAGGGGATGGGCGGGGGCGGTGGGGTGGACCTGGCACGAGGCCGGTCGGGCCCCCCGATCCCCAGGATGTGCGACCCGCGACGGGTAGCCGACCGGGGGAGGGGCGTCAAGGGGGCGGATGGGCCGGGACCGGTCAGGGCACCAGGACCCCGCCCGACCAGGGGCGGACCCGGAGGACGAGCTGCCGGCCCGACGCGGTGGCCCCCTCGCTGCCGAGGGCGTCGCGCAGCGGGCCGTCCACGGGGAGCGACTCGGGCAGGGGCACGGTCCGCGACCCGTCGGCGAAGCGGCTCATCCAGACGATGGCCACCTCGCCCTCGGGGGTGGCACGGGCGTAGACGTAGAGGTCATCGTCCACCCAGAGCTCGCGCCGCTCGCCGTGCTGGAGGGCGCGGTCGCGGGTCCGGAGCTGCCCCAGGGCGGCCACCCGCTGGTAGAGGGCGTCCTGGGCGGCGGTGCGGGGGCCCCAGGGGCGGTCGCGCCGGTTGTCGGGGTCGCCGGCGCCGGCCAGGCCGATCTCGTCGCCGTAGTAGAGCAGCGGGGGCCCGGGCTGGGTGATGGTGAACAGCCACGCCAGCGCGATCCGATCCACCAGCCGCTGCTGATCCGGGGTCACCGCCGTCGGATCCCCGGCGGCGAGGGGGTCCGCGCACACCCCCCAGAGGGCGCCCCAGTCGGCGCAGCCGTGCAGCTCGGTGGCCAGGCGCGGCACGTCGTGGTTGCCGAAGAAGGCGCTCATGTCGTGGACGTGGGGCGCGTAGGCGGCCTCGGAGGCCCGCACCTCGGCGGCCAGACCCCGGAAGGAGCCCCCGTCGCGCAGGGCCTCCCGCAGCCGGTGGTAGACGGGGAAGTCGAACTGGCCGTCCAGCTCGTGATCGCTCACGTAGCGCCGGATCACGTCCTGCTGCCCGGGGCCCACGAAGGTCTCGCCGAGGAGCAGGATCCGTGCGCCCCCCACGTCCTCGATGCGGGTGCGGAAGCGGTGGGCCAGGGTCCGCATGATGACGTGGTCCATGTGCTTGGCCGCGTCCACCCGCAGGCCGTCCACGTCGAAGGTGCGCACCCACCAGGCGGCCTCCTCGACCATGGCGTCCACCGCGCCCTGCTCCCGGAACTCCACGTCGGGCAGGTAGGGCGCGAAGCGGCAGGTGCGGGCCTGCTCCTCCCAGCCGCAGCCCGGATCGCCGCACACGCAGGAGGCGTCCAGGTCGAACCACTCGGGGTGCTCGGAGACCCAGGGGTGCTGCTCGTGGACGTGGTTGAGGACCAGATCCAGCATGACCCGGATGCCGCGGGTGTGCGCCTCGTCGATGACCTGGCGTAGCGCCTCGTCGGCGGGCACCTCGGCCGTGCCCAGGCGCCCCTCGACGGTGCGGGGCTGGACGGGCCAGTAGCCGTGGTAGCCGGTGTAGGTGTCGCTGCCGCGGCCCGGCCAGGCGCCGTCCGGGTTGTCCACCACCGGGGAGAGCCACAGCCCGGTGACCCCCAGGTCGTCGAAGAAGCCCTCGCGGAGGGCGTCGCGCAGGCCCACCAGGTCGCCGCCCCGGTAGCCCGTGCCCTCGGAGTGGCCCACGATGGGGGCCTCGGGGTCCGGGCCGCCATCGCGGAAGCGATCCACGAAGACGAAGTAGAGCACGCCCTCGTTCCAGGCCTCGCCAGGGCTTTGGGGCCAGACCGGCAGGAAGACGGGCGAGCCCTCGGCCTCGACCCCGTCGGTGTCCCAGGCCCGGGCCACCACCGACTGCTTGCCCGGCGTGTCCGGATCGAGGGGCACCCGGATGGCGCCGGCGTCGATGGTGGGCTCCACCGGCACGCCCCCCACCGTCACCTCGAGCCGGTCCAGCAGGGCTCCGCCGGCGCCCCGGGTGAAGGCCAGGTGGGCCGCGTCCCTGTCCACCGCCACGGGCTCCAGCAGGGGGCGCTCGCAGTCGCCCACCACCAGGGCCCGGTTCTCGAACCCGCCCTCCCAGGTGGTGGGACGGTCGGGGGGCGGATCGCCCTCGTAGGTGCCGTCCAGGACCAGTTTCCAGGCGTAGGTCCCCGGCTGGAGCCGCCCCAGGTCCAGGGTGGCCACGCCGTCCCCGTCCGGGTCGGTCATGGGCCGGGGATCCCAGTCGTTGAAGCTGCCGGCGGCCGCCACCTGGGCGATGCCCGCCGGGATCTCGGCCCCGAGCACGACCTCGCAGCTCCGGCGGCGGGCGGGGCTCGGGTCGTCCACCGAGGGGGTGATCGTGTCGTCGCAGCCGAGGGCGGCCAGCAGGGCAAGGGCGGGAAGGCGAGGGGGCACCTGGACCTCCAGCCGCGCCCCATACGCTGGCGGGCCGGTGTTCACAAGGCGTCACGGGGGGGCGTTTTCCTGAAGGTCCGGCGCCTCCGATCCGAATCTCCGAGCGGGCCCCCCCTGTCCGGTTGAGGATGGCGTGATCGAAGGGTACAAGGTGGAAGAGCGGGGGAATCCATCTCCGGCCCCTTGGCCCGCGTCGCGTCCCCGCCCGGATCGTCAGGTCCGTTCCCCGCCCCCGGTCGAGCCCTGGAGCCCCCATGTCGCGTCTGTTGCTCACCCTCATCGCGCTCGGCGTGGCTTCGCCGGCCGCCGCGCAGTCGCTCACGTTCGAGGTCTACGACCCCGACGAGGATGGCGAGCCCAACTGGCTCATCGACATCGACGACGTCGCCACCTGGTCCCGGACCGGCCCCGGTGCCCCCACCGTCGTGTGGGACGGCTCGCAGTACGTGATGCTCTTCGAGTCCCGCCTCACCGAAGCCTACATCTCGAGCCTGAACGCCGAGGGTGACTACGAGGGCTGCCGCAACCGGCCGGACCGTGACCGGGTGGTGTGGGGCCTCGGTCGGGCCACCTCGCCCGATGGCTTCAACTGGACCGTCGACCCCGAGCCGGTCCTCATCCCCCAGGAGGGCACCTACTACCACTGCCAGGTGGCCCAGCCGACGGTGGTGCTGGACCCCGAGACCGACGAGTGGCACCTCTACTTCAAGGCCCAGCAGCGCTGGGAGCGCCACCTGGCCCTGGACGGCAGCGACCCGTTCGGCCCCAGCCGCTTCACCGGGGTGGGCTACGCCGTGTCGACCGACGGCGAGACCTTCACCGTCCCCGACGCCCAGCCCGTGCTGCCCATCCAGCAGGACTTCGGCTACCCGAGCATCGTCCGCACCGAGCTCGAGGAGTGGGGCGAGCCTCGCTGGTTCATGTACATCGCCATCCGGCCCGAGCTCATCCTGGCCACCTCCCAGGACCCGGACATGGGCTGGGACTTCTACACCGGCGAGGACGTGGACCCGGTGGCGGTGCTCTCCCCCGGGCGCGCTCGCTGGGCCGACGACCTGGTCTTCAACCCGAGCGCGGTGTGCGAGCCCCCCGACGAGACCTTCCCCTTCACCGCCTTCGTCGGCGGTCAGGACGTCCTCAGCAGCGGCAGCATCGTCGCCGCGGGTCTCGGCCGCGCCACCAGCGTGGATGGCCTCGAGCTCTTCCTGTCCACGGACAGCCCCTACTTCACCTGGGACAACAACTCCGACTTCCGGCACTGGGAGGCCATGCGCGTCGGCGAGGACTATGTCGTGTGGTTCTCCGCCAAGGACGCGGACGGCAACCTGCGGGTGAGCTTCGTCTACAGCATGGACGAGACGGTCTGGGACCCGGGCACGGTCAGCAACCGCTTCTGCATCCTCGAGCAGGATCCGGGCGAGACCGGCGAGACGGGTGAGACCGGCGATACGGGCGATACGGGCGAGACCGGCGACCCGGGTGACACGGGCGACACCGGGGACACCGACGAGCCCGGGGACACCGACAGCGACCCGGGCGACGGCGGCGACGGCGGGAACGGCGGCGTCGAGCAGGGCTGCGCCTGCTCCGCCAGCACCTCGGCGGCGGGCGCCCTCGGCCTGCCCCTGCTCCTGCTCGGCCTGGCCCTGGCCCGCCGGCGCCGCTGAACCTACTGGTCTCCATCGGGCGGCCGGCCTCCGACGGGGGGCCGCGCCAGGCCTGGGTCCTGCGCCTCGACCCCGACCACGGACAGGTGCTGGCCCAGGTCCGGCTCGAGGCGCGCCATCCTCCGCCGGATGGGGATCAGGCGACCTCGCCGGCGGTGCACGAGGGCTGGCTCCTCCAGCCCACCCGGACCGCCATCTTCCAGGTCGATCCGGACACCCTGCGCGCGCAGGAGGTTCTCTCCCACCCCTGGTTCCACGATGTCCACGGCATCGCGCCGGGCCCTCGCGGCTGGCTCATCCCCTGCACCGGCCACGAGACGGTGGTGGAGATGGCGCTGGACGGGCGGATCCTCGACCACCTCCACCTGGGACCCCCCATCGACGCCTCCCGGGACCACCGGGGGCTTCCTCACGACGCCTTCAAGCCCCACGGCACCCACCCCAACCGGGCCTTCCTGCTGCACGGTCGGCGCTGGATCACGACCCTCACCCCCGGCGGGTGCCGCGCATGGGACGGGGAGGGACGCATCGAGGTGGGTGGCCTGGCCCACGACGGGGTGCTGCGGGAGGGCAGGCTCTGGTTCACCCGCACCGACGGCCTCGTCGTCGCCGTGGATCCCGAGTCCCTCGAGACGGTGGATCGGCTGGACGTGGCCGCCCTCGAGGGGGGCCCGGGGGCGCCGGGGTGGTGCCGCGCCGTCGAGGTCGTGGGGGACAGGGTCTTCGTCGGTTTCACCCAGCTCCGGGCCAGCCGCTGGCGGGAGGGGGCCCGACGCCTGCTCAAGGGGCCCAAGAAGCCGAGTCGGATCGTCGAGCTGGATCGGGCCCGGCGACGGGTGGTGCGGGTGCTCCCGCTGGGGCCGAGCGGCGTGATCCACGGGATCACCGCGTGGCCCCCGGTGGATCGGCCTCGGGGTCGGGCGCCGTCGATGGGCCCTCCGGCGATGGATCGGCCGGCGTGACCCGTGCCGGCGGGCGGGGCCACAGGGTCCGTCCCTCCCGTCGGGCGCTGGTGAAGGCCCAGGCCAGCCGGAGTCCCGCCGTCCAGCCGTGGCTCTGCACCGTGCCATTGCCCACGATGCCCACCGGCACCTCGTTGCCCACCACCGGCACCCCGATCTGGCTGACCGTGCTGTCGGTGATGTCGAGGGTGGGCAGGTGGACGTAGGTGGCCATGCCGTCGATTCGGAGCCGCTCGTCCAGGAGCCAGACGCTCGCCCCGACCGCCCCCTGGACCTTCCAGGGGTCGACCAGGCTCACCGAGAGCTCGGCCGGCGACAGGGCGCCCGAGTCGTAGAGCACCCCACCCCGCACCTCGAGCTGGGGGTGGACCCGCCACTCGCCGCCCAGCCGCAGGCCCCACACGTCCCGGAAGTCGGAGGGGATGTCGAGGGTGGGGGGGACGTCCTCGGCCAGTCCGAAGCGCTCGCTGGTGACGGTGACGTCGATCTCGGAGATCTGGAGGTCGGACAGGGTGGACCAGGCCTCGTAGACGCCGGTGAGCTCCACCTCGACCGTGGGGTGGGGCCGGACCGCCACCCCGAGGCGGGCCAGGACGGGCAGATCCACCGCCAGCGCGATGTCGTCGTCGGGCCACACGGTCTGGTCCAGGTTGGGCTCCAGGACATGACCGGTGAAGTCGAGCGCCCCGTCGCCCCGGGCCAGGAAGCCCACCGGTGGGGTGAGGGCCAGGCCGATGCTCACCCGCTCGTGCGGCTCCACCAGCACGCCCACGTTCCACCACGGCTCGGCCGTGTCCCAGGTCCGGGCGACCGCCCGCACATCCCCGGCCGGGTTGTCGCGGCCCTCGTCGTCCTGGCCGCTGGTGGTCACGGTGACGTCGTAGTCGACGCGCAGGGCCTGGACGCCGACCCCGGCGCCCACCGCCAGCCAGGGCACCGGCCGCCAGGCCACCGAGGGCCCGACGGCGAACTGCCAGATGGTGGTGTCGATGACGCTGTAGCGCTGGGCGCCATCCGGATCGTAGCCGTACGAGGGCGCGAAGGGCGAGGTGAAGCCCACCGCCAGGGCCCAGTCCTTGCCGAGGGGAGTAGCGAAGCCGAGCTGGGGGATGGAGAAGGCCGGGTCCTGGTTCTCGGCGGGGGGGAGGGGCGCGCCCGCGCCGTCCAGCCGGGTGAAGGTGACCTCCTGCTGGACCCCGGAGAGCCCCAGCGAGATGGTGGGGGCCTCGACCCGGACCAGGCCGGCCGGGTTGTGGTACTGGGCGAACTGGGTGTCGGCGCCCGCCACCCAGGCCCCGGCGCGTCCGGCCGCCACGATTCCGGACTCGGTGAAGTAGTAACCGCCGCCGTGGGCGAGCTGGGCGAGGAGGAGGAGCACGTCCGCTCCAGGGGGACGAGGGAGCGGGCAGTCTACCTCCTTCTCCGGGTCGGGCCGCCGCCGACCCCGAGGGGGGCTCACTCCCGGAGCAGGACGTCCAGGGCGAAGCGGGCCCGGCGCAGGGCCCGTCCCAGGGGCGTGTGGTGGACGTTCCGACGGAGGGCCACCAGGGCGGCGCGCTCCAGGTGGTGCCGGTCCCAGCGGCGACGTGGGCGGCGTGGGGGCGTGCCCGCGAGGGGGTCCCACAGGGTCGCGCGCGGGTGCCCCCACGCCTTCAGGTCCGCGTCGTCCAGGCCCCGGACCAGCCGGTCCAGGAAGGCCCGCCGGTCCGGCCGATCCGCCACCGCGCCGGCCCAGGCGTGCACCGAGCTGGTCACCGGCCGCCGGGCCCGGTCCACCCCCACCGGATCGCCCAGGCCCGTCGGCGCCTCCACGTCGCCGTAGGTGATCATGGAGGGCTCCACCTCGACCCCGACCGCTTCGGCCACCGGCTCCAGGGCCCGCTCCGGATCGGCCACCAGGGCCTCGTAGGTCAGGTGCACGACCCGCTCGACGGGGGGGGCGCGGAGGAAGCCCCCGATGGCCGGCACGTAGCGCGCGAGCACCGGGTTGTGGGCCAGGGCCACCTCCCAGTCGTCGTCGAAGAAGGAGCGGGCGTAGCTCGCCCACACGGCGAAGGGGTGGCGGGTGAGGACCACGTAGGTGGCCTCGGGGTAGAGGCGGGCCAGGACGGGCAGCACGAGGGCGTTCGCCGGCGTCTTGTCCACCAGCACCGGCGCCTCGGCGGCCCGGGCCAGGTCCCCGTAGATCCGGTCGGCGCAGGCCCGGAGGGCGGCCAGGTAGTCGGCCTCCCCGCCCGGGAGGGCTCGGACCAGGTCGGCGTGGGCGCGGCGGGTCTGGATGGGGTCGTGGTCGGCCTTGTGGACCCCTCCGAAGTAGCCGAGGTGGGCCAGGGGGGGGATCAGATGGGGCTCGGGGGGCGCGTGGATGTGCGGGTGGGCGTGGAGCATGCGGCGCAACAGGGTGGTCCCGCCGCGGGGGGGGCCGATGACGAAGACGAGGCGGGGCGAAGGGGCGCTCACAGGCCCTCCAGGTGGGGGGCGAGCTCGCCCGGGAGGCAGCGCAGGCGGGCGAGCTCCACCCGGCCGGCGTGGTCGAAGGCGATGCCCTCGCGCTCGAGGAGCCGACGCTGCTGCTCGGCCCGCACGAGATCATCCCGGATGGAGATGGTCCCGCGGGCGTTGATCACCCGATGCCACGGCACCACGCGGGCCCGGTCCTGCGAGAGGCGCGACAGGGCCCAGCCCACCCGACGGGCCGCCCGGGGGTGTCCCAGGGCCGCCGCCACGTCGCCGTAGGTGGTCACCCGGCCGGGAGGTACCCGGAGAACCACGTCGTAGACGCGCTCCGTGAAGGGACGCTCCGAGTCGGCCATGACACCTCCGCCGCGGGAGCCTAATGCAAGGGAGCGCGGGCCGGCACGCGATAGCCGCCCGCCACGGAGGCGCCGGTGCGGTCCCTGCCAACGCTGCTGCTGCTCCTCTCCGCTGGCTGCACCGGTGTCAGCGAGACCGGTCCCTACGGCATCAAGGGCCGGCTGGTCCAGGGGGACGGCCAGCCCATCACGGGCCAGCGCATCGAGAACCTGGAGCACGGGACGCGCACCGGGCCCGAGGGCGGCTTCACCGTCAAGTGGCGCGCCCCCGAGACCTACGTGACCTTCCAGCGGGGCGGCCTCACCTGGCGCCGGGTGTGGCTGCCCGAGCAGGACGCGGGCGAGGTGACCGTCGCCCTGCCCGCCACCGCCCGGGGCGAGCTGGTCTGCCGCACCGATCTGCAGTGCCGCGCCGAGGCGCTGTGGGAGCTCGGGGACGGGCTCACGGCCCGCAAGGACGTGGTCTGCGGCCAGGAGACGCCGGTGGTGGCCATCGAGGCCATGCCCCCCGGGCTGCCGCAGGTCTCCTGCTCCACCGTCATGGGCGAGATGGAGCTCGAGGTGAGCCGCAACCACAGCCGGGTCGAGGTGGTCTCCCGTCCACCCCCCCGGCCCCTGGCGTTCTCCGGGGCGCGGGAGCCCTCGGACTGCACGGCCCACATCCTGGACGGCGAGGTGGTGGAGGGGATCGGCCAGGTGGGCCTCCAGCCCGCCCGCCCCACCTACGCCTGGGCGACCTGCGGGGGTCGGCCCGGTCCCCCGGTCTCGGTCTCGCCGCGTCCGGTGGGCCTCACCGACGTGGATGCCCGCGTCACCCTGACCGTCGCCGAGGAGGGCGCCAGCCTGACCCTCGATCCCCCGGTCCCCGAACCCGACGAGCTGACCCTCATCCACCTCACCGACGAGGGTGGCGTGGACTGGGAGATGCGGCTGCCGGCCGTGTCCGGGCGCTACGCGCTGCCGCCCCTCCCCCGGGGGCGGTACCTGGTGAGCCTGGGCGCCCGGTCGCTGCTGGCCAGCAAGAACCCCCCAGATCCCGAGATCCCCGGCACGGCGGTCCTGCTCTACACTCCCGGCGTCTGGGGCGAGGAGGCCGGCTACGTGGGCGCCATCCGGCTCGAGGAGCCCCACGTGGGCCCCCTCGAGGTCGATGGCCACCCGCCGCCGGGGCAGGTCCCGTGGGTCGAGGCCGCCCGGGCCGCGGCCGACACCGATTCGCCCGACCGCCCCTGAGCCCGCCGGGAGCGTGGCGCCTCACCGGCTCCGACGGTGCTCGTCCACCCGGTCGACCAGGTCCTCGAACCGCGGCGCGAACAGGATCCGGTCGGTGCTCTCGTCGGCCAGGGCCGCGACCCCCGGCCCTCCCAGCGCCACCAGGGTGTCTCGGGGGACCAGCCGCAGCAGGCGGCCCGCGTAGGCCTCGAGCTCGGGGCGACTGCGGGGGGCGAAGACCGACTGGCAGATCAGCTCGGCCTTGCGGGTGAGGATCACGTCGGCGAGCTCCTCGATGGGGAGGTCGGCCCCCAGGTAGGTGACCCGCCACCCCCGGAGGGCCAGCTTGACGGCCACCGCGAGCAGGCCGATCTCGTGGCGCTCGCCCGGGTAGCCGGCGCACACCGCCGCCGGTCCGCCCGGCGGGCCCGACTCCAGGCGGTTGAGCATCGTGATGAGCTGCTCGCGGACGAAGGCGCTGGCGAAGTGCTCCTGGGCGATGCTCACCTCGCCCCGGTGCCAGCCGTCGCCCACCTCGCGGAGGAGCGGCAGGAGGACCTCGTCGATGACCCGGCGCAGCGCGTGGCTCCCGGCCCGGTGGTAGGCCTCGTCGGCGCGGGTCCGGTCGAAGGCCAGCAGGGCGTCGAGCAGCTCGCGGCGCTGCTGGTCGATGGGGGCCGCCGTGGCGTGGGCGCGCTCCGGCTCGGCGTTGCGCCGCAGCAGGGCCACCGCCTCGCCGATCCGGTGCCCCTGGTCCAGCAGCTCCTTCAGCCGACGGAGCAGGTCCAGGTCGGCCTCGCTGTAGACCCGGTGACCCCCCGGGGTCCGGGAGGGCGTGGGGACCCCGTAGCGCCGCTCCCACGCCAGGAGCGTGTTGCGCGGGATGCCGGTCATCTCCACGATGCTGCGGATGCGGTAGGCCATGCCGTTCTAGCCCCCGCAGCCGGGGAGGCCCCGCAGGTGCCGGTGCAGGCGGGGCTCGTGGGGGGTGGGGCGGGCGCCGAGGCGCGCCAGCAGCAGCCCGCCGGCCACGGCGGTCCAGCGCAGCTTGCCCGCGGCACCCACGATGGTCCGGCCCGCCCAGGCGTCGCCGCCCCGTCGCCGCAGGCGGACCCCGATGGCCCGGTAGACCCGGCTCGCCACCTGGATCGCCAGGCGGGCGCGCAGGGGGATCCACCGCATGCCGCGATCCGCGCTGAAGTAGTAGGCGTCGGCCTGGTCCAGCAGGTCCCGCACCACTGCGCCCACCGCCTCGCGCTCGTCGTCCGAGAGGTCGGGGCCCTCGGTGGCCGCCTCGACCAGGCGGGTGGGCGCCACGCCCCGGGCCCGGAGGGCGTCGGCCGGCAGGTAGACCCGGCCGCGGGCGGCGTCCTCCCGGACGTCGCGGCAGATGTTGGTGATCTGCATGGCCACGCCCAGATCGACGGCGAAGGGCCAGGCCCGGGGCTGGTGCACGCCCAGGACGGCGCACATCATCAGGCCCACGGTGCCGGCCACCGCGTAGGCGTAGCGGTGGAGCGCGGCCTCGTCGGGGAGCTGGACCGGATCCAGGTCGGTGAGGACCCCGGCGATGAGGTGCTCGGCGGGCCCGATCCCCACCCCCCGCTCGAGCACCGCCCGGGTGGCCCGCACCAGGTCCCGCGGCCGGGCGCGACCGTCCAGCTCGTGGGACAGGGCCTCCAGGTGGCGCCGCGCGGTGGCGGCATCGTCGGACTCGTCCGCCAGGTCGTCCACCAGCCGGCAGAAGGCATAGACGACGGCGGCGTCGTCGAGCCGGGCGCGGGGCAGGAGGGCGCCGGCCCACCGGAAGCTGCGGGCGTGCCGGGACAGGACATCCCGACTCACGGCCACGAGCGCGTCGCCTGCGGGCTCGGCGCCATCGGCCAGCGGCATGGGGGGGGCGGTGCTCACGCGCTCTTCTTCACCGGCGAGGGGAGGGGGAGCGGATCGGCCGCCGGGGCCACCAGGTTGTCCAGGACCGCGGCGGTGCCCAGGACGCCGGGCATGCCGGCTCCCGGGTGGACGCTGGCGCCGACGAAGTACAGCCCGCCCACGTCGGGCGACTTGTTGTGGTACCGGAAGAAGGCCGACTGGGTCAGGATGGGTTCGATGCCAAAGGCGGCCCCGTCCATGCTGCGCAGGCGCCCCTCGAAGTACCTGGGATCCACGTGGAAGGCGAACTCGAGCTTGTCCCGGATGCCGGGGAGCTCCCCCTCGTCCAGGTAGGATAGGATCCGCTCCCAGTAGGGCTCGGCGGTGGTCTCCCAGTCGATGCGCGAGCGCTGGTTGGGCACCGGCGAGAGCACGTAGAAGCCGTCCTTGCCCGCCGGGGCCAGGCTGGGGTCGGTCCAGGACGGACGGTGCAGGTACAGGCTGAAGTCGTCGGCCAGCACGCGGCGGTGGAAGATGTCGTCCAGCAGGCCCTTGTAGCGGGGACCCATGATGATGGTGTGGTGGGCGGTGTCGTCCCAGGTGCCATCGGCGGCGAAGTAGGCCACGAACAGGCTCATGGACTGGCGGCGCAGCTTCACCCGGCGGTCGGTGTTGGTTCGGCGGTGCCGCGGGTCGATCATGCGGGTGTAGACCATGCTCGGGTCGGCATTGCTGGCGACCACGTCGCAGGCGAAGCGGCGGCCGTCCTCGGTGCGGACCGCGCTCACCCGACCCCGGTCCACCTCGATGGTGTCCACCGGGGCGTCCAGGTGGACCTCGACGCCGATGTCCTCGAGGAGCTGGCCCAGCGCGGCCACCATGGCGTTGGTCCCGCCCTTGGGGAACCACACCCCCCACTTGCGCTCGAGCCAGTGGATCAGCAGGTAGATGCTGGAGGCATCGAAGGGGTTGCCGCCGATGAGCAGCGGCTGGAAGGTGAAGACCTGCCGCAGGCGCTCGTCCTCGATGAAGCTGCTCACCATGCTGTAGACGGTGCGGTAGCTCCCGAGCCGCATCATGCTCGGCACGGCCTGGAGCATGGTGGTGAACTCGTGGAAGGGCACGTCGACGAGCTGGTCGTAGCCGACCTCGAAGATCTCCCGGCTCTTCTGGGCGAGGCGGCGGTAGCCGTCCACGTCGCGGGGGGAGAGCTGCCGGATCTGGTCCAGGATCCGGTCTTCCTCACCCACGTAGTCGAAGTGGGAGCCGTCCTGGAACTTCACCCGGTAGTAGGGGTCCACCGGGAGCATCTCGTAGTAGTCGGCGGGATCGCGGCCGGCCATCTCGAAGAGCTCGGCGAACAGGTGCGGCGCGGTGACCACGGTGGGGCCGGCGTCGAACACGAAGCCGTCGCGCTTCCACACGCTGGCGCGGCCGCCGAGCTGCTCATTGGCCTCGAGGAGGACCACCCGGTAGCCCTTGACCCGCAGCCGGATGGCCGCGGAGAGGCCGCCGAAGCCGGACCCGATGACGATGGCGGTCTGGTGCGTCATGCTCACAGCTCCTGCGCGACCGAGGGGACGCCCACGGGGGCGGTATGGGCGATGGGGGCCACGGCGCGGGCCACGAGGGCGGTGGCGACGGCGTGCAGGCGGCGCTCGCGGCGCAGCGACGGCCAGGCGTCCACCTCGTGCTCGATGGCGGCCATCCGGTCCCACACCGCGTCGAGGGCTCCGCCCTCGCGGAAGGCGGCGATGGCCCGCTCGACCTCCTCGAGGGGGGTGTCGCTGCGGGGTGCCGCGAGCAGCCCGGTGAGCCACTCCCGGTCTCCCGGGTGCAGCCGCAGGTGCTCCACCACGAGGGCGCTCACCTTGCCCTCGTAGATATCGGAGCCGATGACGTCGCGCCCCTTGTCGCCGTACAGGTCGAGGACGTCGTCCTGGATCTGGAAGAGCACGCCGATCCGGCGGAAGGGCTCGGCGAGCTGCCGGGCGGCGTGGTGGTCCATGCCGGCGAGGAGGGCGGCGCCCTCGACGGGCAGGCCGAAGAGGGCGGCGGTCTTGCCCTCGCTGGCCGAGGCGTAGCTGTCCCAGTCGAGCTTGCCGTGGGTCAGCAGGTCCAGCTCGGTGGCCTGGCCGCGCACGATGCGCTCGGCGTTCTGGGCCAGGACCAGGGAGAGGCGCCACTTGAGGCCGTCGCCCACCCAGAGGTGCTCCAGCACCGAGTAGGGGAGCATCAGCATGAGGTCCCCGGCATTGATGGCCTGGGAGAGCCCGTGCCGCACCCAGGTGGCGGTGGTGCCGCGACGCACCCGATCGCCGTCCTGCACATCGTCGTGGAGGAGGGTGGCGTTGTGGAGGAGCTCGCAGGCCGCGGCCCAGGGGATGCCCGCCGCCCGGTTGCCGCCCAGGGCCTCCACCGCTCCGAGGGCCAGCCGGGCCCGCAGGCGCTTGCCGCCCGAGGCCAGGTGCTCGCTGGCCACGATGCTCAGGCGGTCGAAGGCCTCGCCCGAGCAGGCGCGGAGCATGAGGGCCTCGACCTCCTCGAGGCCGTGGGCGCTCCAGATTCCGCGCGGGGCGGGGGCCCTGGCGGGCTCGCTGGCCGCCGTGGGCTGGGCGTAACCGGACACCTTGTTCACGAAGCACCTCCGAACTGGGGTGTGAGGGCGCGGACGAGCTCCCGTCGGCCGCGGCCGAGGGCGTGACGCAGCACCACGCTGCGCAGGTCCGACGGGAGATGGGCGAAGGTCCGCGACATGGCCGCGGCGACCGCACCCGGGGGGGACGTGGCGTCCAGGTACGTCCGCCAGGCGGACGTCGGAAGCCGGAAGAAGCTGTCGAAGAAGGCCCGCGTGTGCGGGGCGTCCAGCTCGAGCAGGAGACCCAGGCCCAGATCGTGCAGGGCGCGGGTGCGGCGCTCGGGGCCGGGCCACACCGCGCGCCAGGTCCGGCGGGCGGCGGCGGCCGGATGGAGGTCCAGGCCGTCCACCAGCGCGGCGGCGACCCGATCGGCCACCCGGAGGGCCCGGGTGAGCTGGTAGCCCGTGGCCGGATGGACCCACCCCGCGCCGGCCCCGATTCCCACGGTGCGGGTCGCGGCGGGGATGGGGGCGTCCATGGGGATGAGGCAGCGCTCGACCTCGAGGACGTCGCGGACCTGGATCCCCAGGTGGGCGAGGCGGGCGTCGAGCCGGTCGCCCAGTCGGTCCAGGGGGACCGCGGGGGCGGCCGCCAGGCTGGTCTCCTCGACGAAGACGAGGTCATCGCTCACCGGGAGCGCGTACAGGAAGCTGGCCGGGCCGGCGGCCTCCACCGGGTCCAGGTGGTGTTCGGAGAAGTCCATGAGGACGGCGGTGTCCGCGTCCCAGGGGTGGCCGGTGGTGCGTACGAGGCGGCCCAGGGCGGCCTGGAAGGCGGCGGGCCCCCGCGGGCGCTCGAGCAGGACCCCGCGGCCGGTGGCGTCCACCAGGCGGCGGGTGCGCAGGGTCCCGCCCTCGGCCAGGTGCAGGGTGGCCCCCGAAGCGTCGTGCTCGGCCGCGACCACCCGGCCCGGGCGGAAGGTGGCGCCACCATCCCGGGCGGCGCCCTGGAGGCGGGCCTGCAGCGCCGGACGGTCGAGGGCCACGTAGGCCCCGGGCAGGCGTCGCGGGCCGGCCCCCGTGTCCAGGAGGACCTGGTCCCAGCGGTGGGCCACGCAGTCGCCCACGTCGGTCTCGGCGAGCTCGTGGGCCCAGGCGCCGTAGCGGGCCGGCCAGGGAGCCCCGGGATCGGGGTCCACCACCACGACCCGGGCCCCGAGGCCCGCGGCCGCCCGGGCCAGGGCGCTCCCGGCGGGGCCGGCGCCAGCGATGGTGATGTCCGCGACGGGAGAGGGCATGAAGGTCGACGCTCCTGTGCAAAAGTTATACGAACGTTGCACAGGTTCTGCAAACCCGCGTAGGACCTTTCTGCACGTCGGCTCACCGCCCTGTCCCCGAGGTCACAGCATGATCGGACTCGCAGATCCCTCGCGGCCTCTCGACCGCACGCTGCTCGACGCCCCGGGTGGGTTCGCCTGGTGGTACATGGACCTCGTGGACGACCACGACAATGGATGCGTCCTCATCTGGTCCTTCGGACTACCATTCCTGCCAGGACGCGAGTCTCGGGCTCGAGCGGGACGCGGCGAGCTGCCCCGGGCCCGGCCGAGCCTCAATGTGGCCCTCTACGAGCGCGGCCAGACCCGGCTCTACCTGCTTCAGGAGCTCGACCCCTCGGCCTGCGACTGGGCCGTCGACGCCTCGCGCGTGCAGCTCGGGGACAGCCGCCTCGAGACCCGGATCGAGGGGGGTCGCCGCACCTGCGCGATGCACGTGGACGTGCCGCTTCCCGGCCGCTCCCGCCGCCTCACCGGCACCGTCCACCTGGTGGGGGCCCCGGTGAGGCCCCCCGCCGGCCTCGCCGGTGATCCGCGCCACCAGTGGACCCCCCTCACGACGGCCGCGGCGGGCCGGGCCGACTTCCGGGTCGACGGACAGCCCTTCCTCACGCTGCGCGGCCGCGCCTACCACGATCGCAACGGCTCCACGGCGCCCCTGGACGGCCTCGGCATCCGTCACTGGGTGTGGGGGCGAGCCCCGGCCGGCGAGGGGGAGCGGGTCTGGTACCTCCTGTGGCCCCACCAGGGCCCCCCGGTGGCGTGGGGCCTCGACATCGCGCCGGATGGCGTTGTCCAGGTGCACGCATCCCTCGGGGTGCGCCGGTCGGGCCCCCGGGTGGCGGGCTTCGGCATGCCCTGGTGGCGCCGGCTCGACCTCACCCTGGACGGCGCCCCCTGGCTGCAGGTGGATCACCGGCGGCTGGTCGACAGCGGCTTCTTCTACCTGCGCTGGCTCACCACCGCCCGGACGCCCGACGGTGCCGCCTCCACCGGGGTGAGCGAGGCGGTCCGACCGGGCCGCGTGGACCGGGCCTGGAACCGGCCCCTGGTCCGCATGGCCGTCCATCACCGCGATGGCCCCAACTCCCCCTTCCTGCCGCTGTTCGCGGGGGTCCGCCACCCGTGGGGCCGGCCCGCCATCGAGGAGGCCCCTGCATGATCCCCGCCCTCACCGCCCTGGCCTGGATCGCCACCGGGGCCGCCGGCCTCGCCCTGGCGATGAGCGGGTTGAACCTGCTCACCTGGCCCCGGGGCACCCGCACCGCCACCTTCCCGGGCACGGTCAGCGTGTGCATCCCGGCCCGCAACGAGGAGGCCACCATCGGCGCGTGCGTCGATGCGGTGCTGGCCCAGCGCCACCCCCTCCTCGAGGTCGTGGTCTACGACGACGGCAGCACCGACGCCACGCCCGACCTGCTGGCCGAGCGGGCCGCCCGCGACCCCCGCCTTCGGGTGGTGCAGGGCCAGGGCCTGCCCGAGGGCTGGGTCGGCAAGCCCCACGCCTGCCACCAGCTCGCCCGCCATGCCCGAGGTGATCTGCTGCTCTTCGTCGACGCCGACGTCACCCTCGATCCGGACGCCGTGGGGCGGGTGGCGTCCCTCCTGGCCCACCACGAGGCCGAGGTGCTCACGGCGGTGCCGGGGCAGGACACGGGCTCGCTGGTGGAGCGGCTGGTCCTGCCCCTCCTCCACCTCACCTACACGGCCTGGCTTCCCCTCTTCCTGGTCCACACCACCCACGATCCCCGCTTCCTGGCGGCCAACGGCCAGATCCTGGCGGTCCGCCGCCACACCTACGACGCGCTCGGCGGCTTCGAGGCGGTCCGCACCGAGGTGGTCGACGACATGGCCTTCTGTCGGCGGGCCAAGCGGGCCCGTCGGCGGGTGGTGTTCGCGGATGGCAGCACCCTGGCCCGGTGTCGGATGTACACCTCGGCCCGCGAGGTCTGGGAGGGCTTCTCCAAGAACCTCTACGAGGGCCTCGGCGAGAGCCCCCTCATGCTGGGGCTGGTGGTGATGCTGTACAGCCTGGCCTTCATCGTGCCCTACCTGCTGCTGGCGGCCAGCCCGCTGGTCCCGGCCCTCCTGCTGCCGGCCGCCATCGGCGTGGGCCTGAACCTGGCCGTGCGCGGGGCCCTGGCGCTCCGCTTCGGCCATCCCCTCGACGGGGTCCTGCTCCACCCGGTGGCGGTCGCCGTGCTGCTGGCCATCGCCTTCAACTCCTGGCGCTGGGCGGCGAGCGGCACCATCCGGTGGGCGGGTCGCACCTACGCGGCCAAGGCCCGGCGGGGCACCTCGTGAGCGAGGTGGTCGTGGTGGGGGCCGGGCTCGGGGGTCTGGCGGCGGCGGTGACGCTCCAGGCCCGCGGCGTGGCCACCACGGTGATCGAGGCGGGCCCGCGACCGGGGGGCAAAGCCGGCATCGCGAGCGTCGACGGCGTCTCCTTCGACACGGGCCCGAGCGTTCTCACCCTGACGGGGATCCTCCGGGACCTGCTCGCCGAGGCCGAGGTCGCCCTGGAGGACGTGCTCACCCTCCGCAGGCCCGAGCCGGCCTTCCGGTATGTGTGGCCCGACGGCACCGTCCTGGACGTGGCCCAGGATCCGGGCGAGACCGAGGCCACCGTCCGCCGCGTGCTCGGGCCCGAGGCCGCGGCCGACTTCGCCGGCTTCATGGCCTACAGCCGCACCATCTGGGAGGCGGCGGCCCCCCACTTCGTGCTGGCCCCGGCGCCGTCGGTGGGCCGCGTGGTGGGGCTGGGCCTGACCGGGCTGTCCGCCGTCGGGCGCATCGATCCCTTCCGGTCCATGTGGGGGGCCATCCGCGCCCGGGTCCGCTCGCCCCACCTGCGGGACCTGTTCGCGCGCTTCGCCACCTACAACGGCTCCGATCCGCGGCGGGCCCCGGCCACCCTGAACTGCATCGCCCACGTCGAGATGGGGCTCGGGAGCTACGGCGTCGAGGGCGGCATCCACGAGCTGCCCCGGGCCCTGGTGACGGTGCTCGAGCGGCTGGGGGGGCGGGTGCGCACCGGCGCCCCGGTCGAGGCCATCGAGGCCGATGGCGAGGGCGTCTCGGCGGTCCGCCTCCGCGGCGGCGAGCGGCTGGCGGCCCGGCGGGTGGTGGTCAACGCCGACGTGGCGCACCTGGTCCGGGACCTCCTCCCCGAGCGTGCCCGCCATGGACTGCCCGCCGTGCGCCACCGCTCCACCAGCGGCTGGACGGCGGTGGCCCGGGTGCCCGCCAGGGCGGACCGGGTGGGGCACACCGCCCTGTTCCCGCGGGCCTACCTCGACGAGTTCCGCGATCTCTTCGACCGGGAGGTCCCCCCCGACGCCCCCACCGTCTACCTGTGCGATCAGGCCCGGGCCCATGGCCGTGCCGGCTGGTCCGATGGCGTGCCCCTCTTCATCATGGCCAATGCACCCGCCGAGCCCGAGGGCGGCCCCACCCCCGAGGCCACCTGGGGATCCCTCCGGGAGCGGGTCCTGGAGCGGCTGCATGCCGCCGAGCTTCTTCCCGCCGACGCCCCCATCGTCTGGGAGCGGAGCCCGGCGGGGCTGGCCCGGGCCTTCCCGGGGAGCCGGGGGGCCCTGTACGGGGCGGCGTCCAACGACCCCTTCGCCGCCTTCCGGCGCCCCCCCAACGCCGTCAGTCGGATACCGGGTCTCTACCTGGCCTCGGGGAGCGCCCACCCGGGCGGGGGCATGCCCCTGTGCCTCCAGTCCGGCCGGCTGGCCGCCGAGGCCCTCACCCGCGACCTGGGCGTCTCGTGATCCTGATGATGCTGTCCACCCTCGCCGCCTCCGGAGACGCCGCTCCCCTCGAGGAGGGCACCTACGCCTTCATCGTCGACAGCGCCTCGACGTCGCACCTCGCCGTCTCCGGCACCACCCGCTCGGTGAGCCGGAGCCTCTCCCGGGTCCAGCTCGTCCGGGGCGAGGAGGGCGGCTGGACCGCCACCCAGCAGGTCTGCGACATCCGGGTCACCTCGGATTCCAAGGCCGACACCATGATCCCCCGGGCCTTCGTCCGGGCGCTCCCGGTGCAGACCTACCCGGTGCAGCTCACCCGCAAGGCCGACGGCACCTGGCGCTATGCGGCCGACCCTGGCCCGAGCCACCTGGGGTACGACCCGAAGGCCTCAGGGGGGGTGCTTCCCGAGAAGCCAAGCGATCCCGGGGTCCTGGACCAGGACGGCGATGGGCACCCCGGGGTGACGGTGCGGCTGCGCATCCCGCTCGTGGGCACGGTGCGCATGTACGTGGTCCAGCACGGCCACAGCCGCTTCGAGGGGGTGGTCCAGGACGGCGGGGTCCGGGGCCGCGTGGAACAGCTCGTCCTCGAGCAGCGCACCCTGGGCTCCAGCTTCGCGCCCCTGGCCGCCACGCCCACCCTCACCCCCGACCCCGGGCGCAGCCGCTTCCGCCTCGACAAGGTGGCCGACGAACGAAGCTGCACAAGCCTGCGATCGGCCTGGGATGGGGCTTTCTCGCCGCCTTCCGGCTGATCGGCGGCCGCCCCCCTCGACCGGGTCGTATCAAGTCGTTGCAAGCTGGACCGACGAGTCCTCCACACCCTTCCGTGGAGGTCCCCATGTCGGCCACGGCACCCGTCAGCCTCGACGAGCAGAGCACCGGCGAAGACAGCCTCTTGAGGAACATGGTCGAGGCCATGCCCCTCAACGTCATGCTCACCAACCTCGACTTCGAGATCGTCTACGTGAACGCCGCCTCGCGGCGGACCCTGGACGGTCTGGCCGAGCACCTGCCCATCGATCCCGATGACATCGTCGGGAGCAGCATCGACGTGTTCCACAAGCACCCGGAGCACCAGCGGCGCATGCTGGCCGATCCGGGCAACCTGCCCCACGTGGCCCGGGTGCGGCTCGGGCCCGAGTGGCTCCGGCTGCACGTCGCCGCCATCTACGACCCGGGGGGCGCCTACGTGGGCCCCATGGTCACCTGGGACGTGATCACGGAGCAGGTCGCGACGGAGGCCCAGAAGAAGGCCCTCCAGGCCCAGCAGGAGGCCGATCGGAAGGAGCTCCAGGAGAAGGTGGACCAGCTCGTGGCGAGCATCGAATCGGCGGTGGGTGGGGACCTCACCGTGGATGTGCCGGTGCGCGGGACCGACCCGGTGGGTCGGCTGGGCGAAGGCCTGGCCAGCCTGCTCGGGGCCTTCCGGGAGGGGATCGCCGCCACCGCCGAGACCGCCGAGCAGCTCGGGGCGGCGGCCGAGAGCGTCTCGCTCACCGCCGAGGAGCTGGGGGACGGGGTCCGGAGCACCCAGGAGCAGGCCGACAGCCTGTCCACCGCGTCGGACGAGGTCGACGGCCACGTGCAGGCCGTGGCGAGCGCCGCCGAGGAGATGAGCGCCTCCATCGGCGAGATCGCACGTAGCGCCAGCCAGGCCTCCCAGGTCGCCGGTGACGGCGTGCAGAAGGCCCAGGACGCCGACACCATCGTCTCCAGCCTGGGTCAGGCCAGCGACGAGATCGGCGAGGTGCTCAAGGTGATCAGCTCCATCGCTCAGCAGACCAACCTGCTGGCCCTCAACGCCACCATCGAGGCGGCCCGGGCCGGCGAGGCCGGCAAGGGCTTTGCCGTGGTCGCCAACGAGGTCAAGGAGCTGGCCAAGGAGACCGCCCGCGCGACCGAGGACATCGGTCGGAAGATCGAGGCCATCCAGGGCAACACGGGCCAGGCGGTGGCCGCCATCCGCGCCATCGGCGAGGTGATCCGGCAGATCTCGGCCATCCAGGACGAGATCGCCAGCGCGGTGGAGGAGCAGTCCGCCGTCACCTCCGAGATCAGCCGGAGCGCGGGGACCGCGGCGAGCTCGACCAGCCTCATCGCCTCGGGGGCGCGGGAGGTCGCCGGCACCGCGCGCGACGGCCGGTCGGCCACCGAGATGATGGGCGTGGCGGCCAAGGAGCTGGCCGGGATGGCCAAGACCCTCCAGGGCCACACCAACCGCTTCACCACCTGATCCCCCGGCCGGGCTCCACGCTCGCGCAGGCCGCGGCGTGGGGCCCGTCAGCCGTCGCCCCACCGCTCCAGGTAGTCCGAGAGCCGGAGCTTCCGGCGGGTCGAGTCGCTGGTCATGTACCGGACCTTGCCGTAGATGGGCCGCTCCGGACCCCAGGCGCGGTCGTAGCGGCCGAAGACCCAGGCGATCCCCGAGTAGGAGTTGGCGTCGCGCCCGTCCAGGGCGTAGCGGTTGTTGAGCTCGACCAGGGTGTCGAAGGCGTCCCGGGGGGTGGGGCGCCAGGCCAGCACCCGCTTGCCCCACAGCATGCGCAGGTAGTTCTGGACCACGCCGGTGGCGCGCAGCTCCCGCTGGGCCGCGTTCCAGATGGGGTCGGAGGTCTCGGCCCGCGCCAGCTCCTCGACGCTGTAGTCGTGCTCGCGCGGATCGTCGGCGTGCTCCTCGAGGGTCTCCCGGGCCCATCCGGGGAGCCCGTCGTAGGTGGCGTGCTTCACCGGCTGGCGCCACGCGACGCTGTGACCGAGCTCCCGCCAGGTGAGGAGCTCCTCCAGGAAGCCCTCGGCGCCGGCGGACATGCCCCATGCGCCCTCCTGCTTGGCGAAGCGGTCCCGGTCCATGTCCTCGGGGCTCCAGCCCTCGTGGGTCACGATTTGGTGGAAGGCCTCGGCGGCCGAGACGTGCCCGAAGTGCAGCCAAGGGGACAGGCCCGACGCCGCGTCGGCGTCCGGGTGGTTGCGGTCGGTGTACTCGGAGAGGCGATGGCGCAGGAAGGCGTCCAGCCGGGCCTCTCCGGCCTCCGGGCCGCCCGGCTTGTCCTCCACCTCGGTGATGTCGTGGTCGATGGGCAGGCCGGCGAGGCCATCCGGGGCGAGGAGGGCCGCGGGATCGGCCGCCGGCCAGGCGCGCCCCACCCGTGCGGGGAGCTCGGCCGGGCCCGGGAGATCCGCGTCCAGGGGCTCGGCCACGGGCAGGTCGTCCAGGTGCTCCCCGATGTGCTTGTGGACGAAGCGCCGGTAGTCCACCGCCCGCTTGTAGGTCTTGTCGGCAGCGTTCAGGGGGAGGACCGAGACGCCCTCGACGGCCTCGAGGCGGACGTCGTCGAGGGCCTGGGAGGCCCGGAGCAGGAGGGTGGGCCAGCGGAAGGCCGGATGGTCGTCGGCGACGACGAGGCAGGCCCGGTCGGCGAGGGTCTGGAGCAGCCCCTGTCCATCCCCCGGCTCGCGGCCCACCCAGGGGTGGTAGGCCACCCCGGCCGCCTCGCATCGGGCCTGGTTGTCGCGCATCCCCCGGATGACGAAGGCGTGGAACCGCTCGCTGGCCCAGCGGTAGTCCACGTCGAGGGGCTCGAGGATCACGAGCGGCTTGTGGAGGCGCTGGGCGTGGCGCACGGCGTGCTGGAGGGCGTGGTTCCAGCGGGTGCGTCGCTGGGCGATCATCCAGTAGAGGACGTAGTCCCGGTCCTCGTGGACGGGATCGTCGCGGACGATCCGGAGGCGGGCGGGGGCGACGGCGGGCAGGGTCATGGCGATCCGGGGGAGCGGGTCCGTTCGGGAAGGGAGAGGCCCACGAGGAGCTGGCCCTGGAGGACCAGGCGCCCGGCGGGGAGGTGGGGCGTGAAGGCCCATCCGGCGCTGCCGAGGGCAGAGATGGCAATCCGGTCCACGCGGCCCCCGGCGAAGAGCTCGACCTGGAGCGGGGCGCGGAGGCCGCGCGTGGGGTGGGCGAGCACCGGGGCAGCGAGCTGGACCCCGCCGCGGACCGGGCCCCGGCGCTCCAGCCGCAGCCACGGCGTGCCCGAGAAGCCCACGGTGGGGTCCCGCAGGGCCACCACGCCCACGGCCACCCCCGCCGCGGTGCCCCACCCGTCGTCCTCGGGGCCGGTGGTGGTGTCCAGCCCCACCGAGAGGTCGGCCGCCCCCGAGGTCCAGCGCCATGTGGCTGCCACGGCAGGGCCGTCCGCGGGCCGCCAGGCCATCCCCAGGGCCGGGGCGCCCGCCGCCACCACCATCCGGCCCTCCACCGGGGCCCGCAGGGCCACCGGATCGGCCAGCGCCACCAGGCTCAGGGCCAGGATCACCCGCGCCTCCGCGCGGATCCCGGTCCGGGCGTCGGGCTCATCGCCCCTCCTCGATGCCCGGGAAGTCGGCGGTGGCCCAGGCCGCGCGGGCCTGGGGATCGTCCAGGAGCCAGGCGTCGAGCCAGGTGTCCATCACCGCCATCGCATCGGCGCGGGCCTCCGGCACCGGCCGCCCGCGGGGCCCGTCTCCATCGAGCTCGCCCTCGGTGACCCCGTCGGCCCAGTCGTAGTGGTTCAGGCCCTCCACCTCGGCGTACAGGCGCGGCCCCGCGAGGGCCTCGAAGCCCTCGCGCACCCGGGAGAGGTCGGCGCTCCCGTCGTTCTCGCCCACGATGGAGAGGGCCGGGGCGTCCGGCCGTCCGGCCACGTCGTCCCACGGGGCGGGGAAGCTGGCCACGATGGCCAGGGTGGCGAAGTCCTGCGGCGCGCCCAGCCAGGCCCGGGTCGCCGCCACCCCGCCGAGGGAGTGGCCCGCCACCGCGGCTGGCGCCTCCGGCCCCACCACCCCCGCGAGGGGACCCGGCCGCCCCGCCTGGCGTCGGAGGGCCTCGAGGGCCTCGAGGGCGTGCCCCTGTGCGGCGATGGCCAGGCGGGCCGGGTGGTCCGGGAGCGCCACCACGTAGCCCCGCGAGGCCACGTGGATCGCCCACCAGTCGTAGCGGTCCGGCGCCACGAAGCCGCCGTGGAGGAAGACGACCGGCGGGTGCGGGCCTGGGAGCAGCGCGCCCTCTGCGTCCACGGGGGCGAAGACCCGCACCCGGGCGCTGTCGCTCACGTGGGCGGGGATGGTCCAGACCATGCGGCCCACCGCGAAGGGCCCCGGGGCGCCGACGAGGCGCGGGTCGTCCGAGGCGTCCCGGACCGGCTCGAGGGGCGGCGGCCCGCAGGCGAGGAGGGGGAGGAGGAGCGCGAGACGGAGAAGGCGGGGCATGGGGAGGGGGTATCGGGTGGGGAGGGCGGGGCCAGGGACGCGGGGCGGGGCCTCAGCCTCCGCGTAGATGCGCACCGCCGGCGTATCCGCGC